>CACJJR010000003.1 GCA_902593795.1 uncultured Candidatus Actinomarina sp.
CAGCTTCATGGATAAATGCTACAATAGGATATTTAAACCAAGCTGATACGGTATATAAAATAAAGGTTATAGTTGAGGACGGTTCAAATGTTAGGTTTTTTGATGACAAATAAGAATTCATTATGATAGAGCAACTTGGAAATGGATTACTGCTTGGTGTAATTATAGCTTTAGGTTCTGTTGCGCTTTCATTGCTATACGGTGTTACAAGAATTGTAAATTTTGCACATGGAGAAATTATTGCCTTCGGAGCAATCATGACCCTCTTTTTCTCATCTTCTCCAGACTCTAGTCTTTTATACTTAGATAGATTTTCACCTTTAGGTATAAATTTTATAGCCTCAGTTTTACTTAGTACTGTTTTATGTGGTGTTTTTGGTGGACTTTTAGAACTCCTTCTTTTTAGACCACTTAGAAAAAATAATTTTGGCAACATTGCGGTTTTAGTAGTAACAATTGGCTTGTCAATATTTTTAAGACATATATATCTTCTTTTCGCTTCTGCAAAACCAACATCATACATTTTAGAGCTGCAAAGAAGACAAGACTATTTTGGAATCCAATTAACACCCAGAAATGTACAAGTATTGATCGTAGGATTTATTGTGATGGTTTTAGTTGGTATTTTTCTAACCTTTACTAAAACTGGCAAGGCCATGAGAGCAGTTCGTGACTCTTCAGAACTCGCAAATGTATCAGGAATAAATTCAGATTATATAATTTTAGTTACATGGGTATTTTCAAGCATGTTGGCTGGATTTACCGGAATAATTCAAGGTGTAATTAATAATGTTAGATGGAACATGGGTTTTTTGATTCTTTTATTAATTTTTGCTGGAACAGTTCTCGGTGGGATAGGGACTTCATTTGGTGCAATGTTTGGTGGGTTTATAATTGGAATACTTGTTCAACTCAGTGTTGGCTTACAATTCATGGATGGTCATACTGAAGCTAAAAATGCGATAGCACTTGCTTTAATGATTGTTATATTACTTGTTAGGCCTCAGGGCATTTTTGGAAGTAAAGATAGAATTTCATGAATAAATACTTTACAGCTTTTATCATTCTTGTTTTATCTTTTTTTTACATATTCTTTTCAAATGATTCTGGAGGAGGAAGAGTATTTGTCAACCTCTTAACTTTTGCCGGAATATATGGACTTGCAGCTATTGGAATAAATGTTCATTTTGGGTGGACTGGTCTTTTAAATTTTGGCCATGCAGCTTTTATGGGAATCGGTGCTTACACAACAGTTCTATTGATTCCTCATTCTCTTGGGAGAGAGGGTGTAGTTATAAGTACTGGGCTACCACTTCCTCTTGCAATTATCTTAGGTTTGATAGCTTCGGCCTTGTTAGGTCTATTACTTGGCTTACCTACTTTAAGACTAAGAGGTGACTATTTAGCAATCGTAACCATTGCAGCTGCAGAAATTTTCAGATTACTAGTTCGTGACTTTGAAGATTTAACAGGAGGAGTCTATGGAATTATTCAATTTTCAGATTCTCTACAAAATTCTAGGCCAGATTTTATTACACAATTTAGTGAGAATTATAATATTTCTTCAGCTCAGCTATGGGTTGGATTATTGACTTGGTTCTCAATTGTTTTTGTATTAATAATTTTGGCTAGGTTAAAAAAATCACCTTGGGGGAGAGCTTTGCGAGCTGTAAGAGAAGATGAGGACGCAGTAAGAGCACTTGGTAAGAACGCAGTTTTACTAAAACTACAAAGCTTCATGCTTGGTGCTGCAATAGGAGGGTTGTCAGGAATATTTTTAGTTTTTAATTATGGTACGGTTCAAGCATCAACATTTGTGCCTGTCCTAACTTTTTATGTTTGGGCTGCACTAATACTTGGAGGAGTTGGAAGTTTGGGTGGCCCTGCATTAGGAGCAGTAATATTTTGGGTAATTATTGCTGGAACAGATACTATTTCAAGATTTTTATTTGAAAGCCCAGATGGTCAGCAGCTTGCAGGTGTACGATTTGTTATTGTTGGCTTGCTAATTATGTTTTGTATGATTTTTAAACCAAGCGGAATCCTTGGGGACAAAGAGGAGCTTCTTTTAGATGTCAAATAGTATTTTATCAGTTAAGTCTTTAAAAAAAAGATTTGGTGGTTTAGAAGCAGTTAATGTAGATAGTTTTGAATTATATGAGGGTGAAATCACGAGTCTTATAGGTCCCAATGGTGCTGGTAAAACTACTTTTTTTGATTTAATAACAAGATTTCAAAGTGCGGATTCAGGAAGTATATTTTTAAATGAAAAAAATGTAACAAAATTAAATTCCTACAAATTAGCAAGGCTAGGAATGGTAAGAACCTTTCAGTTAACACGTGTTTTTGATCGTATGTCGGTTTATGAAAATATGAAATTTGCTGGTAGCTCAATAAAGAATGAAGGTTTCTTGAAATCATTAATACAAACAAAAACACTTAAGCAACAAGAAGATCACTTAAATGTGAAGATTGATGAAACCCTTAAATTACTCAATCTAATTGAAATGAAAGATTCCTATGCAAGAGAATTGTCTGGAGGTCAAAAAAAATTACTAGAACTTGGAAGGTCTTTGATGAAGAACCCAAAAATTTTACTTTTAGATGAGCCTTTAGCGGGTGTAAACCCTAAGCTTTCAGAAGAGTTGTTAGAGATTATTCTCAATTTAAATTCACAAGGGATAAACATATTAATGGTTGAGCACAATATTGATGCAGTTATGAAAATTTCTAAAAGAGTAGTTGTAATGGCCGAAGGTAAAATTATTTCTGATGGAAAACCTGATTTTGTAAGATCTGATCAAAAAGTTATCGAAGCATATTTAGGTAGTTCTGATGATTAAACCGATTATTGAAGTAAACGGACTTGCATCGGGGTACGTAAAAGGCTTAAACATACTTCAAGGAGTTGATCTTGTATTAAAAGAAAAAGAAGTAGTTTCAATTATTGGACCAAATGGAGCGGGAAAGTCCACATTGCTTAAAGCAATAATGGGCCTCATACCTATTTTTGGTGGAAAAATTTTTTTTAATGGAAACGAATTGAAAGAAATAAAAAGTTTTGAATTAATACAAAAAGGCATTGCCTATGTCCCGCAAGTATCTAATGTTTTCCCAAGTCTAACAATTGAAGAAAATTTAGAAATGGGTCTTTGGACTACTAAAGATAAGCAAAATAAGTTTTTTGAAGAAATTTACTCAATGTTTGAAATACTTTTTCAAAAAAGAAAAGAAAGAGCCGGTAATTTATCAGGTGGACAAAGACAACTTTTAGCATTAGGAAGAGCTTTAATTTCAAAACCAGAGGTTTTATTATTAGATGAGCCCTCTGCTGGGTTGTCTCCAAAAGCAATAGATGAAGTTTTTGGATACATTGAAAATATTAATCAAAGTGGGGTATCAATCCTTTTAGTAGAACAAAATGCAAAGAGAGCATTACGCTTCTGTAACAGGGGATATGTATTAGATCAAGGTAGAAATGCATATACCGGTTTAGGTAAAGATCTATTAAATGATGAAAAAGTTATAGATTTATACTTAGGTAAATTATAAAAAAAAGGCCTGATAAATCAGGCCTTTTTTAAATTTATAGCTTGAATTAAGATCCAAAGTCAATTGACTTTATAATCTCTTCTTCGTCACCACTAGTGATTTGCCATACATCATATGTACTAGCTGTAGGATCACCTTGTTCATCTAGATTTATATCTCCGGATGCACCTTTGTAATCAATGTTTTCACCAGCAGCTGCTGAAGCAAGACATTCTACTCCGATACATGCAGTACCGTTTCCAGATGCCTCAACAAGTCCTGAAGCTATATCAGCACCAGTTACACCATTTGCAGCAGCAGATAATGCCATAATCATGATTGCATCATATGCTTGAGCTGAATATGGAGCTGGATCTTCACCAAATTCTGCTTTATACGCTTCTGTAAATGCGTCTAATGCAGCACCGGCAGTTGATCCAGGAGCTGTGCCCTTATAACCATCAAGTGAATTGCCCAATCCACATTCTGAACTAAGATTTGCACCACGAACACCATCAGTAAAATACCATGGAGTTTCGATACTTCCTTGTTCAAAAGCAGCTTGCAATACACCACAACCAGTTGAAGGGAAAAGAATACCAACTATTGCATCGGAACTATTTTTCCCAACCTGTGTTACTTCAGAGGAGAACTCTGTTGCATTTTGGTCGTGATATACGATAGTGTTAACAACACCACCAGCATCTTCAAATGATGAAGCAGTAGCTTCTGCTAATCCTCTACCATATGAGTCTGCTCTTGAAATTATTGAGAGAGTTTCTACTCCATCATCAATAAGTACTTGAGCTAAAACTGCACCTTGTAAAAGATCAGAAGGTGCGGTTCTTGCGTAGAACCCACCATTTTTAACTTTTGTAAATTGTGGTGATGTATTTGATGGAGAAACCATTACGACACCTGCATCAATAGCAGTTTGCATAATAGCTAAAGAGATACCACTAGCAGCGGCTCCCATTACTCCAGCAACACCTTCACCAATAAGCGTAGCTAAACTAGCAGATGCAACATCTGGAGCAGTTCCTGAGTCACCTTGTACCCAGACAACATCTTGTCCATTTACACCGCCAGCAGCATTGATTTGCTTAACAGCAAGAATTGCTCCTGATTCAATACCAGGTCCGAGGAAGCCCAAGTCTCCAGTTAATGGCATCAAAGTACCAAGAACTAGAGGGTCTCCAGAGACAGCAGCTACTGTGGTAGCAGGCGCTTCAGTAGTAGCAGGTGCTTCAGTTGTTTCAACTTCTACCTCTGCAACTTCGTCCGCTGTATCAGACCCACCACAGGCCGCAGCAACTAGTGCTAAAATCGCAATCAAAGCCAAAGCTTTGCGATTCTTCATATATAATTTCCTTTCAGTCACTGAAATTAAAAAAACCTACTAATTTGTAGGAATTATTAAACAATAGCGGATATTTAGTACTATTCAATAGCAGATTGAAATAATTTACAAATACAATGAATAATAATGACTGAAATAATTGAAAATTTACTAATTGATTTATCAAATCAGCAATATTTAGATATATTTTTGTACCTTTTTATGTTGTATTTTTTAATTTTGGGATGGAAAAAAGGAGCTATTTTCCAATTTTTTTATTTGTTTACTCTATTAATTGCTGTTGCTTTAAGTTTTAGATATTCCTATCAGATTGGAGCATATATAAGTAGTTGGCTTAATTCGAACTTAGAATTATCTGAAGTTTTTGGAGGGATTTTAATTTTCGTTGCGATACTTACACTTGCTTCATTTTTACTTAATTTGCTCTCGAATCGAGTAAAGAAAGCAGATTTAGGAAGTAAAGCATTGGGAGCTTCTATTTCCCTTTTAGTGAGTAATTTAATTTTAACTCTCATATTTACTGCAACAAATATGACCAATCTTCCAAATTATTTTCAAAATTCAGTAAGTGAATCAAATCTTGTTAATTTTTACGTAAGTCCGGAAGGTACCCCTCAGCAAACTCTCGAAGTGGTCATTGGTACGGATTTGCTTAAAGTAATCAATAGAATTAATTATCTAACAGGAAAGTCTTCTGTTGTTGTTGATGATGATGGCTGCTTAGAAATACCAAAATATACTATTTCTAATCTACAGACACGACAGGATTTTTCACTTGAAATTTATAACTTACTTTCACTAGAAAGACAAAATGAAAATATTGATGGTTTAGAACTTAATCAATATTTGACAAATGTTGCTCAAGCATATGCATATGAAATGTACACAGAAGGATTCTGGTGCCATCAAAACCCAAAAAATGGTGAAAGTATAAACGATAGACTGGCAAAAGTTGGTTTTCCATATACTACTGTTGGTGAAAATTTAGCAATTTCATCTACAGTGAGGTCTGGACACCAAAGCTTAATGCAATCTGATTCTCATCGAAATACAATTTTAGATAATGAGTTTCGATTTGTTGGGATAGGTGTTGTCTCGGGTCCAATAGGTTTAATTATTGTTCAAGTTTTCTCATGACAAATATAGATTTAAATATTTTTGCAAAGACTCTTTCTGACGGGTTGAGGTATTTTTTAAAAAATGAAAATGTAATAGTAGAAGATTCAGATTTTCAAGAATTAGAAAATAATATAATTTATGAGTTTGAACTTCCATATAATCAACAAACACAAACTCCTACTCAGCTCTTAAATAAGTTTGCAAAAAAAAATTATAATTTTAAAAAAGTTATTACTCCTCAAAGTTTAGGCATAGAAGCTCATGAACAAATTATGCTCTGGGGTGTTTTAAAAGCAAAAAGTTACAATGATTAATAATGTCAGAAAAGATATATGGGTCAATTCTTATCCTATTTTTTTGTGGTTAGCTTTAGAGCCAATAGTTGGTTTGATTGATTCAAAAATTGCCAGTGTTATCAATTTAGAAACACTTTCTGCAATTGGTATTGGTGAAACGATTTATTTTGTTTTTATTTGGGTATTTATCTTTCTTGCATATGGAACAACTCCACTTGTCTCTTCGCTCAATACTAAAAAAGAAATAAATCAATTAAATTACTTTATAAAATTTGGCAGAAATGTTTCTGTAATTCTCGGTTTAGGTTCTTTTTTTATTTTGTTCCTTAGCAGTGATTATTTAATATCTACTTTTCAACCAACAGACAATATTCAATTGCTTTCATCTGATTATTTAATATATAGATGTATTGGGCTCCCGTTTTACTTAGTAAACATGCATTCAACTGCTGTGTTGAGGGGTCTAAAATATGCAAAAATCACTTTTTATAGTGCTTTAATTGTATCAATTTCAAATATAGTTTTTAGCTTATTCTTCGGACTGTTTTTGGGTCTTGGTGCTGGCGGGATTGGATTTGCTAGTTCACTTGCTTTTTTTTGTGCTTCAATTTATTCAACAATGATTCTTAAAAAACAGTTGAATCATCATCCCTCTAATCAAGAAAATATTGATAAAAATACTCTGCGAAAAAAATTTTTTAATGTAGGAGTTTATATCTTAATTCGATCTTTATTTCTAACTATATTCATGGCATATTTAAGAAATAGATCATCATTGATGTCAATGCAGGAAATCGCCTTGCAACATATTTTACTTCAGCTTTGGTCAGTTGGTTACATTTTTGTTGATGCAATAGCAATAGCTTCTCAGACATTAATTTCAGAGCTTGTTTCAAAAAAGGAAAAATATCAAAAATCTGTATTACAAAAAGAACTTATCACCGTAACAACGGTTATTTCTTTATTGCTTGCATTAACGACTTTTCTTTTCCTGGAATATTTTGTAGAGATTTTTGGGGCAAATAACTTTAATTTATATATTAATTTACAACTCAGAGCTCTTGTTGCGCTAAGTTTATTTATAGGTTGTTACGCATTTCTTTGGGATGGGGTTCTACTTGGACTTGATAGGTCTAAACAATTTTCTTTTCTTACAATTGTTTCGTCAATCGCTGGTTTTTTAGTTTGTGCTTATTTATTAAAAACTCAAAATACAATATCAACACTTTGGATTGGTCTAAACGTCAGTTTGGTATTTAGATCTCTGCTTGGATATGTATATCAGAAATAGATTAATCTACAGCTTTAAGAACTGGTCTATCTAAATAATAACTTAAAATCTGCAGTTCCTGAGAAAGGTCAACAGATCTAATTTGAACATCGGGAGTATTTTTGAGCAGAACTGGCGCAAAGTTAAGAATTGATCTAACACCACAGTTGATTAACTCGTCTGCAACTTCCTGAGCGTACTGTCCAGGTGTTGCGATAATTCCAATAGCAACATTAAATTTTTCGCAATATTTTTCTAAATCACTTAGAGGCTTAATGACTAAGCCTGCAACTTGGCTATTTACTTTTTTTGGATCGGCATCAAATAAGCCAACAATTCCAAAACCTTTTTCTCTAAAACCACCATAATGTGCCAAAGCAGAACCAAGATTACCAATTCCAACAATTACAGCACTCCAACCCTCCACAAGTCCCAACTCGAGTTGTAATTGATTTCTTAAAGTAGATATATCATAACCAACACCCCGTGTGCCCAATGTGCCTAAATATGAGAGGTCTCTTCTTACTTGTGCATCATTTACTTTAGCAAGTTCGGCTAATCTTCTAGATGATATTCCAATATCGTCATCATTTAGTTGGTCAAGACACTGTAAATAAAGAGGAAGTCTTTTTACAGTTGCGGGTGGAATTTTTTTATTTTCTTTCACTAATGCACAATCTAATTAGAAATAGAATTTATATGTAATTATTTAATACCTTTTTTTAGTTTCGTATTAACAGAAATTCAATGTATGTTATTAAAATATGCAAAAAAACGTTAAAAAATATGATGTTTTAATTATTGGAGCAGGCCCTGCAGGTGCAAATGCTGCAATATCATACAAAAATTTAAATCCTGATTTAGTAGTAGGTTTAGTTGATAAATCAATTTTTCCAAGGGATAAATCATGCGGTGACGCAATAGGCCCTGGTGTAATAAGTGCTCTAAAAAGATTCAATAATGAACACATTTTAGACGGCGAGCCCCAGGTTGTTTCCACGACGCTTTATGGGCCTGACAATATAGGTATTCAAAATTATATTCCTCAAGTCAAAAATAAAGATGATTCAATAGTTTATGTCATACCACGCATTGACCTCGATAATAGAATATTAAACCTTGCCAAGGATGAGGGTGTTGATGTTTATGAAGGGTATAGTTTTGTAGACTTTACTTCCAATGAAGACAAAAGTTTAAATGTAAAGGTTAAAAATGATAATGAAGATTTAGAATTTTTAACAAAGATTCTTGTAGGGGCTGATGGAGCAAACTCTAGAATAAGAAAAAAATTAAATTATGAGCCTAATTCAGACTGGCATAAAGCAATTGCTATTAGAGCGTATATTGATAGTCCAAACTATCTAGAAATATTTAAAGAGAGAACTTTAATGTTTGAGATAAATGTATCAGCTGATAAAGGCTATGCCTGGGCATTTCCAAGCAAGGGCAATTTATTAAATATTGGAATTGGAGTCCCAGTAAGTATTTTTAAAAAGGATAAATTAGATATTAATAAACTGTTAGATAATTTTGTTACAGAACTTGAAGGCAGGGGTGTGATTGTAGAAAACATAAGGAAGCAAAAATCATACTTACTACCATTTGCATCTTCTCGTCCAAAAAGAAACAGAGATTTTAATGTTGCTCTAATTGGAGATGCAAGCTCAATGATAAATCCAATGAGTGGAGAGGGAATATTTTATGGTATGGAAGCTGGATATCTACTAGCTAAGAATACGCATCATGTAATTGATACTGATGGACTAAGTCTTGGAATTGATATATATGAAAAAGAGTTTACAAAAAGATTTAGAAAGCATTATTTAAGTTGTGCTTTAGCAAGGCTTATTTTACAAAGTCCTTTTATGACAAAGAGATTGTTAAGGGTGGCATCAAAAGATCAAGATACTATTGATTTTGTAGTTGAACTCTTATTTGATGAGGCTTACTTAACTATTACAGAAGTGATAAAAATAGCCTATAAATTCCTTCTTCCTTCCAAATTATTAGCTTTTCGATCAAAAAACTAATAAGCAAAATAATTTAACATATTATTGCTAGTACAATAAGAGCATAGCTTGTGAAATATTTCACAAATATGGAGGGAACATGATAAATTGGCTTCCAATACTTGTTATGTTGGTTGTTGCGGTTGGTTTTGCTTTGGCGTCTTTAGGAGCTTCATATATTTTATCTCCAAAAAATGCCACACCTGAAAAACTTGCTCCATATGAATGTGGAATTTTTCCTGAAGTTGAACCATCTCAAAGATTTCCAGTTAAGTTTTATATGGTTGCAATGCTTTATATTGTTTTTGATATTGAAATAATATTTTTATTTGCTTGGGCTACAAGATTTAATGACTTAGGTTGGTTTGGTATTGCCGCAATATCAATATTTACATTTTTTGTTCTTGAGACTCTTTATTATGTTTGGAAAAAAGGAGTTTTAGATTGGAATATTCCGCGTAGAGAAAGATATTTTAAAGAAGAATTGCAAGAGGTAGCCTAATGTACACTCCAGATAATATTTTCACAACAACCATTGATAAAGCTGTTAGATGGTCAAGAACTCAGTCCATGTGGCCAGTTACATTTGGTTTAGCATGTTGTGCTATTGAGATGATGGCAGCTGGAAGTGCTAAATATGACCTAGCAAGGTATGGAATGGAAGTCTTCCGAGCATCACCAAGACAAGCTGATTTGATGATTGTAGCTGGAAGAGTTTCTCAAAAAATGGCTCCCGTTCTAAGGCAGGTATATGATCAAATGGCCGATCCTAAATGGGTTATTGCTATGGGTGCATGCTCATCAACGGGTGGAATGTTTAACAATTATGCATTAGTTCAGGGAGTAGACCACATAGTACCTGTTGATATATATGTACCAGGATGCCCACCCGGACCACAGTCTCTTATGCACGGAATATTGACACTACATGAAAAAATCATGGCTGGAGAGATTAACAGATGAATCCAGAAATTATAGAAACAACTCCAGAAGAATATAAAGCTTTAATTGAATCTATTAAGAATGACAGTTTTGAAATGATGGTTGATTTAACAGTTGTTGATTGGTTTAGAAAAAAAGAACCTAGATTCGAAGTAGTTGTACAGTTTTTGTCTACTTCCCAAAATTTACGAAAAACTGTAAAAGTTTTTGTTAAGGATGAAGACTTAACACTGCCATCAATAACTGAAATATACCCAAGTGCAAATTTTTATGAAAGAGAAGCATATGACATGTTTGGTATAGTTTTTGAAAATCATCCTGATTTAACCAGAATTTTAATGCCAGACGATTGGGAAGGCCATCCATTAAGAAAAAATTATGGATCAGGAAGAATACCAGTTCAATTTAAGAATGCGCCAAAGGTTGATTAAGTGAAAAATAATAATATCAAAAAAAGTAAACTTTCTAACTTCAAAAACAAGCTCGATTTTTGGGCAACAAACTCAGAAGAAGGTGGATGGAACATATCTTCAACTGATGAGGGTTCTCAAAAAATGCTTGAAAATGAGAATGAAAAACAAATAAAAATTCAAACCGGAACTGAAGTTGTTGATGATTTTGTAATTGAAGAAGAAACATCAGATGATGAACGGATGATCGTTAACATGGGACCCCAGCACCCATCAACACATGGAGTTTTAAGGCTTCAAGCTGAGCTTGAAGGGGAAGTTGTTAGAAGAGTAAAACCAATCATTGGGTACTTACATACTGGAATGGAAAAAACAGGTGAAGAATTAAATTACTTTCAAGGACCCACAAATACTACAAGAATGGATTACCTTTCACCTTTATTTAATGAGCTAGTCTTTTCATTAACTACAGAAAAACTCATTGGTATAGAAGTTCCAAAAAGAGCTGAAACGATAAGAATACTCATGACTGAATTAAACAGGGTGTCCTCACATTTAGTTGCTCTAGCTACGGGTGGCATGGATATAGGTGCTTTGTCTATGATGATTTTTGGTTTTAGAGAAAGGGAACTAATCTTAGATTTTTTTGAAAAAACAACTGGACTTAGAATGAATCATAATTATATAAGACCGGGTGGAGTGGCCGCTGACTTACCTGATGGATGGCAAAAAGATGTAAAAGAAATCCTTAAAATAATACCTGAAAAATTACAAGATTATGACGATATGCTTTTAGATAATCCAATTTGGAAAGGGAGATTACAAAATGTTGGGATACTTACAACAGAAGAATGTTTTGCTTATGGTATAACAGGCCCAAGCCTAAGAGCATCTGGATACTCTTGGGATCTAAGAAAATCACAACCGTATTCAGGAATTGAGAATTATGACTTTGATATTCCAATTTTGAATGAAGGAGATGTATTTGCGAGATGGCGAGTAAAAGTACTAGAGATATTTGAAAGTTTAAAAATCATAGAACAGGCAATGACTAATATGCCCAAGGGTCCTTATAAAGTTCAAGATAAAAAAATTACACCACCTCCTCGTAAGAGACTAGATGAGTCTATGGAAGCTTTGATTCACCACTTTAAAATTTATACAGAAGGGTTCAAGGTTCCTGAAGGAGATGCTTATGTTGCAATTGAATCACCTAGAGGTGAATTAGGCTGCTACATAGTTTCGGATGGTTCTTCAAAACCTTATAGGCTGCATGTACGAGGTCCTTCATTTTGTAATTTACAAGCTTTACCAGTAATAATGACAGATAGTCCAATTGCAGATGCAGTTGCGGCGATAGCGTCTTTAGACCCTGTCATAGGAGATGTAGACAGATGAGCTGGGATGAAAAGTTATTAAAACAAGCAAAAAAAATCATTAAGCTATACCCTCAAAAAAGATCAGCCTTGGGAACGCTTTTGCATTTAGCGCAGAGTAAAGATGGTTATATTTCAGATGACTCAATTAGTGTTATAAGTGATCTAGTTGGCATAACAGAAGTACAAGTAAAATCTGTTTCTACTTTTTATTCAATGTATAAACAAGAACCTACTGGAAAATATTTGATAAGTGTTTGTAAATCAATTTCATGTGAAATAAATAATTCAAGCGAAGTAATAAGTAAAGTACAGGATTTTACTGGACTAAACAACAACGAAACGGATGAAGATGGATTATTTACTTTTGAAGCTGTTGAGTGTATTGGTGCTTGTGGTGGAGCACCAGCAATGCAAGTGAATTATGAAACGGTAGAAGGTCTTACTGGAGACAATGCAATTAATTTATGTAATTGGTTAAAAGAAAAACAACCAGATATTGTTGTGGCAGATGATATGCAGAAAGATTTTGGGGGAGTGAAATCATTTGATTGGGCTATTACAGACAATACTGGCGCTACTTCAAATGCTCCTGGTTTTCAAACATTAAAAACAACCAAGGCAAAAAAATGAATGAAACAATACTTCTTACAAAACATATGCGAGACAATCCTGAAGATAGTCATCTAATTGAAAGTTATGAAAAAAATAATGGATACACAACTGCAAAAAATACTCTATTAAATAGTTCTCCAGAAAATATTTTAGAAGAAATTAAATCCTCAAATATAAGAGGAAGAGGAGGCGCAGGATTCCCTACAGGTGTTAAGTGGGGATTTTTAGCTGAAGATGAGGATAGGTATTTAGTAATAAATGCTGATGAGTCAGAACCAGGCACTTTTAAGGATAGAATTTTGCTAGAAAGAGACCCACATCAACTTATTGAAGGAATGATTATTACTTGTTTTTCAGCAAATATAAAAGAAGCTTTTATATACATAAGAGGTGAGTATGCAAAACCTGCTAGAAGAGTACAGCAAGCTGTGGAACAGGCATATGAAAAAGGCTATTTGGGCAAGAATATTTTTGGGTCCGAAGTTGATCTTGATATTGTTGTTCACTTAGGTGCAGGAGCTTATATATGTGGTGAAGAGACTGCATTGCTTAACTCTCTTGAAGGAAGAAGAGGCGAACCAAGATTAAAACCACCATATTTCCCAGCAGTTAAAGGTTTGTACATGAAGCCAACATTAGTTAACAATGTAGAAACTATCTCTTCAGTACCATGGATTATTGAGAATGGTGGAGAAGAGTACAATAAGCTTGGAGTAGAGGGCTCTACTGGAACTAGAATTTTTAGTCTATCCGGACATGTAAACAATCCGGGAAATTATGAAATTGAAATGGGAACTTCTTTTGGCGAGTTTGTTGACACTCTTGGAGGAGGCATAAGGAATAATAAGAAAGTTAAAGCTTATATACCCGGAGGTGCTTCTGCTCCTTGGTTTAGGGGAGATCAGTTAGATATCAAAATGACAATAGATGATGTCGCAAACAATAACTCAATGCTTGGATCTGGTGCAGTAGTAATGATGGATGAAGACACAAATCTAGTTAGTGCTGCTAAAAGTATTGTTAGTTTCTTTGCCCACGAATCTTGTGGTCAATGTACACCATGTCGTGAAGGCACTACATGGCTTGAGATGATATTAGATAGAATAGCTAGCGGACGAGGTAGAACATCAGATATTAACTTACTCTTGGATGTTTGTGACAATATTTCTCCAGGCTTAACATGGCCACCGAAGATGACAACAATATGTCCTCTTGGCCCATCAGCCGTTTCACCTATAACTTCATTAATGAACGATTTCAGGGATGAAGTTGAAAGCCTGATTCCAACAAAAGTATTGTTATGAGTGATAAGGTAAATTTAAACGTCAACGGTATAGACATTCAGTCTGATTCAAACAAACTATTAATAGAAGCATGTGAAGATTCTGGTATTCACATACCAAGATTTTGCTGGCATAAACGCTTAGATCCAGTAGGTATGTGCAGAATGTGTTTAGTTGAAATTGAAACACCGAGGGGCAAAATGCTTGTTCCTTCATGTACGACTGAAATAACTGATGAAATGGTTGTGGATACTGAATCAGATGTTGTAAAAAAAGCTCAAGAGGGAGTTTTAGAGTTCTTACTAATTAATCACCCACTTGATTGTCCTATCTGTGATAAAGCTGGAGAATGTCCTTTACAAGATCAAACAATGGCATATGGACCAGGTGAAAGCCGTTTTGTTGAGGAAAAAAGACATTTTGAAAAACCAATAAATATTTCTGAAATAATTTTACTGGATAGAGAAAGGTGCATCTTATGCGCAAGATGTACTAGGTTTTCAGATGAAATATCAGGAGACCCCTTAATTGAGTTTATTCAAAGAGGAAATAAAACAGAGGTTAACACATTTCCGAACGAACCCTTTAAATCATATTTTTCTGGAAACACTGTACAGATATGTCCCGTAGGTGCTTTAACATCAACGTCTTATAGATTTAAAGCAAGGCCATGGGATTTAAAGTCGACAAGGTCTACATGCAACGGATGCTCAATGGGATGCTCTATTGAGTTGAACTCTTCTCAGAATAAAATGTTAAGAATCTTAGGTGTTGACAATGATTCTGTAAATCAAGGCTGGTTGTGTGATAAAGGTCGTTATAATTTTGAGTATTTAAATTCTGAAAAAAGATTAAAAACACCACAAAAAAGTATCAACAATAATTTTGTAGATGTTGAAATACAAGATGTTTATTCTGAACTTTCAGAAATAATTCAAGATAGAAAAACTAAAGTTAATTTTCTTCTTGGATCAAATTTGGCTAATGAAGATTATGTAGCATTTAGAGAATTTTCAAAATCTATATCTGATACTGAGCAAAGCTTTTACATAAATGATGATTTACTATACCAAGGACACTTTGGCCAAGACAATGAATTGGCTAAAATTGACGATTTAAATTCATCCGATGCAATAGTGGTATGGGCTGAAGATTTAAAAGAAAAAATGCCAGTACTTTATTTAAGAGTAAGACAAGCTGTCAAAAAGGGTGTTAAGTTAATTGTTTTTGGTCATACTAATAAAACTTTAAGCGACATAGCAGATGTATTTTATGGCAAAGAAACAGTTTCTAAAAATTTTGAAATAATTAAAGATGTATCAAAACTAAATGAGATAAAAAATTATGTAATAGGTAAAAATGTTACAGCTATTATTGGGAAGTCTACACCTCAACAATCTGATGATAGTGTCACAGAATTATTTGAGTTCTTGAGATCAAATTCAAATACAAAAATTTTAAATGCTTATACAAAAGGTAATATTTATGGTGCTTTTCAAACTTTAGAAAATATAAAAGGGACAAGAGATTTTGTTGAAAATATTTCTGGCGAGAATACTGACTTGTTGTTTATTGTAGGAGCAGATCCTGTTGGTAGGTCTTTCTATTCAAATCAAATAAAATCCATAATAGAAAATTTAGATACTGTTGTTTCTTTAGATATTTTTAATCACGAAACAGCAGAGTTGTCTAATTTTGTAATACCAGTTAGCTCAACGTTGGGTGAAAAAGAAGGATCTTTTACAAATATTGAGTTTAGGACATCTCGAATAGATAAACTGGTACCATCTCCAGGCCAAACAGTAAGCGATTGGGAATTTATAACAAGCCTTATGAATTTTGCTGGTTTATCAAATGATTCAAACAGCTTGGAAGATCTTAACAATAAAGCATTTGTAAATATTGAAACTTCTTCAAAACCAGTTTTTGATAATTTAGATAAACCATCTAATTTAGATGGAATCATTAATGTTTATGAACCTGCAATTAATACATCTGAAAACAATTCAACCGAAGCTCTCTTTTATACAGGTGAAAAACTATATGGAGATTCTGTAACAGAAAGACATTCTGAAAGTATTTCACTTCTTGGTTCAAAAAAGTTTATAGAAGTAAGTCAAGATATTGTTGATAAATTTAACTTAACTTCTGGACAATGTTCTATGGTTCAAGGCGATATAGAAACTACAGTATCTTATATAATCAATGACAATCTACCTAATGATTTAATTTATATCCCTATTAACAGAAGAGATCTTAACAAGTTTGATTTTTCAAAGGAAATTAAAGTTTTACCTAGTCGTGTGAAAGAAGCATTAAATGTCAACTGAATTAATAATTGCCTTAATTAAAGCGAGTCTTGTTTTAGGTGTTTTATTAACAAATACTATATTGCTGATATGGCTTGAAAGAAAATTAGTTGCTGGAATGCAATCTAGGGTTGGGCCCGATAGAGCAGGTCCTTTTGGAATTTTACAGACTGTAGCAGATGCAATAAAATTATTACTAAAAGAGCAAATTATGCCTCTTAAGGCTGACAGGGCCATGTATCTTCTTGCACCAATTCTGGCATTGGTACCTTCTTTTCTAATTTTTATGATTATTCCTTTAGGTCCAGATTTGAATATTGAAGTTGGTGGTAAAGATTATGTAGTAGATTTTGTAGGTGCTGATTTAAATGTAGGAGTTTTGTACTTTTTGGCACTTTCTTCTATCGCTGTTTACAGCGTTGTTTTAGCCGGTTGGTCTTCAGGATCTAAATATCCACTGCTTGGTGGAGTTCGGGCTTCTGCACAAATGATTTCATATGAAGCAGCAATGGGTTTATCACTTGTTCCCGTGATTCTTTATTCAGGATCTCTATCACTGGTCGATATAGTAAGCAGTCAATCTGGAAATTTATCAACTTCTATTCCAATCCTCAGTTCAATTGTTTCATTCATACCAAAATGGAATATATTTCCACAATTTATCGCTTTTGGTATATTTTTTATAGCTGCTGTAGCTGAAGTTAACAGAGCTCCTTTTGATTTAGTTGAGGCCGAACAAGAATTAGTCGGAGGTTTTCATACAGAATATTCGGGCTTTCGTTTTGCAATGTTTTTTCTAGCAGAGTACATAAATATGTTCAATATGTGCGCAATCACAGCAACCTTTTTCTTAGGTGGATGGCTTGGGCCTACTTTTGAGAATTTTCTACCACCCGTGTTATCTGCAATAATGCCAATTATTTGGCTAGGTGTTAAAACTTTTTTATTACTTTTTATATTTGTATGGATTAGAGCAACTTTACCAAGGCTGAGATACGATCAATTAATGGAGCTTGGCTGGAAAAGACTCATCCCTGCTTCATTAGTGTGGCTTATTTTATCGGCAATTGTTTTAGGATTAAGAGAGTTTGGTTTACCGTGGAGTTAATTTATGAGTGATAGTTTTGGTTTAATAAAAGGATTAAAGGTTACTTTTAAAGAATTATTTCGAAAATCGGTAACTGATAAGTATCCAAAAGAATTTAGAAAAAAACCTCAAAGATTTCATGGTCGCCATGTTCTTAATAAGTATGAAGATGGTATGGAAAAATGTATTGGTTGTGAATTGTGCGCTGGTGTGTGTCCTGCACAATGTATATATGTTCGAGGTGAAGATAACCCTGAAGAAAATCCTGTAAGTCCAGGAGAAAGATATGGTTTTATTTACGAAATAAATATGCTCAGATGTATTTATTGTGCGTTATGTGTCGAGGCTTGCCCTACTGAAGCAATTACAATGACATCTCTTTTCGAGATGAGCGTTACTAATAGATCAGAAGCAATTTTCGATAAAGAAGTTCTTGTTGTGAAAGATGATGGAACACCGAATGCACATGAAGACCAAACCAAGTTAACTAATGTAGATGAATTAAACACATCAGATGGATGGATGAGGGCAACTTCTCCTAATGGAAATCCTAATTTTCAAAATGTAGTTAATTGGTCTGGTTCATTAGGTGTCGGAAAAAAACCACCCGAAGAAGGACAGACGTTGGAGGAAGAGTAAATTGGTTGAGGCACTTCTCTTTTTTGCTCCTGCTAGCTTAATTATTATTGGTGCACTTATAGTTATATTTGCTAGAAATCCCGTACACAATGCTATGGGGTTAGTTATGACTTTAGTTTCATTAGCAATCATATATATAACTTTGAATGCAACTTTTGTAGCAATGGTTCAAATGCTGGTTTATGCAGGTGCTGTAATGACGTTGTTTCTTTTTGTAATAATGATGATTGGAGTTGATAAAAAAGAACAATCAACTGACTCAATTAAAGGACAAACATTTTTAGTAAGTGGAGTTTTTTTAATTCTTATTTCATTATTAGCATATGTAGCAGTAAGTTCCGACTTCACATGGGATCTCTGGTTTCCACCTGTTGAATACGACGTAGAAGGAACTCCACAATTAATTGCAGGTGTTCTATTTACAGATTGGATATTGCCGTTTGAAATAATCTCAATATTGTTAATTGTTGCAACTGCAGCAGCTATTGCACTGGCTTATGACATAAAGAAAAGAAGCAGCAATGCTTGAAGTAACTACTGATTGGTATCTAACACTTGCTGCAATGTTGTTCGCTATAGGCTTCATGGGTATGATGATTAGAAAAAATGCTTTAATTATGTTTATGTGTATTGAGCTTATGCTTAATGCTGTAAATTTAACATTTATATCAGCGTCGAAACATTTTGGGCAAATAGATGGACAGGTATTTGTATTTTTTGTTTTAGTTGTTGCTGCTGCAGAAGTTGTGGTCGGTCTTGCAATTATTGTTTCTATCTTTAGAAAGCAGTCATCTGCCTCAGTAGATGTTCTGAATGTGTCTCGAGGATAAATTGGAATTTATTTTTTTACTTCCAATTTTTCTACCACTTCTTACATCAATATTTTTATTTTTAAATAAAAAATTGTTTAATGAGTTAGTAACTAACTTTTTTACATTAAATGGTGCACTTCTTTCATTTGCTATTGCATCTTATTCATTTGTCGCGCTTGCTTTGAATAAATTTAAGGCTGTAAATATTGAATTATTTCAATGGATTTCAAATCCTGATATAAGCATTGGATTTACACTTGATGGTTTATCTGGAATCATGTTGGTATTGGTTACGGGTCTTTCATTTGTTATCCAGCTCTTCTCAACTTCATATATGGAACAAGATGAAAACCACAGTAATTATTTTGTTTATTTTAATTTCTTTGTCTTTTCAATGTTGCTTCTAGTAATGTCATCAAATTTCTTAGTAATGTTTTTTGGTTGGGAGTTAGTAGGTTTAAGTTCCTATTTATTGATTTCATTTTGGTCAAAAAAACCGGAAGCAGCAAAAGCTGGTAACAAAGCATTTGTAATAAACAGGGTTGGTGATTTTGGATTCTTAATTGGTCTAATGATTATTTTGGATACGTATAATACATTTGATTTTTATGAAATCCTACACAACTCTACTGGAGTTTCGGAAAGCACTATCACTGCTATTTCTCTCTTTTTACTACTTGGAGCCTTTGGTAAATCTGCACAGTTTCCATTATTTAGCTGGCTTCCAGATGCTATGGAAGGACCAACTCCTGCAAGTGCACTTATACATGCGGCAACAATGGTCACAGCAGGTGTATTTATGCTTGTAAGAATTTCTCCGATCTTACAACACTCAAAATTAGCTAGTCTTTTGATAATAATTTTTGGTTTAATTACGGCCCTTCTTGCAGCATTCTCAGCTATAAATCAATACGATATTAAAAAAGTTTTAGCTTACTCTACTATTTCACAACTCGGTTTTATGTTTATTGCAATTGGCTCTGGAGCATATGTTGCAGCAATTTTTCACTTGGTTACTCACGCATTTTTTAAAGCATTATTATTTCTTGGAGCTGGAGCAGTTATCCATTCCATGCATCATGAGCAGGATATAAGAAAAATGGGACAATTAAGAAAAAGAATGCCAACTACTGCTGCAATGATGGGTATTGGAACTCTTGCAATTTCGGGGATACCGCCACTTGCAGGCTTTTGGTCTAAGGATGAAATACTTGCTTCTGTTTTTGCGAATGGTGGTATTTATTATATATTCTGGGCGCTTACTTTAGGTGCAGCTTTTTTAACTGCATTTTATATGGGAAGACATTGGTTGTTGATTTTTGAAAAAGACAATGGTTTCGATCATTCAGATGTTATTGAAGCACCAAAAGCGATGACAAGACCACTCTTACTTTTGGGCATATTTTCAGTATTTATTGGTTTCATAAACACGCCATTTTTCCATGGATTGGAAAAAGTTCTTCATGTAACTCTTCAAAATGTAGAGGTAACTCATTTACCTGAAGGAATTACATTAGTTGTTTTAGCAGTGCTTTCTATAGGAGCCGGTTTCACTGGGTTAATTATTGCATTTTTATTATTTGGTATTGAACTTCATAAACGAATTGATTTACAAAAATTTAAACTTGAATATCCTATAAATTTAATAAAAGATCTTTCTTTAAACGTTCTATATCTCAATAAATTTGGAAATCTGTTCTTTATTTCTGGCATGAAAAATTTGTCACGCAAAGTTGCAGTTGTAGTGGATGGAATGTTAATTGACGGTTCAGTAAACTTTGTATCAACTGCATTTAATAAAACTTCAAAAATTACATCTACAACTCAAACTGGAATGGTTAGAAATTATGTTGTTTATTTTGGATTGTTTCTGTTACTTTTGATTGCATTATTTATCGCTACTCCATTGGTGCCACGATGACGTCAATAATGTTCTCCTTGTTAATTGTGCCTCTTGTCAGCGCATTACTTATATTTATTATTCCTAATGCAAGAAAAGAAATATTTAGACCGATTGGAATCGCTTTTTCAATAATCACATTAACCCAATGTGTTTATTTACTTTTTGGAGATTATGCAAAGACTGAATTTACAATTTTATCTACTTTTGAATGGATTCAATCTTATGGTTTAAATCTAAGCTTTGGACTATCTGGAATGTCTACCTTACTCCTTTTGTTAAGTTCATTATTAGTTTTTGTCTCACTGCTTTCAATTGGAAAAGACCATGCTGAAAGCAAAGGATTTGTTGGCTCACTGCTAATGCTACATTTTGCAATAAATGGAGTATTTATAAGTGGTGATTTAATTTCTCTCTTTATATTTTTTGAGGCTTTATTAATTCCTATGTATTTCTTGATGGGTATTTGGGGTGGAGAAAATAGAAGATACGCAACAATAAAATTTATTCTCTATACTGTCTTTGGTTCAGTATTCATTTTTATCGGAACAGTTTATACAGCAGTCATCAGTTACGGAGTTAACGGAAGGCTTGCTGTAGATTTTGAAACACTCTCTTCATTAAGCTTGCTTGGATCTCAGTCCAGATCTTTATTTTTATTATTTACTTTCGGTTTTTTAATTAAAGTTCCAATCTTTCCGCTTCATACTTGGTTGCCCGACGCTCACGTAGAAGCGCCAACTGCTGGAAGTATAATGTTGGCTGGAATTCTTCTTAAGGTTGGTGCGTATGGGGTACTAAGAGTTTCTATCCCATTTTTTACGGAGGGTTTTTTAGCTTATAAAAATTTAATAGCAGTTCTATCTGTAATTGGAATAATTTACGGAGCTATAGTTGCTATTGCTCAAATAGACATTAAAAAATTGATCGCTTACTCATCTGTCAGCCATATGGGATTTGTCATGTTAGGCATATCCGCTGGAGGTTTTTTAAGTATAGAGGGAGCAATAATACAAATGATAAATCACGGCATTACTGCTGGAGCCTTATTTATGCTTGTTGGTTTTATTTATGAAAGAAGACACACTCGAAACATCAGTGATTTTGGTGGTGTAAAGATTACAATGCCAAGGTATGCAGCAATATTTTTATTTACCTCTTTTGCTTCAATAGGCCTTCCTGGATTAAATGGTTTTGTCGGTGAATTTATGATTCTAATGGGAAGCTATAACAGCTATAAGGTTTTGACATCATTTGCGGCATTTGGAGTTGTTTTGGCAGCAATTTATATGCTGTGGGCTTATCAGAGAATGTTTACTGGTCCTATAAAATATGAAGAAAACGAAAGCTTAAGTGATTTGAACTCTCGAGAAACTGCATCAATAGCGCCATTAGTTTTATTAATGTTGTTTATTGGAATTTATCCAAATTATATTGAAAGTTTTGTTATTCAAGAGGCGAGCTTCTTAAGCGATACGATCGCAATGTTTAGGGACTTAAAATGACTACAGTTTCTGAGATTCTTGGTATAAATTATATAGTTATAGCACCCACGCTAGCCCTGCTTCTCACTGTTATAGTTTTATTATTTTGTACAATTACTATCTCTACTCCGATGTACGTAAAAAAATATGTTTCATTTGTAGGAATCTTATTAACTTTATTTACAATCTTTTTAAAGTTTGGATTATTTTTAACAGACGGCGTGTCTTCTTACTTTACAGAAAAAATTCTTCTTGATGAATTTGCACTTGTTGGAAATGTAATTATCGGAATGGTGCTGCTATTTACATTTAACTCTTTTTGGAAAACTTCTGAGATGATTGAAAATAAAACAACAGAAGCTTTAATTCTTGTTTTGATGTCTGCATCAGGTTTCTTATTAATGGTTGACGCAGAAAACTTTATCATGCTTTTTATAGGATTAGAAATTGGATCTATTAGTTTATATGCTTTAGCTGGATTAAATAGGGGAGATCAATTAAGCAATGAAGCTTCCTTAAAGTATTTCTTACTAGGTTCTCTGGCTTCATGTATATTTGTTTATGGCATAGCACTTATATATGTCTCATTATCAATTATTGGAGTATATGAAATCAGTTTCGCTATTAGTATTATTGGACCTGAAAATGTTCCATTAACAACTTTTGTGGGTCTTATATTGATTATTGTTGGTTTGTTATTTAAAGTAGCGGCTGCTCCTTTTCAAGCTTGGGCTCCCGATGTCTATCAAGGGTCACCGACTGGTTATGTTGGCTATATGGCTACTGTTGCAAAGGCAGCATCTTTTATAGTTCTTGCGAGACTGGTAGCAGTATCTTTAACATTTATTATTGATCAATTCGATTTATTTTTTAGTGCAGTTGTAATAATGTCAGTACTAGCAGGAGCTTTATTTGCTGCAAATCAAAGCGATTTAAAAAGACTTATTGCTTACAGTGGCGTTATCCAGTCAGGATTTATACTTTCTGGAATATCTTCAGGTGTTTATGGAATTAGTGCTTCCACCTTTTATTTAATTACTTACATCATTCAATTAGTTGGAATTTTTACAGTCTTTTCAATAATTAGTGGTCAGTTAAGTTCAGATTTCCAAATTTCAAATATCTCTGGATTGTTCAAAGAAAATAAATTTATAACAATTACATTTTCAATATTTATGCTTGGCCTTGCAGGATTACCATTAACTAGTGGATTTGTTTCAAAGTTTATCTTAATTACTAATCTCTGGTCGTATGAGAGATATATATTAGTTACTGTATTGATGCTTACTACAGTTGCTGGTTTTTACTTTTACTTACGACCTATATGGGTTGCAGCAGTAGAAAAGACAGAAAATGTAGTTGAGAAGATACAGGTCAAAAACTCAGATAAATTATTACTAGGTATTATGGCGGCACTAACCATTTACTTTGGACTACTTCCAAACAGTCTTGTAAATATTACTCGTTGGATGGTCGAAGGATATCTCTAATGTTCACTAAAATAACTCCACCGCCTATCCTAAATCATCAAGGTGGTTGGGATGAAATGCTTATGTTTTTAATTCCAGCTTTACTTTTAACTTGGTTAAGAAATAAACAAAAAAATGAAAATTTAGACGAATAATTTTTATATTTAATAATTTTTTAATAAAATAAATTAATGTTATTTTTCGTAATATATAAAATTAGCTAATGATTCAAATCCAAAACCTCACTATGAAATACAAAAATGGAAAAGGTGTTGGAGATATTAACATCACTGTTGATAATGGTGAAGTTAAGGGTTTATTAGGTCCTAATGGAGCTGGAAAATCCACAACAATGAGAAGTCTTATGGGTTTTTTAATCCCCTCAGAAGGTTCTCTTTCAGTTGAGGGAATAAATACAATTGAAAATCCTGTTGAAGCAAAGAAAATAATAGGATATTTACCTGGAGATCCTCAACTTCCACAAAATTTAAACTCTAAATCATTATTTAAACTTGGTGCTGACATGAGAGCCCAATCAACTGATTATGCAATGGAATTAGCAGAAAAATTTGAATTGGAAGTTGATCAAACTATTAAAGAATTATCTAAAGGTAACAGACAAAAAGTCGCATTGATACTAGCAGTACTTCATAAGCCAAAGGCACTAATTTTAGACGAGCCAACTTCAGGCCTAGACCCTTTTCATCAAAGAACATTTTTTGAAATTATTAAAGAATTTGCAAATAATGGTGCTGCAATACTTTTATCATCACATATTATTTCTGAGGTTGAAAAAGTTGCAGACTCAATGGCCGTTTTACGAGACGGTGCAAAAGTATATGATGAATCTTATGAGACGTTTTCAAGCAAGGCTGCAGAACAGGGTGAAGATTTAGAAGATGCCTTTTTTAAATTTTATGATAGGAGAGAAGGTTAATGTTTAATTATTTGAAATATATGGTGACAGTCCCAAGAAAATTTATTTTAAACTGGGCAATTTCTGGAGGAGTGTATTTATTGATTCTTCCACTAGCTTTTGCAAACACAAGTGTTGAGAGTCTACTTATTGATACTCAGCGAGAAGCTTTTAGGGGTATGTCTGAAAATGAAACAATGATGAACTTACTAGGAATTTCAGATTGGGACAATGTCTTTACTTTAGAAGGAATGGTAACAACTTACTTTTTGATTCCTTTTGTGCCTATTTTAATTGGGATAGCCACAATTATTCTTTTAAATAAACTTGGCTCAAAAGCTGAGGAAGATGGTACTTTCGAATTTGTTGCGGCTTTACCAATGACACGATCAACAGTTTATCTTACACAATCACTGTTAGCTGTATTTTTTGGTTTGTTTGTAACTTTTGCATGGACAAATATTATGTTTATTCCAATTGCTACTATGGAACTTAGTCAAACGCTTGATTACGTTCCTCTAATGAAAGCAACACTACAGGCTGCTTTAGCTGGGGTAAGTTTTGGTGTTTTAGGCTTTGCACTTGGAGCATATACTGGTAAATCATCAATGGCATGGGCTTTTGGTGGTGGTCTCATGGCAATTGAATATTTAGCAAATTCATTAAAAGGCACAAATGACTTCTTTTTGTGGATTGATGACAATATCTCTTCCTTTGGTGCGTATGGCAATCCTTATCAAGATGGTTTAATTGGAGGAGATGTACTTCTTGTAATAGGAAAGATAGCACTATTTTTGGCTATTGGCTTTATTGGATTCAGAAATAGATCTTTAAATCTTAGATAAATAATTTCCTACAAAAATTTAATTTACTTAATATAAACGTATGCCAAATTTTTCAAGAACAGTCACAGTGAGCTCAGACATTGATTCATCATTTGTGTTTTTATCAGATTTTAGAAATTTAGAAAAATGGGCAGAAGGCGACGAAGGTGAACTTATAACCAAAGAACCATTAAGGCAAGGTTCAGTATTCAAAGTTAAAACACATTTTAATAATAAACCAAGAGAGTATGATTATGAAATTGTTGAATGGGGCCCACCATTAAGAGTTTCTTTACAGGCGTCAACTTCAATTTTTACAATTGTTGATACTATATTTTTATCAGCTAATTCAAAAGGAACAGAAGTTACTTATTCTGTAGATATCAAATACAAGTTTCCTTTTTTTATTCTTGGAATATTTGTAGGAACTATATTTAATAAAATAATGGATGAGCAAATAAAAAATCTTGAGGCAGTCCTTGGTCCAGTTCAAGGCTAGCTTTCTAGTTTTAATATTATTTTTTTCTGTAAGTTGCCAAGCAGAACAGGAGAGTAATGTGAGTGTTGAGTATGGAGAGTTTCCACAGATAAGTGGAAGAGATTTAAACAAAAGAGACAAGGTTGTGCCAGATGATTTTGTTGATAAGAATCTAATAATAATTGTTGCTTTTCAACAATGGCATCAACCATTAGTTGATGAATCAATATCATTATTAGAAAACAATGGACTTGGAGAAACACATAATATAATTGAAGTCCCAACTGTTCAAAAAACATCTAAATTAGCTGAAGTTTATCTAGATGGAATAATGAGAGCTGGCATACGAGATGACAGAATTAGAAACAGAACAATAACTGCTTATCTTGATAAAAATCAATTTCTAGAAACTTTAGACATACCCTCAGATGAAACAATCCACTGGTTCTTGGTAGGAAAAAATTCAAAAGATATACTTGCACGTGGCTATGGAATTATTGCAGAAAAGGATTTAGAGTTAATAAATTCTTATTAAATATATATTGTTGTTAAATAGACAGCAGTTAATGCAAGTATAAGCATTACTCCATTGAATACACCTCTAAGAGCAGCGCTAATGTTTGTTGCAAAGCTATGAAACGCTATAACAACACCAGCTAGAATTAAAATTCCAATTTCTAAATTCCAGTTTGCAGCTGCATCATTTACAGTTAGTAATATTCCAATACCAGATGTCACAGTTATTGCGTATGAAATCCATGAAATTTTACTAAATGAAATTCTTAAGACTCCTGTAGTGTTTCTTGTAGGATCGTACTTATTCATTCTTGGTGCAAATACTGCCCATGTAACCATAGATCCTAACCAGACAGATAAACCAACCACATGTATGAACTTTAAAATTACTTCCATAAAAAAAAGACTACCACCTATTAATTTTTTTAAGATATTTATATGAAAGAATAAAAAGCTTTGATTCAAAAAGCTTTTTATTCATTCGAAGAATAGTTGTACTTAGATAGCAACAAAAAATTTAATAACTAATATATAAACAATGGCAAAATTATATTTTTATTATGCAGCAATGAATGCTGGGAAGAGCACAACCCTTCTACAGTCAGCTCACAATTATGAAGAAAGAAATATGAGAACCCTTTTATTTACTCCAAAACTTGATGACAGATTTGGAGAGGGAATGATTGCTTCAAGAATTGGCTTAGATAGAGAATGCGAAATATTTACTGCAGATGACGATTTATACGTCTGGACAGCGCATGAGCATCAAAGAGAACATCTATCTTGTGTGCTTGTTGATGAATCACAATTTTTGAGTCCCAAACAAGTTCTCCAATTATCACTTGTAGTTGATAAGTTAAAGATACCTGTTCTTTGTTATGGCTTAAGAACAGATTTCAGAGGGGAGCCGTTTCCAGGAAGTGCTTATTTATTAGCTTGGGCCGATGAAATGACTGAAATAAAGACTATTTGTAAGTCAGGAAAAAAAGCAACAATGAATGCACGGTTAGATGAAAACGGGAACAGAGTTACTGAAGGAGAGCAAATATCTATTGGTTTAAATTACGAAGCACAAGCAAGGGATGTTTTTGAACTAGATAAAGTTTCTCCAATTGGATATCAGATACCAGAAGCAAATTAAATTTAAGAAGCGTTTTCTAGTGGTGGTTCAGGTCTAGTAGCAAGCCAAGTACATAGTGCTATACCAAAAGAACCAAAAATTAAGTCTCCTACAAGTGAAAATACAAAATAAATTGTTAAAACGAAAGTTGGGATGATCATAGATATTGCAAGCTTCTTAGCTCTTCTAGATAATCCTCTATAAGTTTGCCAATTTAAAATTATAGGACCAAAAATCCTGTGACTTTCTAGCCATAATGTAAACCTTTCAGAGCATTTTGAAAATGCCCATGCAGCTATAAGTATAAAAACTGTTGTTGGTAAACCAGGAACAACTATTCCAACATAACCTAATGAAAGTGAAAGGATGCCAATCGTGAAAAAAACTGGTTTATGTATTTTTAAAAATAATTTTGGAAAAAATCTATATAAGATAATAAATAAAAAGATTCCTCCACCAATATATGAAAATAATTCATAAGGTATTTTTGATAATAAGTTTTCCATATTTATATATTAATATTTTCCTGTATAACCATAAATTGAATTAACTTACAAATACTCTTTTGGCTATATATTGATCTAGTCCAAAAAAGTTGTCTTTTGCAATGCTTACAGTTAGTGAGTATTTATTAGTATTTGAAATAAAAATCTTATTTCCTGGCAAAATATTATTTTTTTTAAGAAAAGATATAACCTCACCATCTCTTTTTAGTTCTTCAGAAATTTTTATAATTGAATATTTTTTGTTTGTATCAACATCACATAACCTATCCATCGGACCTTCAAAATAGTTTGAATAGGGAATAGGGTTTCCAAATATTCCAGTTTTTGGATTACCTAGGACTTTTAGCATGGCATCTTCAGTAACAGAGCTTAAAACATTTTCCCATTTTTTAGTTTCTTCATAGACCTGTTCCCAAGGTAAATTTAGAACTTCAGAAAGAAATCGTTCAATAATTCGATGCCTTCTTGCAATCATTTTTGCAAGGTAGTCTCCTTTCTTTGTAAGCTTTAATTCATCACTGAACTCAATGAGACCACTATTTTGCATTCTTCCAATAACTTGTGACACATTAGCTCTGCTGAAACCAAGCCATTCAGCAACACGGGTTTGCTTTACCTCTATTCCAACTTCTGATAAATGGAATATCGCTTCAGCATGTGAATAAAATGAATTTGGTAATTTCTCGATTTCACTTTGTGCAAATATATTTGGATTATTATTCATTTGTATATATGTTAACAGTAATTAACACATAATGGAGTGAAGTTTAAAAGGCGGGACAACCAACTGCAAACGTCAATCCAAAGAAAAGAAACCATATTATTGGTTCATATTTCCGGACAAGCTTTGGATCTTTTTGCATTCTTTATATTCTAGTATTTAATGTATAATAGTAATAATATGATGTGCCCTTATGCTTATTTATTAGCTGGATTTATGTGGTTTGTACGTAATGGGGGTAAGTTCGTAATCAAATCTTTTAATTTTAAAAAGCTTTCAAAATCAGGCAGTCTTAACTAAATTTTCTAAAAGTGTAACAGTTTCTTCTGAATCATTAAGACATGGTATGTAGGTCATATTCTTACCCCCCGCATCAAAAAATGTTTTCCTTCCTCGGATATCTATCTCTTCTAAAGTTTCAAGACAGTCTGAAATAAAAGACGGGCACAATATAGCAATATTTTCTTTACCTTCTTCTGGCAGTTCAGCAAGCCTTCTATCAGTAAAAGGCGTAAGCCACCCTGGGCCTAGCCTGGACTGGTAAGCGACTTCCCATTGATCTTCACTTAATCCCAATTTTTTTGCTGTTAAGTCTGAAGCTATTCTTGTATGAGACCTGTAGCAGTCCTTAGAACCTTCACTTTCTATTTCACAACAGTTACCAGTTGAAAAACAGTGTTCACCTGTTTCGTCTGTCTTTTTTGCCTGTCTTTTTGGGATTCCATGATAACTAAATATAATTTTGTCAAAGGATGATTTTTCAATGTAGGGTTTTATTGAATTACTTAAAGTATTTATATAAATTTCATTATCAAAAAAAGGTTTTGTAAAAATCAACTCAAAATTTTCTGAAATTTCGTTAGCAACGACCCTAGTTTCCATTTCAGTAGTGACTGTTGTTGCCATAGCATTGTGTGGATAAAGAGATATAACAATAATTTTGTATATACCTTTGCTTTTAAAATTGACTAAGGCTTTTTCAATACTTGGGTCTTCGTATCTCATTGCATAATCGACATTCCAGCCAGTTTTTTTTGATAATTTTTTGGCAATACTTTTAGTTGATAGAATTAGTGGAGAACCCTCTGGGGTCCAAATTAATTCATATGCTTCCAAAGTATTTTTAGGCCTGAAGGGGAGTATGAAAACTCTAAGTATTAATTGCTGCAAAATTTTAGGTATATCTAAAACATAATCATCAGATAAAAATACTCTTAGGTATTCTCTAACTGATTTTTTTGTTAACTCCTTGGGACTACCTAGATTTATTAAAAGAACCCCTGTTTTATTTTTAGACATAACTAGATGTTACGACAAATCAAAAAAAAGGATAAATTAGAGAAAAGAAAAAAAAATATAAATAAATTACCATTAACTTATAATGTTAAGTACTATTAACAAAGTTAATCAAAAAAAAAGGTTGAAATGAATAAAAAAATCACAGTAATTTTAATTGCTTTTATGTTGGTTTTAACAGCTTGTTCACCTACAGCAGGAGAACAAGGACCAGCAGGAGAAGCAGGACCAGCAGGTGAAACAGGACCAGCAGGTACAGTATCACAAGAAGCTATAGATGCAGCTGTTGAAGCTGCATTAGCCGCAAGAGAAGCTGAAGTCGGCGGAACTCTTGTCATTTATAGTGGTAGAAAAGAAAGTCTTGTAGCAGATATTATTGCAGAATTTGCCGCAACTTCAGGAGTTGAAGTTGAAGTAAGGTATGCCAAGAGTGCTGCGCTTGCAGGAACACTAGAACTAGAAGGTGCAATTAGCCCAGCTGATGTATTCTTCTCTCAAGATCCAGTTAGTCTTGGAGTCGTTGCAAAAGCCGGTCTTTTTGACAGACTTCCTGCTGATGTCTTAGACAATGTTCCATCTTGGGCAGTAGACAGTAATGGCTACTGGGTAGGTACATCTGGAAGATCACGATCTCTTGTAGTAGATACACGAGACGTTATGGATTCTGAACTACCAAGTGACATATACGGTTTAGCTGATGAAAAATTCCGTAATAGGTTAGGACTTGCGCCAACAAACTCATCATTCATAGCAATGCTTGCTTGTATGATTGAGTCAGATGGTGAAGAAAAAGTCTTAGATTGGCTAACAACAATTAATGGTCTTGGATATGGTGAATATCCAAAAAACTCACCTCAAGTAGCAGCAGCTGCAGCAGGTGAGCTTGATATTGGAATGATCAATCATTACTACACACTAAGAGTATTAGCAGAAGATGCTGATGCTCCTATTAAGAATGTTTATTTAGACGGTGGATGTGGTGCAATGGTTATGCCAGCAGGAGTTGGAATTTTGTCCTCAAGCCAAAATAAACCAGCAGCTATGGCTTTCATTGACTTCTTACATTCTAAGAGTGCTCAAGAAACATTTACAAATACAGTATACGAGTTCCCTCTTGTTGAAGGTATTCAGCCAAATGCATTACTACCAGAGATAAATAGTTTGAATTCACCTTCGAACTTAAACTGGTCAGCTTTAGCATTATGGCAAGAAAAAGCTGTAGAGTTGATTGCTCAAGCAGGATTTTAGTCCGTCCGTCAGTATCAACATAAGCCAAAAAATTCTGGTCAGAGAGATCTGACCAGAATTTTTTCTTTTATTATTCAAATAATTTATTTAATCTTAATAAAGTGAATACACCGAAACCTCTTTTAATAGGCAACACTTTTATCTTATTGATATTTTTGATGCCAATATTCTATATGTTTTGGAGATTCGCTAATTTTTCGAAAAACCTATCTAGCTTTCTTTCTTCATGGGATGTAGGCACTTTATTATTTAATACACTTCTATTATTTTTTGCTGTAATTTTTACGAGTTTATTTCTTGGTTTGTTTATATCTATTCTTACTGTGAGATATGAAGTTCCTGGTTCAAAATTATTATTTTCACTTACAATTTTACCTTTGGTAATTCCCTCATATATTGGTGCTTTAACGTATGTTTCTGCATTTTCCCCTAAAGGCTTGTTTGTTAATTTATTTTCTAGATATGGGGTAAATGAAATTACAGGGATTGAAGGATTTATAGGCAGCTGGATAGTTTTGACTCTTTTCACTTATCCTTATGTTCAATTGATTTGTAGCAGTGCACTTAGAAATTTAGATTCAACAGTTGAAGATGCTGCAAGGTCTTTAGGGGTTAAAAAAATTAAAATGTATACAAAAGTAGTCATACCAAGGTTAAGAAAACCGATAATCTACTCTTCATTATTAGTTGGGCTTTATGTTATATCTGATTTTGGAGCAGTATCACTAATGAAATATGGAACAATGACAAAAGCAATTTATTCTTATTACGTTATAAACATAAATGGTGATCCAGTAATTTTCTACTCAACAATTTTAATTTTATTAGCTTTAGTAATTAGCTTTGCTCAGCGGGGAACGGAATTAAGTAGATCTGCTAAAGTTTCTGGCACTCCGAGGGAAATTGCAAAAATTAAACTTTCTAAAAAAAATAAAATACTTGTTTTAACATTTTTTGGTATTGTCATTTTTTTTAGTTTACTTCTTCCGATGGGCGTCTTGTCTTATTGGTTGATAAGAGGACTGGCTAATGGAAATTCAGTAAGCGGTACATTTTCCGGAGTTGTGGGGTCTTTAACTGCTGCTACAGTCACTTCTATTTTTGCAATGATCATAGCTACCCCTATAGTTGTGATGATTTCACAATATAGGTCAAAATTTGGTGATATATTTGAAAAAGTTACTCTAACTTTATACGGCCTTCCTCACATAGCAGTTGGTATATCCATGCTATTCATAACAATTAAAATTTTCCCAGCAATTTATCAAACTTTCACAACTCTTATAATCTCATATTTAATTGTATTTTTACCACAAGCTGTAGGAGGAGGACAGGCTTCAATGGAACAAGTTAAGTTATCGTATATTGAAGCAAGTTCAGGTCTTGGTTTGTCAAAAATCGATACTTTTTTAAAAGTCACGTTCCCATTGATTTATAGAGGTTTATTTGCTGGTGCTGCCCTTGTTTTCTTATCAACAATGAAAGAGTTACCCCAAACTCTTTTACTCAGGCCAACTGGATTTAGCACTATGGCAGTAGATATATGGTCCTATGCTTCAGAAGCTTTATTTACTCAGGCAGCATTTTCTGCATTTATTTTGTTAGCAATTAGCGCACTTCCTACATATATACTTAGTACAAGGAATCTAAACTAATGGCATTTGAAAACTTAATCATAAGAGCAAGATCAGTAACTAAGTCTTATGGTTCTGAATTAGTGTTGTCAGATTTTAATTTAGATGTTTGGAATGGTTCTATTGTTGGAGTTTTAGGAACTTCAGGATCAGGCAAAACAACTGCATTGAGATTGCTTGCAGGATTTGATAAACCTGATTCTGGAATTATTGAGATGCGAAACAATATTATTGCTAGTGATGACACTTTCTTACCTCCCGAGGAAAGAAACGTTGGAATGGTTTTTCAAGACTACGCTTTATTTCCACATTTGAATGTTGCAAAAAATATATCATTCGGACTTTCACAAGATGAAATTAAAAATGGAAGATTAGAAGAAGTTCTTTCTATGTGTAATTTAAATACTTACAGGAATAAATTTCCACAGGAATTATCTGGTGGACAACAACAAAGAGTTTCCCTTGCTAGAGCCTTAGCTCCTAAACCTGAAGTAATTCTTTTAGATGAACCTTTTACAAGCTTAGATGCACAGATGGCTAGAGATCTTAGAGAGGAAGTAGTTTCACTGTTAAGACAAACTGAAACTACTGCAATAATTGTTACCCACGATCAAGAAGAAGCCTTATCGGTTTGCGATGTAGTGAGTGTTCTAGAAAATGGAAGTGTAATCCAAAGTGCTACTCCTCAGGAAATTTATCTAAACCCAGTTAGTCAAAATGTTGCAAATTCTGTTGGAGATCCAAATATACTTAGAGGCTTCTCAGTAGATGGCAGAGTAGAGACATCTTTGGGTACTTTTGTTTCTGCATACAATGGAGCACTGGATGTTTCAATCCGACCAGAATGCATTGAACTTTCAATAGACTCTGAAGGTAGTTATGTTGTTCAAGAGTGTACTTTTTATGGCCATGACCAAGTTATCTCATTTCAAAATAGTAAAGGTGAAGTTTTTAGAGCTAGATCACTTCCAAATACTATTTACGAAGCGGGCGATAAAGTAAATATTAAAATATCAGAAGTTACAACTTTTCCTTCAAATTGAGGATTTAATATAAGCAACTCTTCCTGCAAGAGACTGCAATTCAATCTCAATCTCAGATAATTTTCCACTTGCCCTTGAAAGTTCATTTTCAGATATATATTCTCGTGAATTCGCCAATGACTTTACTAATGTATCTAAGTCAAACATAAGTGATTCTATTTCTGAAAAAATTAATTGTTTATCCACGATTTAATTCTAATTTGAAAACTAGAATTAGCTTAATATTTTATTTGGGGGAGATCATATTGGAAACTAAAATTCAAAAACTTAAACGTTTCAACATAATAATGGGAACAGTTCATTTAATTCAAGGTGGATTATTGTTTTGGTTAGGTACTGTTGTTAATTCAGACTTTGTAGTACCACTTACCTTAACTCAGCTTGTCGGCGTAGGATCTCCTGAGGATCCCTCAAGTTTTGCATTAATTCCTGAGCTTGAAATTTGGACTGAGGTTACAAATTTTGGCCCGGCTGTTGCGACATTTTTGCTTGCATCTGCAGTTGCTCATTATTTGATTTCGGGACCGTTTTATAACAAATACAAAGAAGACTTATCAAAGGGGATTAATAAAGTTAGATGGATTGAATATTCTATAAGTGCATCTGTAATGATTGTATTAATTGCTCTCCTTGTAGGTATTTATGATGTTTGGGCTCTAGCTGGAATATTTTTTATGAATGCAGCAATGTGTTGGTTTGGCTGGATGATGGAGGTTCATAATCAATATACAGACAAAGTAGATTGGACGAGTTATATTATGGGGTGCTTAGTTGGTGTAGCGCCTTGGATATTTATTTTTGTAAATTTAATTGGTGATGGAGTTGCTACAGATTCAAACCCACAGGGAGTTCCACAATTTGTAGTTTGGATATTTGTAAGTATATTTTTATTCTTTAATACTTTTTCAATAAATATGATTTTGCAATACAAGCAGGTTGGAAAGTGGAAAGATTATTTGTATGGAGAAAGAGCCTATATATGGCTTAGTCTTTTAGCCAAAACCTGTCTTGCGTGGCAAGTTTTCTTTGGTACCTATCAACCAAATTAAAAAAGATTACTTTAATTTTCTACCAAACAAAATAATTAAAACAAGAACTAGCAATAGTCCTAGGTATGAAAGTGCCATTTTGATTAGTATATGTTAATTAAAAGTTTGGTATTTCAATAATTGGAATTTTTATTTCTTCCGTAGACATGCCACCATGGTATCCGGCAAGCTCTGTTTTTAAATGATGTGGATATATGATATTTTTATCTTCAACTAAAAAGCAATAATCTGGATATAAAGATTCAATGAAATCATTTTCTGGTACTGGAAGCAAATGATTTAGTTCTGATCGATCAATTAACTGTCCTGGAACTTTTGAGAAGACTTCAATAATTTCTTTTTTGGAACCATTAATATACACAGATCTTTGGTCTCCGTAAATGTTGACGTTTTCACTATAATCTATGTGGAATCTATTTTCTTTAGGTACATTTGTTAAGCCATGGTCAGCTGATATCACTGTATAAGATTTCTTATTACTAAGTTCTGTAATTTTTTTAACTAGTTCTTCAAATATTTTTATCTCCCTTATCCATTCTTTAGAATTTACTCCAAATACATGCGCACTTACATCAATATTTGGATAATAAATAAAGTTATATTTATTTTCTAGAGATAGTGAATCTGATAAAGCATTTATTAAGTCTTCATGACTTATATATGGGACCGTAGATTTTTCTTCATAGAGAAAATTTGATAAAGGGGTATTAATTAAATTTTTAGGCTGGAAATTTGATGTATATATATTATTTTCTTTAAAGATACTCCATATTGATGACTGATTATTGAAATATTTAGATAATAGTAAATTTTTGTTTTCTGAGTTCCAGTTAAGTGCGTTGATTAAGCCGTATTTTAATTTGTCATACATATAGTAACTAAAGACACCATGATCGATCGGGTTTGCCTGCATTGCAATAGTGGTCAAAGCAACATTTGTTGATGATGGAAAAGTTGTATTAACAACATTATTAATATGCTCATTTAAATAAGAATCTGTAGATTGTAAATTTGAAAACCCTAAACCATCAGCGAGTATAAAATTTATGGTTTCTGCATCTTCAATTTTTTTTGAAATTAATTCAAATCTAGTTTCTATTTTTAAATTCTCATCTACAACGGCATTGAAAATTTCTTTAGACAAATCTAGTATGTTCGGTTCTTCTAAAAAATATTTGTTTATCACTTATGAAAATCTTACAAAAAAATTACAATGAAGTTTGAGAAAAAAGTAAACTTTTTAGAGGCTGGACTAAAGTATAAAGTATGATTTCTTATTTTCAAGATTATGTGACCATAGGAGCCGTCCTAGGATTTGGCCTATTTCTTGTTGTGCTATTACTTGGAGTAGCTTCAGTTCTGAGACCTAACAAGCCTTATGCAGAAAAGCTTCAAACTTACGAATGTGGCGTAGACCCAGTAGGGACTGGATGGAGTCAAACATATGTAAGGTATTACATTTTTGGTTTGCTTTTTGTTATTTTTGATGTTGAAGCAGTCTTTATTTTTCCATGGGCAATTAATTTGGAGAAATTAGGTTATTTTGGATTAATCGAAATGTTTTTTTTCATATTCATTTTGCTAATTGGTCTTATATACGCGATAAGAAAGGATGTTCTGAAATGGGAGTCGTAGATAAATTTGGTCTTCCAAAACCAATATCATCAGTATTTAACTGGGCTAGATCATATTCTCTGTGGTACTTTCAATTCGGATTAGCATGCTGTGCTATTGAAGTTATGGCTGTAAGTGGACCGAGGCATGATTTTATGAGATTAGGAGTAATTCCACTTCCTGCATCTCCACGACAGGCTGATTTTATGATTGTAGCTGGAACAGTAACTGACAAAATGGCTCCTTCAGTTAAAAGACTTTACGATCAAATGCCAGAACCTAAATATGTGATTTCTATGGGGTCATGTTCAAATAGTGGAGGTCCATATTGGGATTCCTATTCAGTAACAAAAGGTGTAGATCAATTAATTCCTGTAGACGTATATGTTCCTGGTTGTCCTCCAAGACCTGAAGCACTACAGGAAGGGATAATACTTCTCCAAAAGAAAATTCGTGGAGAAGACATGAAAGAAAAATGGTTAGAGGTTCAAACAGAGCCAATTTAATATGGAAGAATTTTTTAACAAAATAAAAGAAACCTTTACGGATGCAACATTAGAGTTTGAAACAGTAACTATTAAAGTTGACTCAACTGAGTGGATTGAGACACACCAAAATCTTAGAGATCAATTTAATTTGAAATTTTTCTCCTGGCTATCTGCAATAGATTGGGACAATGAAGTATCTGTCGGAGAAGCACCTAAGGAGAGCGTTTCACCTAGTTTCGAAATAATTACATGCCTCTCAGATTTAGCTAATACAAATTTAATTATTGTATCAACAAACATTGTTAAATCAGACCCAAAGATTAAATCTCTTGTGGAAATATACGCTGGAGCAAACTGGCATGAGAGAGAAGCCTTCGAAATGTTTGGAATAAATTTTGAAAATCATCCAAACCTTGAAAAATTATATCTTCCTGACGGATACGAAGGAAATCCTATGCTTAAATCTTTTGAATTAATTAGCAGAGAAGTTAAGCCTTGGCCTGGTGAGGTTGATGTAGAGGGAATGCCAGAAGAATCAGAAAGTGATAAATCAGAAGATGGTTAATGCATTAGATCCACAGAATATTAATAGTTTTTCAGAGGCATCTGTATCTGTAGAAATTGAAACTGAAGATATGACACTTAATATAGGTCCTCAACATCCATCAACCCATGGTGTGCTAAGGTTGGTTGCAAAAGTAGACGGGGAAAAAGTTCATGATGTAAAACCCGTACTAGGGTACATGCATCGTGGCTATGAAAAACTGGCAGAAGTCAGAACTTATCCTCAAATTACAACACTTGTAAACCGAATAGATTGGGTTGCGGGGTTCTCTAACGAAATTCCATTTATTACTGGGGCTGAAAGATTGATGGAAATCGAAGTTCCCGAAAGAGCAAAACATATCAGACTAATACTTACTGAGATGGCTAGAATTTCTTCACATTTTGTATTTAATGGAGCGTATGCTCTTGAAGTTGGTGCATTAACTCCAATTTTTTATGCAATGGAAGATAGAGAAAGAGTTTTAGATTTGATTGAGTCAGTAACTGGCGGTCGCTTTCATCCAAACTTTAATCGTATCGGTGGAGTAAAACCAGCAGCCGGAGCAGGCCCTACTACAAAAAAAGATATTCAAGATTTACCTGCGGGATTTTATAGAGATACAAAAGTAGCAATGCAAAAAGTTATAGAGGCGGCTGATCAATTTCAAAATTTAATTGGTGGAAATGAAGTTTTTAAAAAAAGAACAAAAAATGTCGGTGTCTTAACTGCAGAGACCGCAGAAGCCTTTGGAGTATCGGGCCCAATACTTAGGGCTTCTGGAGTGAAGTCTGATTTAAGAACACAAACAGATTATCTGCCATATGATCAATTTGAATATGATATTCCTGTTGGAGAGAATGGAGATTGTTATGATCGATGGGATGTCAGAGTTAAGGAAATGGTTGAATCAGCAAAAATAGTATTACAAGCAATTGACTCAATGCCTTCTGGCCCACTACAAGCAAAGGTACCCAAAGTTATAAAAGTTCCTAAAGGACGTACATATGTAAGAGCAGAAAATCCAAAAGGAGAAATGGGATACTACATAGTATCAGATGGTGGGCTAGGCCCATATAGGCTCAAAGTTCGAACAGCTTCATTTAGTAACATTTCTATTTTACCTAATATGCTTGAAGGAGCTTTACTGCCAGACTTAATTGCCATTATGGGTAGCTTAGATTTCGTACTTGGAGATGTAGATAGATGACAGAAGTTTTAATCAAGGTTGGATTTCTTGCTGCTGTTGCATTAAATGGTGCAATTATTTTCACAATTATGGATGTAAAAGGTGCGTCATGGATGCAGCGAAGACCAGGCCCTTTACATGTAGGACTTAGAGGTTTCATATTTCCTTTGGCTGAAATACTTAAATTTGTTCAAAAAGAAGACATAATCCCAACTGAAGTTGATAGACCAGTCTTTAAATGGGCACCTGCTTATGTTATGGTTTCATGCGTTGCACTCTTTGCTGTAGTTCCAATGAGCCCTACATTAGTTGTTGCAGATTTAGAATTGGGCGTTTTCTTTGCTCTTGCTATAAGTTCTTTAGGAACTATAGGTGTATTAACTGCAGGATGGTCATCAGCAAACAAATATTCTTTAATGGGAGGTTTAAGAGCTGCAGGACAGCTGATAGCGTATGAACTTCCACTTATACTTGCTGTCGTTGGAGTTGTTATTCAAGCCGAAACTATGTCATTGGTTGGAATTGTAGAAAAACAAATTGAATGGGGAGTACCTTTTGTAGTTGGTGGTCAAATAATTGGTTTCTTAATTTTTATGGTTGCAGCAACAGCTGAAATGATGAGAGTACCGTTTGATATGCCAATTGGTGAGTCAGAATTAACCATGGGTTTTATGACAGAATACTCTGGTATCAGATTTCTTATTTTTTACATTTCTGAATATATGAATATGTTTATTTTATGTGCAGTAGCTTCTACATTATTTCTTGGAGGTTACCATGTGCCACTTTTGCCAACTGAATGGGTAAATTTTTATGGACCTGTTGTTCTTTTAACAAAAACCGCTATTTTAGGTTTTATATTGGTTGCCATTAGATGGTCACAGCCAAGATTTAGAGAAGATCAATTGCAAAACCTTGCATGGAAGATACTTATACCTGCATCTTTGGTTAATATTCTTGTAACTGCAGTTATGAAAGTTGGATTCTAATGAAAACGTTTAGACCTAAAGTGCCAGGATTTCTAATTGGAATCAAGATAGTTATTGTTAATATGTTAAAAACTCTTTCTCCATTCCACTCAAAACCAAATGTGAATTACCCATTTGAAAAAGAAAAAGTTGCACCAAGAGCACGAGGAGTTATTGCCTTAGATCAAGAAGCATGCACCAGTTGTATGCTTTGTGCACGTCAATGCCCCGATTGGTGTATTTACATAGAAGGTCACAAAGAATTACAACCTCCATCAAAACCTGGGGGTAGACAAAGAAGTCGAGCTGTTTTAGATAGGTTCGACATTGATTATGCCTTATGTATGTATTGTGGAATTTGCGTAGAAGTCTGTCCTTTTGATGCTTTATTTTGGTCACCTGAATATGAGTACTCTGAATTTAATATGGGCGACATGTTACATGACAAAGAACGCTTAGATGGTTGGTTGAAAACTGTTCCAGAGGCTGAAGGTTTAGAAAGCTAAAAAATGGAAATTTTTGAAATTGTAACCTATTTCATACTTCTTGGGTTAATTTCAACAGCAATTAGGGTTGTTACAACTTCCAATGTTATTCATGCTGCAATTTCACTTGTATTCACACTCGCATTAACTGCAATTTTGTTTTTAATATTGTCATCAGAGTTTGTAGCTCTCGTTTTGGTCTTAGTTTACATAGGGGCTGTCATAGTTCTCTTTCTATTCGGAATTATGATTACTCGTGCACCACTTGGAAAAAATGCCGAACTTGATAATGATAAGAACAAAAAATTAGGTGCAGCTATAGCCGGATCAATTTTTCTTTTATTTTCATATATTTTAATAAATGGTTTTGATGGGGAGGTAACTATAGCTTCTGGTTCATCGACAGAGCTTTTAGGTGAGATATTACTAACTAGATTTATTTTCCCTTTTGAACTAGTATCTTTTGTTCTGCTCGCTGCTTTGATTGGTGGCATAACATTAGCAAGAAAAGATGAAGCATTAATCGACAAGGATCAAGTATGATCGTCCAACCCGTTTTAGTTGTTGCTGCAGCCTTGTTTTCACTCGGCATTTACGGAATTCTTGTTAGAAGAAATGCAGTTATGGTCTTACTTTCGATTGAGCTTATCTTGAATGCAGTAAATATAAATTTTATCATGTTCGATGCAATGCTTGCTGACACATTGATGCAAGGGCAAATTTTTACTATATTTATAATCACAATTGCTGCTGCAGAAGTTGGAATTGGGTTAGCTATTGTTCTTATGCTTTTTAGAAATAGGCAAACTGCTAATATAAATGAGTTTGATTTGATGAAATGGTAAATTTTAATTTAATTTTATTTGCTGAATCAGAAGCTGTTTATACAGATGGAGGCGTCCTCGCAGAATTTTCTTGGCTTCTTGTTGTTCTTCCTTTTTTTGCAGCACTTTTAATTACATTCTTTGGTAAATATCTTCCAATGAAAGGTGCCGAAGTAGCTTTATTGACAATTGGATCTATTTTTATTTATAGTGTTTTGCTAATGTATCTTCACATCACGCAAGGCATTGCTAACGAATTTTTTGTAAACGTAGGCAGCATTGGTCAATTCGATATCGAATTTGGCTGGGTGGTTGATGGCCTCTCTATAATGATGTATTTTGTAGTAGGAACAGTTGCTCTACTTGTATTCATATATGCTACAAATTATATGCAAGGCGAGATAAGGTATACATTCTTTTTTACTTCGTTGACATTGTTTGCAGGAAGTATGTTAGTTTTAGTTTCTTCCCCAACACTTATACAGATATTAATTGGTTGGGAGCTAGTAGGAGTTTGTTCGTACCTGTTGATAGGTCACTATTGGGAAAAGAAAGATAATTCATCAGCTGCAATGAAGGCATTTATAACTAATAAAATTGCTGATGTAGGTTTAATGATCGGTATTATTATTTTGGCTTTAAATACAGGAACTCTTCGAATTTCTGAAATATTATATCAAGCTACTCATGATTATGACGGAATTACAAATGTAGCATTCACTGCAGGAATTTTATTGTTTATTGGGGCAATGGGCAAAAGCGCACAATTTCCTTTGCATGTCTGGTTGCCAGATGCAATGGCAGGGCCAACACCCGTGTCTGCTTTAATGCATGCTGCAACGATGGTTACAGCTGGTGTATATCTATTAGCTCGAATGTTTCCCTTTTATCAGAGCATAGCAAGTGAAGCACTTGATATTGTTATGTTATTTGGCGTGATAACTCTTCTGACAGCTGGGCTTATAGCAGTTGTCCAGGATGATCTTAAAAAAGTTCTTGCATACTCCACAGTCAGTCAGCTCGGTTATATGGTGGCTGCAATTGGATCAGGAGCATATACTGCTGCCCTTTTTCACCTTTGGACACATGCCTTCTTTAAAGCTCTTTTATTTCTGGGTGCGGGTTCGGTAATCCATGCAGTTCACAGCAATAGTATGTTAGAAATGGGCGGTTTAAGAAAAGTCATGCCAAAAACTTTTTCAACATTCATAATTGGAACAGTTGCTCTAGCGGGACTGCCACCATTTGCTGGTTTCTTTTCTAAAGATGAAATTTTAGCTTCATTTAATCACGAGGGTGAAACTACATTTTTCTTCATAGCCGTACTTGGTGCTTTTATCACTGCTTTTTATATGACAAGAGCAGTATCTCTTACATTTCTGGGTGAATATAGAGGGCATGGACATCCTCATGAGTCAGACAGTATGATGACAACACCATTAATAGTTCTGGCAGTTTTTGCAGCAGGCTCAGGATGGGTAAATATACCAGGCGTATATACAGGATTTACTGACTGGGTAACTACACGTAAAACTCCAATCATTGAATATCATCCTGAAAGTTTTGATTTATTTGCACTAGGTTTAGGTCTGACTGCAGGATTGATTGGAATAGCGCTTGGCTATTATTTGTATCAGTTGCAAGGTAGTGCAGAAACAGGTGACAGTAAGATTAAGGTCGAACCTATATGGACTGTTTTGGAAAATAAATATTATATAGATGACTTTTACTTTAAATTTATTATTGATCCAATAAAAATTAATTTGGCGAAAGCGGTAGATGTTATCAATACAAATGTTATTGATAGGTTCATAAATGGCTTTGGTCAAATTGCTTCATTTCTCGGAGCAATAATTTATAACAACATTGATCAAAATGGAATTGATAAATTTTTAAATATTTCTTCCTCGGGAACAGATAGTTTTGGAGGAAAAGTTAAACTATTACAGACTGGCAGGACACAGCAATATTTAATGTTGTTTTTAGGTGGCGTTGTGACAATTAGTTTATTAATTTTATTTATTATATAGGAGGAAAAGTGGAATTATTAACAAACGGTATAGGACTGACAGCAGTGGTCTTCCTGCCAATAATAAGTGCTTTAGTTTTAACTGCTATACCTAAAAGCCAAGAGCTTTTGATAAAAGGGTTTGCTTTAGTCTCTTCAATTGTTACTTTTGTTTTAAGTGTTTTACTTCTTCCTCAGTTTGATTTTTCTAATGCAGACAAGTTACAACTTGGTAATAAAATAACTTGGATCAAAAGCATAAATGCCAACTACGAAATTGGAATTGATGGTATTTCCCTTCCACTATTAATTTTGTCAACGTTCATTACTGTTCTTGCGATTATTTATTCAATCGAACATTTACCTGAGCCAAAAAGTCCCAAGGGCTTTCTTGCATTAATTCTAGTTCTAGAAACAGGAATGAATGGAACTTTTGTTGCTTTAGATTTAATTTTGTTCTTCGTATTTTTTGAAATAGTTCTTCTCCCGATGTACTTTATGATTGGTATTTGGGGAGATAAAACTGTTAGGTCAGTGGCTGGATTTAAAAATCAAATTGAAACAAGGCTTTATGCAAGTATAAAGTTCTTTGTTTTCACTCTTTTTGGATCTGCTTTTATGTTATTAGGATTTCTTGGTTTATATTACAGAGGAAATAAAACATTCAGTATTCCTGAACTAATTGAATTAGGCACGAGTGGAGCATTTACTGGAACATTTGCAACGTTAGTTTTTGCTGTCTTATTTTTAGGTTTCGCAGTTAAAGTTCCTATGTGGCCTCTTCACACTTGGCTTCCTGATGCGCATACTGCGGCACCAACAGTTGGCTCTGTTTTATTAGCAGCAATTCTCTTGAAACTAGGATCTTATGGTTTTATAAGGATTGCAATACCAATTCTTCCAGAGCAGGCAAAAGCTTGGGCTCCGGCAATTGCCATACTCTCAGCTATCGGTATTATTTATGGATCGCTTGCCTGCCTTGCTCAAACTGACCTTAAACGGTTAATAGCATTTTCTTCAGTTGGCCATATGGGTTTTGTAATGTTAGGGATTGCCTCCCTAACCCCCATAGGAATAAATGCGGCAATCATTGGTATGGTCGCACATGGTGTGATTACTGGTTTGTTATTTTTCTTATCTGGTTCAATGGCACACACATATCACACACGAGATATGGGCAGACTAGGTGGAAATATGAAGTTACTACCTAAAACAGGTGCATTGTTAGGTTTTACTGCAATGGCTTCCTTAGGCCTACCAGGGTTAGCTGGATTTTGGGGTGAATTTATGGCTTTACTTGGAGCCTTTAATCCTTTAGATGGGCTGAATGTAACTATTTTTCGTAGTTCAATGGTAGCTGGTGCAATTGGAACTGTTTTAACTGCTGGATACTTACTGTGGATGTTACAAAGAGTTAATCTCGGCGAGCCTTCAGAGGAATGGAATGAAATGGAACTTCATGATGCAGACGGTTATGAACTAGCTGCATGGATTCCTTTAGTAATATTGACAATTCTTATTGGAGTATTTCCAAAACTAATTTTTGGAGCTACCAATGATGCTGTTGTAAGCCTTCTTACTAAAGCATTTGGAGGTTAAAAATTACTATAAACTACTTTGCAATATCAACTGAATTAATTGTTATATTTACTATCGTTGGAACTTTAATATTAGATTTAATTCTCCCTAGAAAATCAAAATATTATGTAGCAGCCTTTGCTCTTTTTGGTACTTTAGCTTCTTTAGCCCCTTTGGTAATTCAATGGGCAAGCTACACAAGCCCTTTATATGCATTTGAAAATAGCTATGTTGTTGATAAATTTTCAATAATTCTTAAAGGTTTATTCATACTTATAACTTACTTAACTTTTCTATTATCTATAAATTTTATTGAAAGCGACAAATATTATCAGGGAGAGTATTACTACCTACTTTTAAGTTCATTGTTAGGTGCTTTAGTTGTAAGTTCTTCAAGAGATCTACTTACAATATTTATAGGAATCGAGTTGGCCTCAACACCTATGTTTTTATTGTCTGGTTGGAAAAAGGGTGATAGAAAATCTAATGAAGGTGCAATTAAATTTTTCCTCTTAGGAGTTCTTTCAGCTTCGCTCATATTATATGGCTTTTCGCTACTTTACGGCCTTACTGGTCAATTAGTATTTTCTGAGATTTCAACATACTTACTATCCAACGCATTAGGAGATTCACCAGTGTTATTATTAAGCTCAATTTTAGTTATCTCAGGAATAGGTTTTAAAATCTCTGTTGTTCCATTTCATTCATGGGCACCAGATACTTATGAGGGAGCTCCATTACCGATAACAGCTTATTTGTCGGTTAGCTCAAAGGCCACAGGATTTGTTGCTTTAATCGTCTTATTAACAAAAGTTTTTGCAACATCTGGTCAAAGTTGGGGAGTAATTTTAGCAATTATCTCAGGTGCGACCATGACTTTAGGCAACCTAGTAGCCCTCCAGCAATCCAACCCGGTTAGGCTACTTGCTTATTCTTCAATATCGCAAGCAGGTTTTATTATTGCACCCCTTGCGGTGGCAGGAATAACTGGAAATTACCAAGATGGTATATTTGCAAGTGTCACTTACTTAATCATTTATGCATTCATGAATCTAGGAGCATTCTTGTCTATACATCTATTTAGCAATTTTGCTGGTTCAGATAATTTTTATGATTGGGGAGGAGTTGCAAAACACTCTCCGCTAGCTGGAGTATTGACAACAGTTTTCTTCTTTTCATTAGCTGGAATCCCACCTCTTGGAGGTTGGTTTGCAAAGTTTGTAGTTTTTAGAAGTCTTTTAAGCACTGGAGAAATAGTAGGCATTTCTCTTGCAATCATTGGAGCAATAAACGCTGTTATTGCTCTTGTTTACTATGCAAGAATATCAAAGGTCATATGGATGGACGAATTAAAAAATCCTGAGCAAGAGCAGACCTTTGAATTCCAGAATCCTCTTAAAGTAGTCGGCGCCTTTACTGTTCTTATAACATTTATTGCAGGAGTATTTCCAGGTATATTCAGCTATCTTGGAGAAGTTTCCTCTATATTTTTTGGTAATTAAAACTTGGAATTGACTGAATTCAATAAATATCTTCAAAAAAAATATAGAACTAACAAAATATTTTTTGATGAATATATGGAGGAGGCTCTTTATTCAAAATATGGCTTTTTCAATAATGATAAAGTTAGATCAAAAAGAAGTGGAGATTTTTTAACTTCTCCTGAAGTTTCTAAATATTTTGGAAAAATTTTAAATCAGTGGATACAAGAAAGCGATTTAGATTTAAATATTGTTGAATTTGGGTCTGGAACGGGATCACTTATTGAGCAAATTAATACTGAAAATAAATTTGCTGTGGAATTGTCTTCGACTGCACGAGTGGAGTTGAGTAAAAAAAATATTCAAAATGTTGCAAGCTTAGAAGAGCTTACTTTTAATGAAAGTGACTTAGTTTTTGGGAATGAAGTTTTGGACAATATACCTTGTTCAGTTGCAGTATTTAAAGATAATAAATGGTATGAAAAAGTAGTTAATTTAGAGGAAGAAATTTTTTCGTATGATTTTGTAAAGGCAAGAAAAGAAATTATTGATTGGATTGAGATAAATCAAATAACGGGCGATGAAAATATAGATATAGAAGTTCAAATAAATATTGATAAATTTTTAGAAAATATAATTCATAATTTAAACCCAAAAACAATTCTCTTCTTTGACTATGGTTTCGAACAAAAGGATAGAGTTGAAAGAAAGTACAGGTCTCTACTTAGGACTTATAAAGACCACCATCTTTCTGTAGATCCAATTTTGGAACCTGGAAATGTAGATATTACTTACGATATAAATTTTTCATCAGTGAAAAGGAAACTAAAAACTTTGGGCTATGAGTCAAGTTTATTATTGCAAAGAGATTTTTTAATTAATAACGGATTTAATGAGTATTTTGATACTTTGCAAAACAAGCTTTTATTGTCAGAAGGAATAGAAAATTTAAAAATTAATAGTTATTTATCCGGGCTTAAAGCACTCATTGATTCAAATGGACTTGGAGGCTTTTATTGTTTGGAAGCAAAAAAAATATAATTATTACAAATTTATAATTAAATTATGAACTTTGTAAAAACTACATTACTACTTACATTAATGACTCTGGTTGTTTTATTTTCAGCAACTGCTTTAGGTTTTGATATAATCTCTGCGCTATTTTTTGCTGTTGTATTTAATTTTTTTATTTACTTTTTTTCTGGGAATTTAGCTATTAAATCAACAAAAGCTCAACTAATACAAGATGGGGAATATGAAGAAGTTACTCAAATAATTTCACACCTCATACAAAAAGAAAAAATGCCAATGCCAGAACTGTATGTAATTAATAGTGATCAACCGAATGCATTTGCAACTGGCAGAAATCCAAAAAATGCAAAAGTGGCAGTAACAACTGGTATCTTAAAGCTTTTAAATAGAGACGAATTAGAAGGAGTTCTTGCACATGAATTGTCACATATAAAAAATAGAGATATTTTAGTTTCAAGCATTGCGGCAATGTTGGCTGCAGCAATCTCTTTTATGTCCAGAATGGTTTTTTGGGGTGGTGGTAACAGAAACAGAAATACTCACCCTGCAGTTATAGTCATTGCAATGATTGCAGCACCAATAGCTTCAATAATCATCAGAATGGCAATTTCTAGAACAAGGGAATTTGGTGCTGATAAAACTGGAGCCGAGATTTCTGGTAATCCTTTAGCTTTAGCATCTGCATTGGAAAAAATTGAAAGATATGCAAATGTTCCAATGGATGTCAATCCGGCTGTTAGCCAATTATTTATTTCGGACCCTCTTAAAGCATTTTCTGGGAACAGTTTTAGTAAATTATTCTCAACCCATCCGCCAACCAAGGAAAGAGTAAGAAGACTAAGGCAGCGTCAAAGTGGAATTAGATATTAATAATACACCCTCTTTAGAACCAGAAAATCTTGAAGATTTACTTCAAGAAGGTTATCAACTAGTTGATGTTAGAGAGCAAGACGAATGGGATGCTGGTCATCACAAAAGTGCTAGGCATTTACCAATGGGTGAGATTATAGAAAATATTGATGATTTCAAAAATAACGAAAAATACATTTTTGTTTGCCGTTCCGGAGCCAGGTCTGGAAGAGTAACCAATTTTATGATTTCAAAGAATATTGAATCGTACAATTTATCAGGAGGTATGAAGCAGGTTAAAAACTTTACTGATGAAATTTATAATTTAGACGGCAATTCTGGAGAAATCATCTAACATTTATTTGTGATAATTTGTATTGGTAATGCGCTGGTTGATTCTTTAACTCAAATAGAAGAATCTAAAATTAATGAATTGAATTTAAATAAAGCAAGAATGACTCTTGTAGATAAAGATCGTTCAAATTTTCTACTCCAAAATATGGAAAATCCAATATATGAGGCAGGCGGATCTGCAGCAAATACGGCATACTGGATTTCTCAGCTTGGAGGAGATGTGGGATTTATAGGAAAAATTTCAAATGATGATTTAGGTAAAAAGTTTCAAACAAGCCTTAAAGATTCTGGTTTAAATGATTTTACTATTTATGAGTCTGAAGATAATCAAACTGGATTATGTGCAATTTTTATTACTCCCGATGGTGAAAGAACAATGAATACTTATCTTGGTGCTGGTGAATATTTGTCAACTAAAGATTTAAACCAAAATGCAATTACAGATGCGAAAATACTGTATATGGAAGGATATTTGTGGGATAAGACCTCAAGTAAAGAAGCGTTCCTTTATGCAGCAAAGTTAAATAAGGAATCGGATGGCCTAAATGCTATAAGTTTATCCGATGTCTTTTGTGTAGACATGCATAGAGAGAGCTTTATAGACTTCATTAAAAGTGATATTGATTTTGTATTTTGTAACGAGGATGAGCTAAATGCACTCTTCGAAAAAAACACAACAACAGAATCAATTTTACATTTTCAAGAATCATTTCCTAACATTAAGCAATTGATATGCACTCTAGGGTCAGAAGGTGTATTAATTTTAGATGCAGGTAAGCAACATAATTTCAACGCAACAGAAGCCAACGTAATTGACAAAACTGGTGCAGGCGATTTTTTTGCTGGTGGATATCTTTTTGGGCTCCAAAAAGGATTGACTTTAACTGAATCAGCAGAAATTGCTAATAAAAGTGCAGCTCATGTTATCAGTGAGATTGGCGTAAGACCTAAGAATAAATTTGATTAGTTAGTCCAACCTAAAACTTGAACTAATTCTAATCTATCCCCATCTTGCAAATTAGAATTTATCTCTATTTTTAAGGGATTAAATAATTTGTTTTTAGAAAATATAATTAAATTATTTTCTGAGTCTCCAGCAATTATATTGTTTCCATCTGGTGACCAATGAAAGGACTCAAAATAATAACTTGATGGAGCTCGTGAAGAAAAAACTTCAATATTTTTGATTCTATCAGCATAATATACACCAATAACTCGAGAGTTATAATCAGAAGTTTCCCATGGATCAATCAACTTTTCTCCGTAAACATTCATTCTGTTGTCATCTGCAAAAAAATTCTTATTTGCATCCTGAGAAATTTCGCCAGATTCTATATCAACAATTAAATTTTTTCTTTCGTCACCTATTTGATAGTCCCAATATGAGAGAAGTATTTTATTTTCATCATAAATCTGTGCATCATAAAAATTAATATCATAAGAAAAGTCGTAAAGATCACTACTACATATTATTTTTTCTTCCTCTAGTAAATCAGACGATAAATCAATATAAAAGGTACATGAGTCAATAATGTCTGGAGCTGGAGGGATTATATTTTCAGATTGTATTTCAACATAGTAAATTAGTTTTCCATCAAAATTATTTTCTGATGCTAAATCTTCATAGTCAGGTAGCGGAACAATTCCAAATACTGCAACGATAATCGTTGTTGTTATAAGAATTGTGATCGAGACAAATAGTAATCGTCTGTTAGTCATTATTTTTTATATTTTCTCTAATTGAGTTTAAATATAGACCAACTGCTACCAGCACTCCACCTACCAAGAAAAGAATTAAAGGTGGCCAAATATTGTCTGGAAGCAATTCTGTTATAAGCCTTGGAAGATTGATTACTAAACCCAAACCACCTATGTAAAAAATGACTTGTTCAGAGAGCTGGATACTTGCCCACACAAAAAGAACTGAACCTAAGATCAAAAATATTATCTCAAGTAAGTCATTATCGCCAAACAAGTTGTCTATCAAAATGATCGAGCCAATAGAAATTGTTGAAGTAGAAAGAAAGTAACCCAACCAACTAGGTCCAAGGATCTTATTAAAAGTGTAAAGACCCCAAATTAATCCAATTGAAATTAAAAATAAACCTCCAGCCCATGCCTCAATATTTGGAAAAATTATATTACCTAGAGAACCTAGGAAAAATATTGATGAATAAAAAAGAGCTGCATGTTGAAAGATTTGTCGAGTTCTAGAGTAAAAGTACAAAGAATAAACAGTAACAAAAAACGAAACAATTAAAATCTGGATATCTTCTGAAATGTACTGGCTTGTTGATCGATTGATAATACTAACTGTAAAAACTACTACAGAACCAAAAGAAATTGTTGATATTAAATAAAGAACAGAAGATACACGTTCTGATGATTTAAAAATAAATATACTTTTGTCTTCAAATTTTTCACTGTAATTTGCTGCGTAGATAAGAAAAAAAGTTGTAACTATTAATAGGAGTAATTGTGCCCAATAGGTCAAATTATCCCATATTAAAGGAAGTGTGCCTAGCAAGCCTGAAAGCAAAAATAGGCTACCAATTAATGTTATGGCCTTGGCTACTTTGGATTTTTGAGATGGATTTAGATTCTTTTCATAATCTAAAATTTTTTTGTAATCTGATTCAGAAATTAGATTATTCTCTAGCCACTTATTGAGAGAGTTAAGAATTTTTTTGTCCATAAAATTATCATAATCAATTAAAATTTCATCTCACTAAATTTTGTTTATAATCTAAACTTTAAAGAGACTTTATTGTTATGCCGAGATGCCCGAGCGGCCAAAGGGAGCAGACTGTAAATCTGCCGGCTACGCCTTCGTAGGTTCGAATCCTACTCTCGGCACTAAAGCCCTCTTAGCTCAGTTGGTAGAGCACTTCCATGGTAAGGAAGAGGTCTCCGGTTCAATCCCGGAAGAGGGCTCAGAGGCTAAACTAAGTCTTAAGGCGGCGTAGCTCAGTTGGTAAGAGCGCACGACTCATAATCGTGAGGTCGGCAGTTCAAGTCTGCCCGCCGCTACAAAGTTAAGAAAGGATAACAAAATGGCATCTGATAAAAGGCCACCTATTACGTTAGTTTGTACAGAAACTGGTGATCACAACTATGTGATCACTAAAAATAAGACAAATACACCAGATAGGCTAGAGTTGATGAAATACAGCCCTAGGTTAAGAAAACATACATTACATAGAGAAAAAAGGTAGATTTATCAACTTTTCATAATTATCCTTATAAAAGATAATGAATAATATTTCTAATTTAGAAAACTACAGTAACGATATATCCAATGCTGAATTAGTCAAAAAGTCACAATTTGGTGACAAATCTGCATTTGAGCAATTAGTTGTTCGTCATCAAGATTTAGTATTTTCTCTAGCTTATAAGCTTACAGGCAATAGAGAGATGGCCAATGATGTTGCCCAAGAGTCTTTTATTAGAGCATGGAAAGCTATTGAAAAATTTCGCGGAGATTCTACTTTTAGTACATGGATTTATCGAATTACTGTCAATACTGCATGGACTTTACGTAAAAAAGCAAAAAAGCATAACACATTAAATATTGAAGACACTTATGAACCAATTGTTATAGATGAAAAAAAGGATCCCGAATTAGTAGCGATTAATTCTGATCTGTCTTCTGTACTTGTAGGAGCTCTTGATAAAATCCCAATGGATCAAAGAATAATAGTTGAGCTAAAAAATATTGAAGGAAGGTCACATAAAGAAATTGCAGAAATTTTAGGAATAAGTGTTACTGCAGCGAAAGTAAGACTTCACAGAGCACATCAAAAATTGAGACAAATTTTAGAGGAAGTTGAGAGATGAAAAGTATTATTAAAAATCTTAGAAATAACATACTTTGTAAAAGGACAAGAAACAAAATGTTGTCTTCATACTTGAGCAGTCAGTATTTTGGATTTGACAGTAATCCTCATGCATCAGCGTGTATTAAATGCCAAGTTTCTGGTAAGAGATATAAAGCTTTTAAAGAAGAATTAGAAAATGAGTTAAGAAAAGAAGTAGAAGCTCCTACAGACTTTGCTTCAAAAGTAATGTCATCTTTAGATAAAAAAGTAAAAACTACTACAAGTAAGAGCACAAAAATAATATTATTGACATTGCTCGGAATATTATCAATTGTATTTTTGGTATTTGGGCAAAGACGCTCGTCTAACAAATTAGAGAGGGAGCAATAACTTAGGGGTGTAGCTCTAATTGGCAGAGCGACGGTCTCCAAAACCGTAGGTTGTGAGTTCGAGTCTCACCGCCCCTGCAGAGGTATTTATGAATGAAATGAATAGAGAAATGAGAAGAATGTCAGAGCGTGAAGAGCGCTTGGCAAAAAAAGCTGAAAGAAATATTGGAAAATATCAATCTGGCGAAAAAGTCTCAAGACTTAAAAGAGTCTCAAATTATCTTGGAGAAGTAAAGACAGAACTTAAAAGAGTCAATTGGCCTAGCTATTCTACACTGTCATCCTTCACCATTGTGACAGTTGTTACGATTGCATTTTTTACTTTTTTTATTTTTGGAATGGACTTTAGTTTTAAAAATACATTGATTAATCTATTATCTTTCGGAGAATAAATGTTAGAAGATACTGCAACAACTGAAGAGTCAACAACTAATGAAGAAACTGAAATTGATGAACCAGTTTTATCTGAACATCCCTATGACCTTCCCGGAGAGTGGTTTGTTCTGAATGCTCAATCTGGTCATGAAAAAAAAGTAAAAACCAATATATTAACAAGAATTAAAAATCTTCACTTAGAAGATAAGGTTTATGATGTTGTAATTCCTACTGATGAAGTTGTTGAAATCCGTAATGGTAAAAAAGTTAATTTAGAAAAAAAGACATTTCCTGGATATGTACTAGTAAGAATGGATCTTGACGACACCACATGGTATGAAATTAGAAATACTCCATCAATTATTGGATTTGTTGGTTCAGGTAAAAGACCGATATCCTTGTCTAGAAGAGAAATTGAAAGAATTCTTGGTTCTAATGAAGTTGAAGAAGTTAAGAAAGAATCACCTAAATTTAAACCAGATTTTGAAGTAGGAGAAACAGTAAGGGTAACTACTGGCCCATTTGCTGACTTTAATGGCATTATTGAAGAAATTAATTTAGATCAATCAAAAGTTACAGTTTTAGTTAATATATTTGGACGAGAAACTCCAGTTGAATTGGGTTTCACAGATATAGTCAAAAATTAAGGAATAAATATGTCAAAACCCCTAAAAGCATTATTAAAGCTCCAAATACCTGGTGGAGGGGCTACGCCTGCACCTCCGGTTGGTTCTGCATTAGGTCAGTATGGAGTCAACATAATGGACTTTGTTCAAGCTTTCAATAATGATACTGCTAGTCGGCAAGGAGAGACCGTACCAGTTGAAATTACAATTTATGAAGATAACTCCTTCACATTTGTAACAAAGACAGCGCCTGCTTCTTATTTAATTAAAAAAGCAATTGGCATTTCATCTGGCTCTGCTGAACCACATAAAGAAAAAGTAGCTGCAATTACACGAGATCAACTAAAAAATATTGCAGAAGCAAAAATGGAAGATTTGAATGCTAATGATATAGATGCTGCAATTTCAATTATTGCAGGAACAGCTAGATCTATGGGAGTAACTGTAGAAAACTAGATTTATTTATTTTGGGAGACTAGAAGTCGTATGTACCAAAGGAGGAAATATGAAAAAAATAGGAAAAAAATATAAATTAGCTAAAGAAGCAATGCCTTCTGAAAAGCAATCAAAAACTGATGCTATTAGTTTGTGCAAGAACAATGCAACAGCAAATTTTGATGAATCAGTAGATGTAGCTTTTTCACTTGGCATAGATACAAAAGATGCAGAACAAAATATAAGAACTACCGTATCTTTACCAAATGGTTCTGGCAAAGATGTCAAGATTGCAGTTTTTGCTGGAGGGGAGGCTTTGACAGAAGCTGAGGCAGCTGGAGCTGAGATAGTTGGTGGAAAAGAGTTAGCTACTAAAGTAGCTTCAGATGAAAAACTAGATGCTGATGTGGTTATCTCAACACCTGAAATGATGGCTGAGGTTGGTCAGTTAGGTAAAATACTTGGACCACAAGGCTTGATGCCTAATCCAAAGACAGGAACAGTAACACCAAATGTAGGCAAAGCTGTCGAAGATTTTAAAAAAGGAAAAGTAGAGATAAAAAATGACAAATTAGGAAATGTACACCTTTCGATAGGTAAAGTTTCTTTCGATGAATCAAAGCTGGCAGAAAACTTGGAAGAAGTGATTGCTGTATTGAGTAAAGCTAAACCATCATCATCAAAAGGTGAATTTATAAAGACAATGCATATGTCTTCTACTATGGGCCCTTCTATTACTGTTGACATAAACATCTAAATAATTTGCATTTATTTTCATATATGGTTTATATTTAAATCTGACAATTAAAACCAAAGACCGTTAGTTATTTTGTAAATCTAACGTAGGTAAAACTTTTAAGTCCTTGGTATATAAGGATTTTTTTTATGGTAAGAGAAGATAAAGTTCAAGTCGTTAAAGACTTAGAGGAATTATTCAAGTCAGCCAATGCTTTAGTGCTCGCAGAATATCGAGGATTAACTGTTACTCAGCAAACAAAACTCAGAAGAGAATTAAAAAATGCAGGAGCATCATTTAATGTTGTGAAGATGTCTTTAGCAAAAAGAGCTGCTGAAAATATAGGCTTAGATTCTTTAAATGAATATTTTGCTGGCCCAACTGGAGTGGCTGTAATTGAATCAGATCCTGTTGAAGCTGCAAAAGTTATAAAGGAGTTTTCGAAAGAAAATGAAGCTTTTGTAATTAAAGGTGGTTTGATGGACTCTGAACCACTTACTCTTGATCAAATTAATGTTTTGGCTGAAATTGAGCCTAGAGATGTACTCTTAGCAAAGATTGCTGGTGGTTTTAATGCTCCATTAGTAAAAGTTGCAGCTAGTGCAAAAGCTGTTATCAATAAAGCTGGATATGCGCTGAGTGCATTAGTAGATAAAAAAGCAAGTGGAGAAGAAGTTTCTGAAGCAACTAATTCAAATGAAGAAGAAGTAGCTTCTGATGAAGTTAAAAATGAGGAGGAATAACTAATGGCAAAAATGACAAGTGATGAGTTGCTTGGTGTCTTTGAAGAAATGACTGTTTTGGAACTAAAAGAGTTTTTAGATGCGTTTGAAGAAAAGTTCGACGTTACTGCTGCTGCTCCTATAGCTGTAGCGGCTGCTCCAGCTGGTGGAGGAGATGACGGAGGCGCTGCTGAAAAAGATTCTTTTGATGTAGTTCTAGCTGAAGCTGGATCACAGAAAATTCAAGTCATCAAAGAAGTTAGAGGACTTACAAGTCTTGGGCTAAAAGAAGCAAAAGAACTTGTTGATGGTGCTCCATCGGACATTTTAACTGGCGCGTCTAAGGAAGATGCTGATAAAGCAAAAGAAGCCTTAGAGGGTGCTGGCGCAACTGTAGAACTCAAATAATTTATTAATTATTTGTTTGCTTAAATAATAAGTACTAATATACTCTACCTTTCGGGTAGCTGTTATTTAATTTTTGAGGAGGCTTGTTGTCCGCTGTTCAGAATTCTAGACTTTCATTTGCAAAAATTCCTAAAGTTCTAGATATTCCAGATTTATTAATTATACAAAAAGATTCTTTTAAGTGGTTTATTGAAGAGGGTCTCAAAGAAATATTGGATGAAATTTCTCCTATTGAAGATTTTTCTGGACGGTTTTCTCTTGAATTTCTTAATCACTATTTTGAAGAACCATTAAAAACTCTTGAAGAATGTAAGATAACAGATTCCACTTATTCCCAGCCACTTTACGTAACTGCACAATTTTTAGATCGTGAAACTGGTCAAATAAAACAACAAACAGTTTTTCTCGGTGATTTTCCTATTATGTCAGATACTGGCACTTTTATAATCAATGGAACAGAAAGAGTGATTGTAAGCCAGCTTGTAAGATCTCCAGGCGTTTACTTCTCACAAGAAATAGATAAAACATCTGATAAGGAAGTCTTTATTGGGAAAATGATTCCGGGTAGAGGTGCTTGGTTAGAGTTTGATACTGATAAAAGAGACACATTAGGTGTGAGAGTTGACAGAAAAAGAAGACAGCATATTACTGGCTTTTTAATGGCTCTTGATGTTATTGAAAGTAAAGAAGAGGCAATTGAACTACTTGGAGATTATCCATCTGTTAGAAACACTATTGAAAGAGATCCAGATACAACAAGAGATGCAGCTTTAATTGACTTATATAGAAAATTAAGACCTGGTGAACCTGCGACAGTTGAGTCTGCAAGAAATCTGGTAAAGCAAATGTTTTACACTCCAAAAAGGTATGACTTGACCAAAGTTGGTAGATACAAGGTTGAACAAAAATTAGGTAGACAATATGGCGAGAAAGATGCTGAGTCTTACACAACTGAAGATGATGGAATGTTAAGAATTGAAGATATGATTGATTCAATAAAATATGTAATCGCTCTACATGCTGGCGAAGAAAGTTTCATCAATAATAAAGGTAAAGAAATACCTGTTCGTTTAGATGATATTGATCATTTTGGAAACAGGAGAATTAGAACTGTTGGTGAACTAGTACAAAATCAAGTTAGGGTTGGTCTAAGTAGGCTTGAAAGAGTTGTAAGAGAAAGAATGACTACTCAAGAACCAGAAGCAATAACACCTCAATCATTAATTAATATTCGTCCTATTCAAGCAGCTCTAAAAGAATTTTTTGGGACAAGCCAATTAAGCCAGTTTATGGATCAACCGAACCCTATTGCTGGTCTAACACACAGAAGAAGATTATCAGCCTTAGGTCCTGGAGGTCTTTCAAGAGAGCGAGCAGGCTTTGAGGTTAGGGACGTTCACCCTTCACACTATGGAAGAATGTGTCCAATTGAAACACCTGAAGGTCCAAACATTGGGCTCATTGGTACTCTTGCTACATACGGAAGAGTTAATAAATTTGGCTTTATTGAAACCCCATACTGGAAAGTTGAAAATGGAGTTGTTAAAACAAACAAAGCTGTTTATTTGACTGCTGCAGAAGAAGATAATTATACAATTGCTCAGGCAAATGCACCCCTTAAAAATGATGGAACATTTCAAAATAAAAGAGTGCTATCAAGACAGAATGGCGGAGAAGTAGCATTCGTATCTGATAAAGAAATAGATTTTATGGATGTTAGTCCAAAGCAAATTTGCTCTGTAACAACTGCTTTAATTCCATTCCTTGAGCACGATGATGCCAACAGAGCATTGATGGGTTCGAATATGCAGAGGCAGGCTGTACCATTAGTGAAAACTGAAGCACCATATGTCGGAACTGGTATGGAAGAAAATGTGGCTCGTGACTCTGGAGAAGCATTAATTTCAAATATAGCAGGAACTGTTCAAGAAGTTTCTGGTGATGAAATCGCTGTAAAAGAAGAAGGAACTAACAAAAAACACAGATTTAATGTATTAAAGTTCAAAAGATCAAACCAAGCAACTAGTTGGAACCAAAAACCATTAGTTAAGGTTGGGACAAAGGTAAAACCTGGAGATGTTTTAGCAGATGGTCCAAGCACGCAGGGCGGGGAATTAGCACTTGGTAAGAATTTACTTGTTGGATATATGCCATGGGATGGATACAACTTTGAGGATTCAATTGTAATCTCGGAAAGATTAGTAAAAGAAGATGTTTTAACTTCAGTACATATCGCTGAACATGAAATAGAGGCACGAGATACAAAACTTGGTGAAGAGGAAATAACAAGAGACATTCCAAATGTTGCTGAAGAAGTTTTAATGGACTTAGACGAAATGGGAATTGTAAGAATTGGAGCAGAGGTTTCTCCAGGAGATTATCTTGTTGGGAAAGTCACACCAAAAGGAGAGACCGAGTTGACTCCTGAAGAAAGGCTGTTGAGAGCAATTTTTGGTGAAAAAGCGAGGGAAGTGAGAGATACTTCTTTACGTGTTCCTCATGGTGAAAGAGGAAAAGTTATTGATGTACAAATCTTGAAGCGTGATGATGGTGAAGACTTGCCTCCTGGAGTAAATCAAAAAGTTAGAGTTTACGTTGCTATACAAAGAAAAATTCAAGTTGGAGATAAGCTATCTGGTCGTCATGGTAATAAAGGAGTAATTTCAAAAATTCTTTCAGTAGAAGACATGCCTTATATGGAAGATGGAACTCCAATCGATATCATGCTCTCACCTTTGGGTGTTCCAAGTAGAATGAACTTAGGCCAAATTCTAGAAACTCATCTTGGGTGGGCTGCTGATCAAGGATGGAATGAATACAAAGGTCAAACTAAAGCATCGAATGGAGCCAAACCTGGAACATTAATCTCCACCCCAGTTTTTGATGGAGCTGATGAGGATGAAATTCACGAAATTTTGAGAAACGTAAACACTAATAGAGATGGAAACCTAATGGTTGATGAAAATGGTAAAGCCACTTTATATGATGGTAGAACAGGTGAATCATTTGATTCTAAAATTACAGTTGGTTATACATATATATTGAAACTTATACATTTAGTTGATGAAAAGATTCATGCCAGGTCAACTGGACCATACTCTATGATTACTCAACAACCATTGGGCGGTAAAGCACAATTTGGTGGACAGAGATTTGGAGAAATGGAAGTTTGGGCACTAGAGGCTTATGGAGCAAGTTATGCTTTGCAGGAGCTGCTAACTATTAAATCAGATGATACTGTTGGAAGAGTTAAGGTGTACGAGTCTATAGTTAAAGGTGATAATATTCCAGAACCAGGTATTCCAGAGTCTTTCAAAGTTCTTCTTAAAGAAATGCAAAGTTTGTGTTTGAATGTTGAAATATTATCTGCTGGTGAAGAAATTTCAATGAAAGAAATAAGTGATGAATATGTTAAGACTGCGGAGACTCTAGGAATTGATATGACTAGGCCAGAACAAGATGAGGCCGAGGTATAAATTATGGATAAAATTTTTGATGAATTAAGTATTAGTCTTGCAACATCAGATCAAATGAGAAGTTGGTCTTTCGGAGAAGTTAAGAAACCTGAAACAATTAACTACAGAACATTAAAGCCTGAAAAAGACGGTCTTTTTGATGAAAGAATCTTTGGTCCTACTAAAGATTGGGAATGCTCCTGTGGTAGGTACAAAAGAATACGATATAGAGGAATCGTATGTGAAAGATGCGGAGTTGAAGTTACTAGACGTGAAGTTAGAAGAGAGAGAATGGGTCATATTGAACTTGCTGCACCAGTTACTCATATCTGGTATTTCAAAGGCGTTCCAAGCAGATTAGGTTACTTCCTTGATATGTCTCCTAAAGAATTAGAAAAAGTTATTTATTTTGCTGCGTATTTAGTAGTTTCAATCGATTCTAAAAAAAGAACTAAAGATTTAGCTGAGTTAGAAGAAGCGGTTGTAGCTGAAGTTGAAATTGTAAATGAAGACTTTGAAGAATGGGAACAAAAAAGAATTAAACAAATGGATACTGAAATTAAAGCTATGCAGAATGCAAAAATTCCTGAGCCAGAAATCCAAATTAGAAAAAAAGAAATTGAAAAAGAAATAAAGCAAAAGCAAGGCAAATCTGATGCTGAAATTAAAGTTATCGAAGATGCATTCTCTACACTTAAAACACTTAAACCTAAGACATTAATTGAAAACGATACTTTATGGCGTGAAATGATTGACAAATATGATGAATATTTTGTTGGTGGTATGGGGGCAGAAGCAGTAAGGGAATTAGTTCAACTAGTTGACTTAAAAGCCGAAATGGAAAAGTTAGAAACTGATTTAGATTCTAAATCTGCACAAAGACGCCAAAGAGCAATCCAACGAATGAAAGTAATCAAACCATTTGCGGATGGTAAAAATCCTCCTGAAGCTATGATTTTAGAAGTAGTTCCTGTTATTCCTCCCGAACTTCGTCCAATGGTGCAACTTGATGGAGGTAGATTTGCCACATCAGATTTAAATGATCTTTATAGAAGGTTAATAAATAGGAATAATCGATTAAAAAAACTTATTGAACTAGGAGCACCAGACATAATCATAAGTAATGAAAAGAGAATGTTACAAGAATCTGTAGATGCTTTATTTGATAACGGTAGAAGAGGGCGAGCTGTTGCAGGTGCCGGAGGCAGGGGTCTTAAGTCACTATCAGATATGTTAAAAGGAAAACAAGGTAGATTCAGACAAAATCTTTTAGGTAAGAGAGTGGATTATTCTGCAAGATCAGTTATTGTTGTCGGCCCGCATTTAGAGCTTCAGCAATGTGGACTTCCAAAAATGATGGCTCTAGAACTTTTTAAACCATTTGTAATGAAACGTCTTGTTGAATTAGGTCTAGCCCAAAATATAAAATCAGCTAAAAGAATGGTTGAAAGATCACGAGCTCAAGTTTGGGATGTATTAGCTGAGGTAATTGAAGAGCATCCAGTTTTATTAAATAGAGCACCAACTTTACATAGGCTAGGCATTCAGGCATTTGAGCCAATACTTGTAGAAGGAAAAGCAATTCAAGTACACCCTCTTGTATGTGAAGCATTTAATGCTGATTTTGATGGAGACCAAATGGCTGTCCATGTTCCATTATCAGCAGAAGCACAGGCTGAAGCAAGAGTGCTGATGCTTTCAACAAATAATGTTTTGTCACCAGCTTCAGGAAATCCAATTGTATCTCCTAGCCAAGACATGGTAATAGGTCTTTATTACATTACAGAATGTCATCAAGGGCTTGATTCTGCAAAATTCAATTTTGTTGACTTTAATGAAGCTCAAGTTGCATATGAAAGTGGACACATTGGATTACAGACACCAATAAATGTTAGGGTTGGAGATTTAGCTGGAAGCGCAGAGATGCATTCAGAATTAAAAGGAAGATTTGCAGAGCTTCTAACTGAAGAGCCAGTTGAAGGAAGCAAATTAATGCAAACTACTCTTGGAAGGTTGCATTTCAATTCTATTATGCCTTTAGACTTTCCTTATATCCAAGCTTCAATAAGAAAACCAGAAATGAAAAAAATAATTTCTGAAGTTATCGAAAGATATAATAAAGCAGAACTTAGATTCTTCTTAGATTCTATGAAGTCTGTTGGTTTCAAATATGGTGCAAAAGCAGGTTTGACTGTAGCAATGAATGATGTAAAAACTCCACCTAGTAAACAACAAATACTTGAAAAATATGAAGCGGAAGCAGAAAAAGTAGAAAAACTTTTTAAAGACGACATTATTACAGAAACAGAACGTAAACAAAAGGTTATTGAAATTTGGAATGAAGCTACAGACCAAGTTCAATATGCAATGAGTGCTGAGCTTGAGTCTGAAGAGTTTAATCCTGTTGATATGATGGTCAAATCTGGTGCTAGAGGAAACATGATGCAAGTTAGGCAATTAGCCGGCATGAGAGGTTTAGTTGCAAACCCTAAAGGCGATATTATCGAGAGTCCAATTAAAAGTAATTTTAGAGAAGGTATGTCAGTTCTTGAATATTTTATCTCTACACACGGGGCTAGGAAAGGTCTTGCAGACACAGCTTTAAGAACTGCTGACTCAGGTTACCTTACTAGAAGATTAGTAGATGTTGCTGCAGGTATTGTAGTTAAAGACATAGGTGATGAGAATATTGACTGGCGTGGAACAAATAAAAAAATTGTAATTGATGGAAAACTAAGCAAATATTTACATTCAACTTTATACGGTCGTGTTTTAGCTGAGGATATAAAGATAAATAAGAAAATAGTCGAAATAGACAGTGGTATTAAATTGTCTAAAGGCACATATATTGATGCTGAAGTCCTTGACGGTATAGCAAAATCAGGAATAGAAGATGTTAATGTATTGACTCCTTTCAACTCACTTAATCCAGAATCAATGGATCCTCTATGCTACGGTTTTAGCCTTGCAACGGGTAAGCCAGTAGAAGTTGGTGAAGCTGTAGGTATTATCTCAGCTCAATCAATTGGAGAGCCTGGAACACAGCTTACAATGAGAACTTTCCATACTGGAGGTGTAGTAGGTTTAGATATTACATCGGGATTACCAAGAATCGTAGAGTTGTTTGAAGCTAGAACTCCAAAAGGAAAAGCAGTACTTTCTCCTATCCAAGGAAAAATTAAATCAATTGAAATTACTCCTGAAGGAAACAGAAATGTTTTAATAGCTAATGAAAAAGATGAATTTGAATTATTAGTACTTAGAAGGCAAACTTTACTTGTTAACCAAGGAGATGAACTCCAAGCTGGGCAGTCCTTAACAACAGGTCCAAAAGATCCGAAAGAAGTTTTACAAATAAATGGTGTAAGAACTTGTCAGGAATACTTGGTCGATGAAGTCCAAAAGACTTACAGAGATCAAGGAGTTGAAGTTCATGACAAACATGTTGAAATGATAGTTCGTCAAATGTTAAGAAGAGTAAGAATTGTAAAGTCAAACAATTCAGACTTCCTACCAAACGAGCTTGCTGATTCAACATTATTTAGAAAGACTAATCAAGAATTAGTCAAGGACGGAAAAGTGCCTGCTGAAGGTAGACCAGAGCTTATGGGTATCACAAAAGCTAGCCTTGCAACAGACTCATGGTTATCAGCTGCATCTTTTCAAGAAACTACAAGAGTACTCACTGAGGCCGCAATGAAGAGAAGTAACGATTCTCTTTCAGGTCTAAAAGAGAATGTTATTATTGGAACTTTAATTCCAGCGGGAACTGGTTCAAATGCATATCAAAGTATGAAGCCTTCTCTTCCAGAAGCTCCTGAAGTATCTGAGTTAGGATTTATGGCGTCAACTTCTGAGGATTCAGAAGATGAAGCTTTGCCAAATCCTGCACAATGGCTAGCTATGTTAGGTGATGAGAATGAAGTGGAGGATGAGTAAAAAACTTATAAAAATAAGGTTGTTGTAAGTTTAAATTCGTCATATACTTCTTTTTCGGTAAGCCAAAATAGTAAATTTTAGATTGGAATAACTATGCCTACTACGCAACAGTTGATTAGAAAAGGTAGAAAGTCTAAAGTGTCTAAAGAAAAGACACCTGGACTTAAAGGATCTCCTCAAAGAAGAGGGGTATGTACTCGTGTGTATACTGTGACTCCAAAAAAACCTAACTCAGCTTTGCGTAAAGTTTGCAGGGTAAGGCTATCTACAGGAACCGAAGTGACTGCTTATATACCTGGCGAAGGTCATAATCTGCAAGAGCATTCAATAGTCCTAGTTAGAGGTGGTCGTGTAAAAGACTTACCTGGTGTTAGATACAAAGTAATAAGAGGTGCCCTAGATACAGCTGGCGTTACAGATAGAAAACAAGCCAGGTCAAGATATGGAAGTAAAAAAGGTTAAGCATAATGAGAAGAGGACCATCACTAAAACGAAAGCCAGAACCTGACCCTATTTATAACAGTTTGTTGGTCTCTCAATTAATAAATCAAGTTTTATTAGACGGTAAAAAAGATCTCGCTAGCAATATTGTTTATACAGCCCTACAAATTGTTGAAAAGCAAACAGGCTCTGAACCTCTCAATATACTTAAAGATGCTTTTGAAAATGTAAGACCTCAAATTGAAACTAAATCTAGAAGAGTTGGTGGAACTAATTATCAAGTGCCAATGGAAGTTCCACAGAGAAGAAGCACTACTTTAGCAATTCGATGGATGGTAGATTCTTCAAGAAAAAGAGGAGAAAAAACCATGTCAGAAAGACTTGGTAGAGAAATCTTAGATGCAAGTAATAAAACAGGAGCATCTGTGAAGAAAAGAGAAGATGTTCATAAGATGGCTGAATCAAATAGAGCATTTGCTCACTACAGGTGGTAATTAATGACTAGAGAAGTTGATCTAAATAATTTAAGAAATATTGGAATAATGGCACATATTGATGCTGGTAAAACAACTCTTACTGAGCGTATTCTTTACTACACCGGCAAAACTTACAAGATTGGAGAAGTACATGACGGTGCTGCTGTTATGGATTGGATGGAGCAAGAACAAGAAAGAGGAATAACCATCACTTCTGCTGCAACTACTTGTAGTTGGAATAATCATACCGTTAATATTATTGACACACCAGGACACGTTGATTTTACTGTTGAAGTTGAAAGATCTTTAAGGGTACTTGATGGAGCAGTTGCAGTTTTTGATGGAGTAGCAGGCGTAGAACCTCAGTCAGAAACTGTTTGGAGACAGGCTGACAAGTACAACGTTCCAAGAATTTGTTTTGTAAACAAGCTAGATAGAACAGGTGCTAATTTTGATTTTGATGTTCAGTCAATAATTGAGAGACTAGAGGCAAAGCCAGCAGTTTTACATATACCTATTGGTTCTGAGGCAGATTTTGTTGGAGTAGTTGATTTAGTTGAAATGAAATCTCATACTTGGTCTAAAGATGACGGTTCCGAATGGGATATTGGTGATATACCTGAAGACATGCTCCAAGAAGCACAATCAAAAAGGCAAGAACTTTTAGACGTAGTAGCTGAAGCAGATGATGATGTATTAGAAAAATACTTTGCTGACGAAGAGTTAACGGTTGAAGATATTAAGAAAGCTATTAGAAAGGGTACTCTTGAGGGAATGTTTGTACCAGTTCTTGCTGGAAGTGCATTTAAAAATAAAGGTGTCCAGCTTTTGCTAGATGCTGTAGTTGACTATTTGCCTTCACCACTTGATATTGAAGATGTTACAGGATTTAAACCTGGAGATGAAGAAAATGAACTTTCAAGATCTCATAGTGATGAAGAACCATTTTCTGCTCTCGCTTTTAAAGTTGTTAGTGATCCTCATGTAGGAAAGCTTACATATTTTAGAGTTTATTCAGGAACCCTTAATAAAGGTGACAAGGTTACCAATACCACTACAGGAAAAGAAGAAAGATTAGGAAGAATTCTTAGGATGCATTCTAACTCTAGAGAAGATATCAATTTCATCTGTGCAGGAGATATAGTTGCAGGTGTCGGGCTAAAGAATGCTAAAACAGGCGATACTTTATCAGATTCATCTCAATTAATTCAATTAGAATCAATGACGTTCCCAGAGCCAGTTATCTCTGTCGCTATTGAGCCAAAATCAAAAGCTGATGAAGAAAAATTATCAGAAGGACTTCAAAAATTAGCCGAAGAAGATCCGACTTTCCGAGTTCAGTCAGATGAGGAAACGGGTCAAACAATAATCTCTGGAATGGGCGAATTACATCTAGATATATTAGTTGATAGATTAAAGAGAGAATTCAAAGTTGAAGCAAATATTGGAAAACCTCAAGTTGCTTATAGAGAAGCTTTAAAGAAAAAAACTGATGTAGAAGCCAAATATATTAGACAAAGCGGTGGTCGTGGTCAGTATGGTCATGTAATTATGGAGTTAGAGCCAATTAATGAAGGATATGAATTTGTTGATTTAATTAAAAGTGGAAGAATTCCGAAAGAATACATACCTTCTGTCAATGCAGGGGTCGAAGCGGCAATGGAAACTGGGGTTTTAGCTGGATATCCACTAGTCAATATAAGAGCAACACTTAAAGATGGAACTTACCATGATGTTGACTCTTCTGAAATGGCTTTTAAAATTGCTGGATCAATGGCTCTTAAAGATGGTGCAAAAAAAGCTGGAGTTAAATTGCTTGAACCAGTTATGACAGTAGAGGTGGTAACACCTGAAGATTTCATGGGAGATGTTGTCGGAGATCTTTCCTCAAGAAGAGGAAAGATAGCTGAAATGGAGCAAAGAGGATCTGCAAAGGTCGTCAATGCAAAAGTACCATTATCAGAAATGTTTGGATACGCAACTGATTTGCGTTCTCGAACTCAAGGCCGTGCAACATTTACGATGCAGTTTGATAGTTATGAGGACGTACCAGACAGCATAACTAAAGAAATAACTGCGAGTATTCGTGGAGTAGAGGTAGAAGTTTAAGCCTGAAAAGGTTTAGATCAAAAAAAAGGAGAAAATATGTCAAAGGAAAAATTTGACCGTAGCAAGCCTCATGTGAACGTTGGTACAATGGGACACATTGACCACGGTAAAACCACATTGACGGCCGCTATAACAAAAGTTTTAGCTGATGCTGGTTCAGGAGATGTTACAGCTTTTGAAGATATTGATAAAGCCCCCGAAGAGAGGGAAAGAGGAATCACAATCCAGATTGCTCATGTTGAGTATGAAACTGAAAACAGACATTATGCTCACGTAGATATGCCTGGTCACGCTGATTATGTGAAAAACATGATTACAGGTGCGGCACAGGTTGATGGAGCAATTTTGGTTGTTTCTGCAGCAGATGGTCCAATGCCACAAACTAGAGAACACGTTCTACTAGCAAGGCAAGTTGGTGTACCAGCTATTGCAGTATTCCTTAATAAAGTCGATCAAGTTGATGATGATGAGCTTTTAGATCTTGTAGAAATGGAAGTTAGAGAATTATTAAACGAATATGACTTTCCAGGAGATGATGTTCCTGTCGTTAAAGGTTCAGCACTTGCTGCTCTTGAAGGCAAGGAAGAAGGAATCAACGCTGTTAAAGAATTAATGGACCAAGTTGATTCATATATTGAAGAACCAACAAGAGTAGTAGACAAACCATTCTTAATGCCTGTCGAAGATGTATTTTCTATCACTGGTAGAGGTACTGTTGTAACAGGAAGAATTGAGCAAGGTATTGTCAATGTAAACGAAGAAGTCGAGATTGTTGGAATAAGAGAAACAACCAAATCAGTTTGTACTGGTGTTGAGATGTTTAGAAAGCTTCTTGATGAAGGTAGAGCAGGTGACAATGTCGGTCTTCTCTTACGTGGAGTAGATAAAGAAGATGTTGAAAGAGGACAGGTTATTGCAAAGCCTGGATCAATTACACCTCATACAAAGTTTGAGGCTGAAGTCTATGTTCTTACAAAAGAAGAGGGTGGTAGACATAACCCATTCTTTAAAGGATATAGGCCACAATTCTATTTCAGAACAACTGACGTTACTGGAGAAGTTACTCTAGGCGATGGTACTGAAATGGTTATGCCTGGCGACAATGTATCCATCTCTGTAGAACTAATTTCCCCAATTGCAATGGAAGAAGGAGTGAAGTTCGCAATTAGAGAAGGTGGAAGAACTGTTGGAGCTGGACAGGTGACAAAAGTTATCGAGTAATAAAAATTAACCGGGAGTAGAATTCAAACTCCCGGTTTTTTTTTGAGGAAAAAATGGCAAAAGGACAACAAATCAGAATAAAGCTTAAAGCTTACGACAACTATGTTGTTGATGAATCTGCACGCAAAATTGCTGAAACAGTTCTTAAAACACAAGCTAAAGTAAAAGGTCCTGTTCCCTTACCAACTCAAATTCATAGATATTGTGTTATTAGGTCTCCTCATGTTGATAAAAAGTCACGTGAACATTTTGAAATGAGAATACATAAGCGTCTTATTGATATCGTTGAGCCTACACCAAAGACAGTGGACTCTCTCATGAGACTCGACTTACCTGCTGGAGTTGAGGTAGAGATTAAATTATGAATACTTTAATTGCTCGCAAAGTAGGAATGACACAAATTTTTGATGAAAACTCTAAAGCACTTGGAGTTACTGTTTTAGATGTTTCCGATTGTAGGATTGTGCAAGTAAAAAATAATGTTATTGATGGTTATTGCGCAGCACAGTTAACTATTGGAACTAAAAAAAATCCAACAAAACCAATACAGAACCATTTTAAAAAATATAAATCTGAACCAGGTGAAATAGTTTTTGAAGTTGAAGTAGATGAAGATTTTCAATTAAGTCCTGGTACAGTTGTAAAAGTTTCTGACATATTTGAAATTGGACAAAAAGTAGACATCTCAGGCATATCAAAAGGAAAAGGCTTTGCAGGAGTGATGAAAAGACATAATTTTTCAGGCCAAAAAGCTAGTCATGGTGTACATAAGGTTCATAGAGCAGGTGGTTCTATTGGTAATGCCTCATATCCTGGTCATGTATTTAAAGGGCAAAAAATGGCTGGAAGAATGGGAAATGACAAAACTACAATTCAGTCAGTTACAATTGTTGGCCTTAATGAAGAAAAAAATTATTTACTTGTAAACGGGTCAGTACCTGGAAATAAAGGTAATATCGTAAAAGTTCAAAAAGCTGTAAAGGTAAAACGATGAGTGTAAAAATAGATACTTTAAATACTAAAGAAAATAAAATTACCAAAAAACAGTACGGTTTTAATCCAATTGATGAAATCAATATTGGACTTCTTCATCAAGTTGTAAAGGGCAGTAGAACTAATTTTAGAAACAATACTGCTTCAGTAAAAACTAGAGCACAGGTATCGGGGACTGGAGCAAAACCCTGGGCTCAAAAAGGAACAGGACGAGCAAGACAAGGTTCATTGAGATCTCCTCAGTTTGTTGGTGGTGGCGTAGCACATGGTCCTGGAACAAGAGTCTATAAGGACAGAACTCCTAAAAAAATGAAATCAAAAGCTTTGGTTATGGCCATTTCACAAAGAATTTCAGAGGAATCAGTTTTTGTTATTGACGGTGGAGGATTTGAAGTACCATCAACAAAATTAGCCGTGTCCTCTACAAACGAATTTGGAATTAAAAGAAGTTTCACATTTGTTTATTCTGATGAAGATGAGGCTCTATTTAAGTCATTTAGAAACATCAAAGATGCTAAATTAGTTTCAGTCAAAAAGCTCGCAGCAATTGATATCATTTCAACTGACGATACAATCTTTTCTTCTAATGCAATAAAGCAATATGTAGGAGAAGAGCAATGAAATATTTAGAAGATGTATTAATTGCTCCCGTTATTTCTGAAAAATCTTACGACAGAATAGCTGATTCAAATTCATATACTTTTTTTGTTCATCCAAAAACTGATAAACCTCAAATAAAAAAAGCTGTTGAGCAGATTTTTGATGTCAATGTTTTAAGGGTCAATACAATGTATCGAAAAGGAAAGAAAAAACGTTTTGGTTATGTGTTTGGACAGCAAAGTAATAGAAAAATAGCTATTGTTACGCTTTCTGAAGGCGAAACAATAGAAGCTTTCGGAGTATAGTAATGGGATCAAAAAAAATTAGACCAGTAACACCAGGCATGAGGGGCCAAGTTTCAACTGATTTTAAAGATATCACCAAAAAGAAACCAGAGAAATCCCTTCTTCAATCAAAAAAGTCTTCTGGCGGAAGAAACAACAAAGGTCGTATTACATCTCGCCATAGAGGCGGAGGACATAAACAAAAATATAGAGTAATAGATTTCAAAAGAGTTAAAGATGGAATTCAAGCTAGAGTAGCTGGAATAGAGTATGACCCAAATAGAAATGCAAGAATAGCATTGCTTCATTATGTAGATGGAGAAAAAGCTTATATTATTGCACCAGACGGTATTGAAGTTGATTCTATAGTTGAGTCAGGTTCAAAAGCAGATATTAAAGATGGCAATTGCCTCCCTTTAAGAAACATACCATCCGGAACATTTGTTCATGCAGTTGAGTTAAGACCAGGTGGTGGAGCAAAAATGGCACGCTCAGCTGGATCTTCAGTACAGTTGATGAGCAAAGAGGGTGATTTAGCATTATTACGACTTCCATCCGGCGAAATGAGAAATGTACCAATGGATTGTAGAGCAACCGTAGGAACAGTTGGGAACGCAGAAGCAGAATTAACAAAATTAGGTAAAGCAGGTAGAAATAGATGGAAAGGTGTAAGACCCCAGACTAGAGGTGTTGCAATGAACCCTGTCGATCACCCACTTGGTGGTGGTGAAGGAAAGTCTTCTGGTGGTAGAGTGCCAGTTAGCCCTTGGGGAAAGCCTGAAAAGAAAACCAGAAAGAAAAATAAATATAGTAACAAATCTATTGTTAGAAGAAGATCTCAAAAAGGTAGAAGTTAATATGTCAAGAAGTTTAAGAAAAGGACCATTTGTGGATGAGCATCTTTTAAGGAAAGTTGAAGAAGCTCAAAACACTGGAAATAAAGGTGTTATTAAAACATGGAGTCGTCGTTCTACTGTTGTTCCTGAAATGGTTGGGTTAACAATAGCTGTTCATAATGGAAGACAACATTTACCTGTATTTATAACTGAAGCAATGGTTGGTCATAAACTCGGAGAATTTTCACCAACAAGAACATTTAAAGGACATCCAGGACAAAGCTAATGGAAAAAACAACAGTAAAAGCGCAAAGCAAGTATCTAAGGCAATCACCTTACAAAATGAGACTTGTTTTAAATTTGATAAGGGGACTTGAAGTTCAGGATGCATTAAATGTATTAACATTTACAAAAAGAAAAGCTGCAACTGAAATAAAACAACTACTTCAGAGCGCCATTGCAAACGCTGAGGCTAATTACAATTTAAATGCATCAGACTTATATATTTCAAAAGCTATAGCTGATGAGGGTCCTACATTAAAAAGATTTAGACCAAGAGCTAGAGGTAGAGCTGGAAGAATCAATAAGAGGACAACTCATTTATTGATTGAATTAGAAAGTGTGGTTGAATAATGGGTCAAAAAACACATCCATATGCTTTTAGGATAGGGATTGTAAATGATTGGAAGTCACGCTGGTTCAACAGCAAAGATTATAAAACTTTAGTTAACCAAGACTATCAAATTAGAGATTTTCTATCTAGAGAATTACCTAAAGCAGCAGTTTCTCGAATTGATATTGAAAGAAGAGATAAAGGTGGAACATTAACTGTAGACATTCATACCGCAAGACCAGGTGTTGTAATTGGTAGAAAAGGTGTTGAAGCAGATAGGTTAAGAAAAGGTATTGAAAAGCTTTCTAAGCAACCTGTGAAATTAAACATTATAGAAATAAGGGAAGCTGAACTAGATGCTCAGCTTTTAGCTCGTGGAATTGCAGATCAGTTAGAAAATAGAGTTGCATTTAGAAGAGCCATGAAGAGAGCAGTATCAGCAGCATTAAAAGCAGGTGCTGAAGGTGTGAGAGTTGAGTGTTCTGGAAGACTTGGTGGAGCTGAAATGGGCAGAAGAGAGTGGTATAGAGAAGGAAGAGTACCACTACACACATTAAGAGCTGATATTGACTTTGGAAGAGCAGCTGCTCACACAACTGTAGGAGCTATAGGTGTAAAAGTCTGGGTTTACAAAGGGGATGTAGTTGGATCAAACAAGCTTAGACAAGAAAAAATATCTGCAGAAGCTAATTTAGCTAGTGGTGGCCCTGCAGCAGGAAGAGTTAAATCTGTTAAATCAAGAGCCGAAGCTGCGGTTGGTGAAAATAAAGAATCTAAAATTTTAGAAGCTGGTGGCGGTAAAAAAGCAAATGAAGAAAAGGCTTCAAAAATTGTAGAAGCAGGTGGCGGTAAAAAAATTACTAAAGAAGCTGCTCAAGCAAAATTTGAAGAAGAAAAATCAATTTTAGAAGAAAAATCAATTTTAGAAGAAGAGTAAATTATGTTGATGCCAAAAAAAACAAAGTATAGAAAATCTTTCAGAGGTAGAAGAAAAGGTAATTCAAAAGGTGGAAATGTTGTTACCTTTGGTGATTATGGACTTCAGGCTCTTGAAACCTCTTATGTAACTGGAAGGCAAATTGAAGCTGCAAGAATTACAATTACTCGAACCATGAAACGTGGTGGTAAAGTATGGATTAATATTTTTCCACATAAGCCAATCACAAAAAAACCAGCAGAAGTCAGGATGGGATCAGGTAAAGGTGCGGTTGAATATTACGTTGCAGTAGTTAAACCAGGTCGCATTATTTTTGAAATTTCTGGTGTTCCTGAGGACGTTGCTAGAGAAGCAATGCGAAAGGCTGGACATAAATTGCCTATGAAAACAAAACTTGTTAAGAGAGATACAGTATGAGTGTAAATGATTTAAGAGAGCTTTCTGTTCAAGAGTTAGAAAATAAAATAATCGATCTAAAAAAAGATCTTATGGATTCAAGATTCGCACTTGCTACAAGCCAACTTGAAGACACATCTGTTTTTAAAAAAATAAAAAAAGAAATCTCACAAGCAAACACTGTATTGACGGAAAAATTAAATGAATTAAACAAAGAGGTAAATGAATAATGTCAAATTTAGAGAGAACTTCAAGAAAAATAAGAACAGGAATTGTTGTTTCTGATGTTCGAGAAAAAACAGTAACAGTAGCTATAGAGTTACAGTTTCCACATCCTAAATACAAAAAAATTGTTAAAAAAACGAGAAAACTTCATGCGCATGATGGAAGCTTTGATGCAAAAGTTGGTGACACTGTAAAGATTATGGAAACTAAACCATTTTCAAAAACAAAAAAATGGAGAGTAACCGAAGTTGTTGAGAGGGCAAGATGATTCAGAAAGAATCTAGACTCAAAGTTGCTGATAATTCTGGCGCAAAGGAAGTTCTGTGTATAAAAGTTAAAGGAAGTTCAAGAATAAGATATGCTGGGCTCGGAGATACCTTTGTTGCGACTGTTAAAGATGCTATACCTGGTGGCCAGATTAAAAAGGGAGATATTGTTCAGGCCGTAGTTGTTAGAACTAAAAAGGAAACAAGAAGAAAAGACGGAACTTATATACGATTTGATGAGAATGCATGTGTAATTATTAATGAACAAGAACAACCTAGAGGCACTAGAATTTTTGGGCCAGTTGGTAGAGAATTAAGAGAAAAGAAATTTATGAGAATTGTTTCATTAGCTCCGGAGGTTTTGTAATGAAAATACAAAAAGGCGATACAGTAAAAGTTATATCAGGAAAAGATACAGGAAAAGAAGGCAAAGTATTACAAGCTTTTCCAAAAAAAGGAACAGTTTTGGTTGAGGGTGTAAATATAAACAAAAAACATCAAAAACCTCAAGGTCAAACTATGCAAGGTGGTGTTATTGATAAGAGTATGCCAATAAATGTCTCTAATGTTGCACTAGTAGTTAAAAAGCATGCTGGAAGAGTTGGTTACAAGTTTGATAAAAATGGTAAAAAATATAGAGTTTTAGCCCAGACAGGTGATGAAGCATGATTCCTAGACTTAAAGAACAATATAATAATGAGTTGAAGACAAAAATTATGTCTAATTTACAGTTAAAAAATGTAAATGAAATTCCAACTCTTGAAAAAATTATTATCAATATTGGTGATGGTAAAGCAGCAACTGATGGCAGAGCTTTAGAATCTATGGTGGATGAGTTAACTGCAATTTCAGGTCAAAAACCTGTTATTAGAAGAGCAAAAAAATCTATTGCAGGTTTTAAAATCCGAGAAGGTATGCCAATTGGTACTTCTGTAACCTTAAGAGGTGACAGGATGTGGGAATTTTATGATCGATTTATTCAAGTTGTTGTACCACGAGTTAGAGACTTTAGAGGTTTTAGCAAAAAATCATTTGATGGTAATGGCAACTACACACTTGGTTTAAATGAACAGTTAGTATTCCCAGAAGTTGAGTACGACAAAGTTAGAGACATAAGAGGTATGAATATTACTATTTGTACTTCTGCTAACGATAACAACGAAGGTTATGTATTATTACAAACGCTAGGATTTCCATTTAGGGAGAATTAATTATGGCAAAAACAAGTAAAATAGCAAAAAATAATCAACGGAAAAAAGCTATATCTGTTTACTCAGAAAGACGACAAGAATTACTAAAGATTATTAAAGACCCAAACACTTCATACGATGAAAAGCGTGAAGCTCAAAAAAAGATTGCAAAGATGCCTCGAGATGCATCGCCTACAAGGCATAGAAATAGATGCGAAGTTACTGGAAGACCTAGAGGAACACTCAGGAAATTTGGTATGTCAAGAAACACTTTCAGGGACCTTGCATTAAAAGGCGAGCTACCTGGCATTAAGAAAGCTTCTTGGTAAATATGAATTCAGATCCTATTTCCGATTTTTTAACAAGAATAAGAAATGCTTCAATGGTCAATAAACCATCAGTATCTGTTCCTCATTCAAAGTTTAAATTAGAACTTTCGAAACTTTTGAAAGAAGAAGGATACGTTACTGATGTTAAGGTTTCTGGTGAGGGCTCGAAAAAACAAATTGAAATTGATTTAAAATATTCGGATAATGGAATTCCAGTTCTTGCAGGTATGAATAGATTAAGTAAACCTGGTAGAAGGCTATATGTTAGTTCAGACTCGCTTCCAAGAAACAATGGAGGTTTAGGAACAGTAGTAGTTTCTACTTCAAGAGGTTTATTACCAGATTCTGAAGCAAGAAAAAGAAAACTGGGTGGAGAGCTTATTTGTGAGGTATGGTCATGAGTAGAATAGGAAATAAGCCTGTTTTAATTCCAGAAAAAGTTGAACTGAGTATAAATAGCAATTTCATCAACATAAAGGGTCCAAAAGGAGAATTATCCACTGAAATTGTTGATGAACGTATAAAGTATGAAGTAAACGAAAATGAATTAACTTTTTCCAGAACATCTGACGTTGCTGAAGTAAGAAGCCTGCATGGCCTTTATAGATCTTTAGTCGCAAATAACATAGAAGGTGTTTTAGAAGGATACAAGAAGACATTATTGCTTCAAGGTGTTGGTCATAGAGCAACACTTAAGGGCAATGATTTAGAGATTTTATGCGGATTTTCCCATCCAGTAATTTTTAAAAAAGTTGAAGATATAAATTTTGAAGTTCCTGATCAAAACACAATAATTGTATCGGGTATTGACAAGGCACTTGTTGGTCAAGTTGCAGCAAATATTAGAGCTATTAAGCCTCCTGAACCTTACAAAGGAAAAGGAATCAGATATCAAGATGAATACGTCAGAAGAAAAGCAGGTAAGGCTGCAGTAACAGCAGGAGCATAAATAAATATATATGAAAGTAAAAGACAAAAGACAGCATAGAAAAATAAGAATAAGAAAAAAGATTAACGGTACAGCAACTGTTCCACGCCTGGCTGTGTTTAAAAGCAACAATAACATTTATGTTCAAGCAATTGATGACTTAAATCAAGTTACTATCGCATCTGCAAGTACCCTTTCTAAAGAAGTTAAAACAAAAACATTGTCAATTGAAGCTTCCAAGGAAGTTGGAGAACTAATGGGTAAAAAATTAAATGATCTTAAGATTTCAAAAGCTGTGTTTGACAGAGGTGGTTATATTTACCATGGAAGAGTTAAATTTTTAGCAGATGGTATAAGAGAAAAAGGAATAGAATTTTAATGGCTGAAATAGAACTTCAAGAAAGTGTAATTCATATCAACAGAGTTGCAAAAGTAGTCAAAGGCGGTCGTAATTTTGCTTTTACCGCACTCGTTGCTGTTGGAGATGGAAATGGGCGAGCTGGAATTGGATATGGAAAAGGCTCAGAAGTTCCTTTAGCTATTCAAAAGGCTATCGAAAATGCAAAAAAGAATGTGCAAGATATTCCAATGGCTGGTTCAACAATTGTTCACACAATTATTGGAAAACATGGTTCTTCAAAAGTTCTTTTGAAACCTGCTGCTCCAGGTACCGGTGTTATTGCTGGAGGCGCTGCTAGACAAGTTTTAGAAGTAGCAGGCGTTAAAGATATCCTAGCAAAATCACTTGGCTCACCTACACATCTAAATGTTGCAAAAGCAACAATTAATGGTTTACTCAATCAAAGAACTCCAGATATGGTTGCTGGTCTTAGAGGTAAAAAACCCTCCGAAGTTGCACCTCCTGGGTTAGTAAAAGCATATGAAAAAACTAAAGCTGAAAAAAAAGTGAAAGTAGCTGATGAAAGTTAGAATTACTCTTAAAAGAAGTCTTATTGGTCAAACTCCTAAAGCACGAGAAACAGTTAGAAGCCTAGGTTTAAAAAAAATTAATTCATCTACTGAAAGAGAGATCAATCCAATGATTCAAGGTATGCTTAATAAAGTTGAGCACCTTGTTGATATAGAGGAAATTAAATAAATGAAAAAGTTAAGATTTCATCACTTAAAGCCAACCCCTGGTTCTACTAAACAAAAATTAAGAAAAGGTAGAGGCGAAGCAGGCAAGAGAGGAAAGACAGCCGGTAGGGGAACTAAAGGTACTGGAGCAAGAAAAACAGTTCCTGCATACTTCGAGGGTGGCCAAATACCTCTTTACAGGCGTATACCTAAAGTTAGAGGTATTGGCAATGCAGCAAAAATGTCATATGTAGTAGTGAATGTTAGCGAACTTGAAGAAAAGAGTTTAGAAGGAGATGTTACTCCTGATATCTTGAGGGAAATGGGGCTAACAAGAAAAAAAGGTTTAGTAAAAATATTAGGAGATGGTGAAATAACCAAGAAAATTAATTTGAAAGTTCATGCCATCAGTGAAGTAGCTAAAGGTAAAATTGAGAGTGCCGGCGGTTCTGTAGAAATTATTAAAGAGTAACTATGCAACTATCTATTTTTAGATACATTTTTAAAATTCCAGATTTAAGAAAAAGAATCTTTTTCACACTTTTTATGTTTGCTGTTTATAGATTAGGAGCAGCCGTTCCTGTTCCAGGTGTTGATTTAGATGCTGTTCAAAGACTTACTGATTCTGGATCCCAAGCTGGAATATATGGATTATTAAATTTATTTTCTGGAGGTGCCTTAGAGACTTTTTCAGTTTTTGCGTTAGGTATTATGCCTTATATTACAGCAAGTATTATTTTACAATTATTAACTGTAGTGATACCACGATTACAAAAACTTCAGGAAGAAGGAGAATCAGGTAGAAAAGTCATTACGCAATGGACAAGATATATAACAGTAGTTTTAGCGCTATTGCAATCTACTGCATTGACTTACTTGTTCTCGAGAGGAAGCCTGACTGGGGGTATTTCATTAATTCCTAATTACACACCTTCAAGAGTTGGCCTAATAGTATTAACTATGACTGCTGGAACAGCATTTATTATGTGGATTGGTGAGCTTATTTCTCAAAGGGGAGTTGGCAACGGAATGTCTTTGATAATATTTGCAAGTATTGTAAGTCAATTGCCATCACAATTTGGAAGCTCTTATCAGGTCACTGCGGGACAAGGTAGAGTTGGACAGTTTGCATTTCTTATGATTATGTTCATTTTAATGATTGTAGGAATAATTTATGTTGAACAAGGACAGCGCCGTATTCCTATTCAATTTGCAAAAAGAGTCAGAGGTAGAAAAGTAATGGGAGGTCAGAGTACATATATACCGCTTAAAGTTAATAGTGCAGGAGTTATCCCAGTAATTTTTGCAACCAGTATTTTATTTTTTCCAGCTTTGGTTGCTACATCTTTACCTCAAGATAATAATGTGACTGCTGCTATTAGAAATTGGATTGATATCAATTTGGCTAATTCTCAAGGTACTACATGGTTTTATGTATTTTTCTTAGGAATATTAATTATTTTCTTTACCTACTTTTATACAACTATTCAATTTGATCCAGTTCGTCAGTCAGATATGATCAGAAGACAGGGAGGATTCGTTCCTGGTGTAAGGCCTGGTATATCTACTACAAATTATTTGTCACATATCATAAATCGAATTACTCTACCAGGTTCAGTATTCTTAGCATCAGTCGCAGTTCTACCTTCAATTGCTTCTGTAATTTGGGATATTCCTCTTGGCTTCAGTGGAATATCAATTCTTATTACAGTGGGTGTTGCATTAGAAACAATGAAACAAATTGAAAGTCAGCTTAGTATGAGAAATTATGAAGGATTTATTGATTGAGCAATTTAGTAATTTTTCTAGGTCCTCCCGGAGCTGGAAAAGGAACTCAAGCAGCAAAAATAGCTAAAGAAAAAAATTTTGCACATATATCAACTGGAGATATGCTTCGAGAACACGTGAGCAGTGGAACCGAATTAGGCTATACAGCAAAAACACTTCTTGATGAGGGAAAACTTGTACCAGATTCACTGGTGATTGAAATGCTCATTGAGAGACTTAATTCTGAAGATTGTAAAAATGGAGCCATACTTGATGGTTTTCCTAGAACACTTGCTCAAGCAGAAAGTCTTGACAAAATTAGTAATCAATTCAAAATTGCCAAAGTAATTGTATTTGATGCAAATCATGAAGAACTTGTCAAAAGAATCCTTCACAGAGGTGAGACTAGTGGCAGAAGTGATGATACAGAAGAATCTGTAAATGTAAGACTTGAAGTTTACGAAAAAGACACTGCACCACTAATTGAGTACTACACCAAAAAAAATCTTGTTGTAAAAATTAATGCAGTGGGGGAAGTCGATAATATTTACAATTTAATTTCAGGAGAGTTTTAAAACCAAATATGCTTACTTATAAATCTTCTGAGGACTTTAAAAAAATGATCAAGGCTGGAAAAGTTGTTTCAAATATACATTATGAAATATTTAATAAAACTAAACCTGGAATGATGCTTAAAGATCTTGATAATATTGCAAAAAATATTATTGAAATATCAAATGTTAATTCTAGCTTTTTTGGATACACACCTCCCGGTCATGGGCCGTATCCAGCTTATATTTGTGCCTCACCTAATGATGCAATAGTTCATGGCATACCAAATGATACTCGCATTCAAGAAGGTGACATTATTTCAATAGATGTTGGGGTCTCTTATGAGGGCTATCATGCTGATGCAGCTTTTACCTATGGTGTTGGAGAAATATCAGATGAAGATAGGTTTCTTATTGATACTACTAAGCATGCACTTAGTGAAGCAGTAAAACTTGTCAAAGATGGTCAAAAACTAGGCACGATAGGTCACAAAATTGACAAAATAGCTACAAAAAAGAATTTAGGAAACGTAAAAAATTATGTAGGCCACGGGATTGGACAGGAAATGCATGAAGAGCCACAGGTTCCTCACTACGGTAAGAAAAATACTGGATTTGAATTGAAGACTGGAATGGCAATTTGTATTGAGCCTATGTTCAATTTAGGCTCTGAAGACACAATGGTTGACGAGGATGGGTGGACTGTTAAGACTATTGATGGAAAAAAATCAGCCCACTGGGAACATACTATTGGATTAACTGAGGAAGGAACAAGTGTTTTTACAGAAAACTTATTTTAATTTTGTGTTTGTAATAGTTTCAAATCGCACTAATCTAGTAAATCGGTCACATAATCAAGGCTAATTTTGGTAGAAAACGAAAAAAACATAATTAAAGTTCAAGGAACAGTTATGGAGACCCTACCAAACGCTTCTTTTAAGGTGCAACTTGAAAGCGGTGCAGAGATACTGGCACATGTGTCAGGAAAAATGAGAATGAGGTACATTAGAATTTTACCAGGGGACACTGTTGAGATGGAAGTCTCACCTTATGATCCAACAAGAGGTAGGATAATTTGGAGACATAAATGAAAGTTAAATCCAGTATAAAAAAGAGAGGCCCTAACGATCAAATCGTTAGAAGAAAAGGCAAGCTTTATGTTATTAATAAAAGAAACCCTCGTCATAAACAAAGGCAAGGTTAAGTTTTAATGGCACGTATTTCAGGCATAGATATTCCTAGAGAAAAAAGAGTTATTGCATCATTACAGTACATCCATGGTGTTGGCTCAAAGAGAGCAGAAGATATTTGTTCCGACTTAAAAATAGATCCAAGTACTCGAGTCAGTAATCTTACAAATGATGAAGTCGCTCAAATTAGGAAATATATTGAAGCAAATTTTAGAGTTGAGGGTGACCTAAGACGAGACGTGTCACAAAACATTAGAAGAAAAACAGAAATTGGAACATATCAAGGCTTAAGACACAGAAAAGGACTTCCTGTAAGAGGCCAAAGAACGCACACTAACGCAAGGACACGTAAAGGTCCTAGATTTGCCATAGCTGGTAAAAAGAAAGCACTTAAATAATGGCTGATCAAAAAACAAAAAAGAAAGTCAAAAAAAATGTGCCTGCGGGAGTTGCACATATCAAAGCAAGTTTTAATAATACTATAATTAATATTTCTAATCCTTCTGGAGAAACGATCGTATGGACTTCTGGTGGTTCTGTAGGTTTTAAGGGCTCAAGAAAATCAACACCTTATGCAGCACAAGTAGCAGCTGAAGAAGCAGTTAGGAGAGCTACAGAATATGGTGTTCAAAAACTAGATATAATTATTAGTGGCACAGGCGCAGGTAGGGAAACTGCTGTTAGAACTTTACAAAATATGGGAATGGATGTGGGAACTATTAAAGACATCACTCCTACACCACACAATGGGTGCAGACCAAAGAAAAGAAGAAGAGGATAATGGCTAGATATACTGGACCTAGAGTAAGAGTTTCAAGAAGAATAGGTTTTAACGTTTTTGAAAATAGAAAAGGCGACAAGGCGCTTCAAGATAGACCATTTCCACCAGGTGAAAATGGTAGAAAAAGAGTCAGAGAAACAGATTATGGAACTCAATTAAAAGAAAAACAAAAAGTACGTTATATGTATGGTGTTTTAGAAAAGCAATTTAGAAACTACTACAAAGAGGCTACAAGAATGCCAGGTATTACTGGTGAGAATCTATTAATTCTTTTAGAGTCAAGGTTAGACAATGTTATTTATAGGGCTGGCTTTGCTTCCACAAGGCCTCAGGCAAGGCAACTTGTGTCCCATAGGCATTTTAAAATTAATGGAAAGTTTGTAGATGTACCTTCTTATAAAGTAAAACCTGGAGATTTAATTGAAATCAAAGATGCTAGTCAAGATTTAATAATTATTCAACATACAATAGACACCGGCCAGGACAATGTAATACCTAGTTGGCTAGATGTAGATAATAAAAAGAAATCTGTAAAAATTAATGCAGAACCATCAAGAGGTGATGCTAGTTCGCAGATTGAAGAACAACTAATAGTAGAGCTTTATTCAAAGTAAAAATTTGAGAGGAGAATAAAATGTTAATGCTGCAAAGACCAGAAATCACTCAAGAAAATCTTGGGAAAAATAGAACGCAATTTGTAATTGAGCCACTTGAGCCAGGATTTGGCCTAACTTTAGGTAATACTATGAGAAGAGCCTTGCTTTCTCGAGTCCCTGGTGTTGCTGTAACTGGAATCAAAATAGACGGAGTAAATCATGAATTTACATCTATACCTGGAGTCGTAGAGGATGTTCTTGACCTTCTCCTTAATCTTAAAAGGCTTGTACTCAAAGTCGATGATCAAGAAAATCACACCCTGACTGTTAAAGCAAAAGGTCCTGGAGATGTTCTTGCTGCACAAATTCAATGCCCTGCTGGTGTTGAAGTTGTAAATACAGATTTAAAAGTTTGTACTCTTTCTGATAATTCAACTTTAGATATGGAAGTTTCAATTGCACACGGTGTTGGATATAGGCTCGCTGATAAAAATAAAACAAGCGATTCAAATTTTATACCTATTGACTCTATATTTTCTCCAATTGTAAAAGTAAGCTATGGTGTCTCTCCAACTCAAGTTGGTCAGGTAACTGATTATGATAAGCTAACACTCGATGTAGAAACAGATGGTTCAATTGAGCCAAGCGAAGCTATATCATCAGTTGGTAAAACACTCGGAGAGCTTTGGAAGCTATTTGCTGACATTGATGAAGGTGTTGGTTTAGAATTAGGCGAATTGACTATTTCTGAAGGAAGTTCTCCAGACTTGTCGTTATCTGTAGATGCCTTGGATCTATCCGAAAGGCCAAGAAATTGTCTTGGAAGAGAAAATATTACAACAGTTGGCCAAATTTTAGAATATACAGAAGACGATTTGCTTAATTTAACAAACTTTGGTCAAAAAAGCTTAGATGAACTAGTTGCAAAACTTGATGAATTAGGACTCAGTCTACCAACAAGTTCCGATCTTGACTCAGGAGATATGGCAGATGCCTAAACCTACTAAAGGCAAGAGACTTGGCGGTTCTTCATCACATGAGGATCAAATAATAAGCAATTTAATTAGTGCTTTGATTGAGTATGAAAAAATTGAGACAACTGTCACAAAAGCAAAAACAGTGAAGCCCTACGCTGAGAAAGTAATCACTAAAGCTAAAAGTGGAACCCTTCATGACAGGAGGCAGGTATTAAAGATGATTCAAAATAAGTCTGTTGTTGCCAAACTTTTTGATGAAATTGGTCCTAAGTATGAAGATAGGAATGGTGGATATACAAGAATTACAAGAACAACTTATAGACAAGGTGATGGCACAGAGCTAGCTGTATTAGAACTAGTTTAGATTTGAATTCACTAAAAGATATCTGGTCACAATTTCAAAAATTTATTCGCCTGAATCAAGACGTATATATAAGATTCAGTAACGACAGATATGAATCTGGAAATGCACTGATTGTAGTTTTAGTTAGCCTACTTTGTATTTATCTTCCATTTATTTTCAATTCGACTTCAGTAAATATAAGTGACATTGTATTTTATGGTTTGGTTGACGGCGTGTTCGCATGGCTATTTGCAACTTTAGCTTCCTGGTTTTTATTGACTAGAGCCTTTAATACAATAATTGAAATCACCAACCTTTTAGTTTTCACTGGTTATGCACATGGAGTATTAGGTTTTTTTGGAATATTTATTTTAATTAATAACTATATTTCACTACCTCAAAATATTTTTCAGATCTTAACTCTAATTATTTTCGGCTGGATGTATTTTGTTTTGACTAAGGCACTTTCAGCAGCTTTTCTTCTTGAGAAGAGAATTTCAAGCATATCATCAGTGACATATTTGGTTATATTAATATTTTTCTCTGATCCAATTCGTATATTTGTTTAAATGACAAACTACAAGCTTAGTATTTCCTATGATGGAACAGATTATTATGGTTTTCAAATACAAAAAGATAAGATAACAGTTCAGGGAGAGTTTCAAAAAGTCTTAGAAGTATTCACCAATGATTATGAACTAAACTATTCAGGCAGAACTGATGCTGGTGTGCATGCTAAAGCGCAGATCTTAAGTTTAAAAACAAATTTACATATAAATCATAAGATCATCAATTCAATGAACGCCCTTTTGGGACGTGACATTTCAATTAATTCGTTTAAACCAACAACAAAAAATTTTCATGCGAGACATGATGCAGTTCAGAGGACCTACAAATATTTTGTATCTGATAATAATCAACGGTATCCCTATCTAAAAAGACAATCCTTTTTATATTCAAAAGAATTAGATATAAAAATGCTTAATAAAGCATCAAAATTATTTCTTGGAGAGCATAATTTCTCTTCATATTCAAAAATATCTAAAAATCAAAATCCGAATAGGGAGATTTCTAAGAGCAAATGGATAAAAAAGCGAGATTATTATGAATATACCGTAATTGGTAATTCATTTCTTCGAAATATGGTAAGAAATTTGGTGGGTGCTCAAATAGCTTTTTGTGAAAACAAAATTTCGTATCACGACCTTATTCAAAACCTTGATGATCCAAAAAAACAAAGAGTAAATCATATAGCACCACCGAATGGATTAATTCTTTGGAATGTTAAATACTAGTTTTCATAAATATATATGCACTTTATACTAGTAGTTCGTTACAATTCTAAAGATTGATAAATGAATACAAAAACAACATTTAAAGGGATAGAACCTTCTGAGCGTGAGTGGCACTTAGTTGATGCTTCAGGGCTTCCCATAGGTCGTTTAGCAAGTGAAATAGCTCAAATTTTACGTGGAAAACATAAGCCTCAATATGCTCCGCACTTAGATGTTGGAGATCATGTAGTAGTAATAAATGCAGGTCAGATAGGGATTACTTCAAAAAAACCTGAACAAAAAATGTACCATTCTCATTCAGGATATCCAGGGGGAATAAAATCAGAGAGCTTCAACTCATTAAGAGAGAGAAAGCCTGAAAAAATTATAGAAAGAGCTGTTTGGGGTATGCTTCCGAAAAATCGATTAGGAAGGGCAGTTTTGAAAAAATTACATATATATCCAGATGCAAATCACCCTCATGAAAGTCAAAATCCAAAAGAACTAGCATTTAATATAAAGAAGGTTGAAGATAATGGCTGATAATTATTACGGAACCGGAAGAAGAAAGTCTTCAGTTGCTAGAGTTACAATTTCAGAGGGAAATGGTAATTTTAAATTTAATGGAAAAAATTTTGAACAATACTTTCCGAGTCCATCTATGAAGATGACTATTGAAAAACCTTTCAAGGTTGTAGATCTTGAAGGCAAATTTGACATGGTTGTAAATGTAAATGGAAGCGGTCTTTCAGCACAATCTGATGCTGTAGCATTAGGAATCTCAAGAGCATTAATCAAGATGAATCCTGAACTTAGACCTAAGCTTAAAAAGGCAGGACTTTTAACAAGAGATGCTCGCAAGGTAGAACGAAAGAAATACGGTCTTAAAAAAGCTCGAAGAGCCGAGCAATTTACTAAGAGATAAAAAACAAATTGAAAAAATATTTCGGTACTGATGGAATCCGAGGTATTCCAAATGAAAACTTAACTAAAGAGATAGTTTCAAATGTTGCATGTTCAGTTGAAGAAATTCTAAAACCAACTTCAGTTGCTGTTATTTTAGATACTCGTAATTCTTCGTTAGAGATTTTGGATTGGATATGTGAAGGATTTTCAGAAAATATTGAAGTAATCAATTATGGAGTATTGCCGTCAGGTTCTATGCCAGTGTTATTGAATCATTTTGGACATAATCTTGGTATTGTAATTTCAGCTTCACATAATCCTAGTGAGTACAACGGAATTAAATTAATTGATGAAAACGGTTCTAAGCTCCAAGATGAAATAGAGCTTGCAATCGAATCTAACATTGAAAATATTTCTTTACCAAATACACACACTAGCTTCAAAGAATCTCAAGAAGGTTTTAAAGTTTATTTTGAATTTCTAAATCAACTTATTGATTTTGACTTAACAAGTTTTGATCTAGTTGTTGACAGTGCAAATGGTTCTGCTTATAAAATAATTGAAAAGTTGCTAGATGTTAATGACTTTGAATTTAATATTATTGCAAATAATCCTGACGGTAAAAACATAAATTTAGATAGTGGTGCGACAAATATTGATAATTTAATAAACAAACTTAAAAATGGACAATTAGGAGCTGCATTTGATGGTGATGCTGATAGATTAATTATGGTTGATGAAAGTGGGGCTACTTGTAATGGCGATGTACTAATACTACTAATAGCAAAATATTTATCCTCAACTAATCAGCTTAAGAACGATGTTGTTGTTTCAACCGTAATGTCTAATTTTGGATTTAAAAATTCGATTGAAAAAAACAATTTTAAAAATATTGAAACAGCTGTTGGAGACAAGTATGTTGCAGAGGCTATGGTAGAACACAATGCTTCTATTGGGGGTGAGCAATCTGGTCATATTATAATTTCAGATAAGCTTCCAGTAGGTGACGGACTTTTAACATTAATTTATTCACTAAAAGCTTTATCTTTTTTCAAAACAACATTAGTACAATTTCGTGAAGACAATATTGAGGAATATCCACAAAAGCTTGTTAATTTAGAACTGAACGATATGCCTAATATACAACAGATTAAAGAATTAGAAACTATAGCTAAGTTGCTAGCTGAAGAAAAAGAGCTAGATGGTAGATACTTAATAAGAAATTCTGGTACTGAACCAATGCTTAGAGTTCTTGTTGAGGCTAGAGATGAAGATTCTGTTGCAGAATTTAGCAATAATCTAATCAACAAAATTAAAAACTTCTTACAAACTTAAATAAGTTTCTTATAATTATCTTAACGAGCAATTAGCGCCAGGCCTTGAAAAAGGTGACGAGGTAGTATGTTATCGAAAAATTCGGCGGATGCATACTCGGCTCTGCAGTCGTAATAAATTGTTTAAAAACATGGAGAAATCTATGAACAGAGATAATTTATAGCAGTCTTTATTTTAACCTGCTCGTTTGAATGGAGATAAAATGTGTGGAATAGTTGGGTATTCAGGCCCAAAAGAACCGTTACCAATTTTAATCAATGGATTATCACGATTAGAGTACCGTGGATATGATTCTGCAGGGATAGCAATTTCTGATGGAAGCAAAATTACTATCGAAAAAAAAGAAGGTAAACTCAACGTTTTAAAAGATCATTTAAAAAATAATCCTGTATCAGGCAATTTAGGAATTGGTCATACAAGGTGGGCTACACATGGTGTACCAAATGATGTGAATGCTCATCCCCACTCTGATAACGGTGGAGAATTTGCAATTATTCATAATGGGATTATTGAAAATTATGCAGAAATTAAGAAAGATCTTTTAGAAGACGGATTTGAATTTAAATCAGATACTGATACCGAGGTTGTAGCCGTGGAGTTAAGCAGGAAATGGAATGGTGAATTATTAAAAACTGTAGTTGATGTTGCAAAAACTTTAGATGGAACCTACGCATTAGTGGTAACTACAACTAAAGAAGAAGGAACTATTGTTGCAGGACGACTTATGAGTCCGCTAGTTCTTGGAGTTGGAGATAATGAGGTATTTCTAGCATCTGATTCAGCAGCAATATTAGAACACACAAAAAAAATGATATTTCTTGAAAATGGCGATTTTGTAGAAATTAAAAATGGTCAGTATAAGTTGTTTGATTCGGATTTGAATGAAATAGAAAGAGAAATTCAAGAAATAGACTGGGAGGTCTCTGAAGCTGAGAAGGCAGGGTATGACCACTTTATGTATAAGGAAATTCTGGAACAGCCAGAAGTAATCGAACGAACTATTTCTGGAAGACTTGAAACAACTTCTGAGGAAATTCCAATTAAGCTAGATCAAGCATCAAAGTATGAAAAAATTTGGATAGTTGCATGCGGTACTGCTTACCACGCTGGATTATTTGGAAAAGACCTATTTGAAAAAGTCCTAGGAGTTCCGGTCAGTGTTGAACTTGCTTCAGAGTTTAGATATAGAGAACCAATTGTTGGAAAAAATGATTTAGGTATTGTAATTTCTCAATCTGGGGAAACTATGGACACAATTGCTGCAACAGAGCTTTTGAAGGGAAATGGTGCCCATGTTCTTGCTTTGGTTAATGTTGTAGGCAGTTCATTAGCAAGAATGGCTGATAGTATTTTTTACTTGCACGTTGGTCCAGAAATAGGTGTAGCTTCAACCAAAGCTTATCTTGGAATGTTAGTTGGCCAATTACTTTTAGCTAAACATTGGGACTCTGCAAATAAATTAGACGTTTCTTTTGATGAGATTGCTGAACTACCAAAATTGATCGAACAGACTATGGCTTGTGAGAAACAAATAAAAGACATTTCTGAAAAAATTTATAAAAAGAATGACATTTATTTTATTGGAAGAGGCCTAGATTATGCTTTGGCTGCAGAAGGTGCTTTAAAACTAAAAGAGATTTCTTACTTGCATGCAGAAGCATTAGCTGCTGGAGAGCTAAAACATGGTACTTTAGCTTTGATTGAAAATGGAACACCAATTATTGTTACTGCAAGTCAAAATCACTTACTAGACAAAACAACTAGTAATGTACAAGAGGTTATTGCTCGAGGAGCATATGTGATTGCAATTGGTGATAATCAATCAGAAAAATTAGAAAATATCTCTGATGAATATGTCACACTTCCTGACAGTAATGAAATTCTAACTACGGTTATATCCATCATTCCACTTCAGTTTATTGCTTATCATGTTGCTAACCTTAATGGTGAGTCAATCGACCAACCAAGAAATTTAGCTAAATCTGTGACAGTTGAATAAAAATGAATAATAAATTTACAAACTCTTACAATGCTGGAAATTGGATTGGTGTTTGCACAGCAATAGGAGTAGCACTTTTTGCTGCTACAAATGAACCAACATGGATAGCTGTAGGCGTTGCAATTGGAGCAGCGCTTGGTGTACGAAAACCAAAAGGACAAAAGCATTCAGAGGTTGACAATAAAAATGGATAGAGGGTATATTTACCTGAATAAAAATAATTATCTTCATAATATTGAAGTACTAAAAAATCTATCAAGAAAAGAACTATGTTTAGTTGTCAAAGCAAATGCCTATGGTCATGGTTTAGAATGGGCTGTAAAAAACGCAAAAGAATCTGGTATTAAATGGTTTGCTGTTGCTTCTGTTGGCGAAGGCATTCAAGTCAAAACAGTATATGGAGAATCCCGGGTATTATTACTTGCTGAACCTTCAAAAAATCAGTTAGAAAATGTAAAAGCAAATGATATAGATCTCACAGTATATAACTCAAGCTTTATTGATACTTTGATTAAGACAGGAGATGAATATAGCGTTCATCTCAAAATTGATACTGGAATGCATAGACTAGGATGCCCTCCAGAGAAGTTTCATGACTTATATAAAAAAATAGTAGACTCAAATTTAAATCTCATAGGTATTTGTACACACTTTCCTTTGGCGGATACTGATGAAACTGAGACTAAAAAATCGATTGAATTATTTGAAAAGACTATTTCAAATATAGATTTAAGCAACATGCTTTTACATGTAGATAACTCAGCATCTTCTTTATACAAACTCGACAATTCTTTTAACATGGCAAGAGTTGGGATTGCCGCATATGGTGTTCAAATTACAGCAGTTGAAAATGAAAATAAACTAATACCAACTATGGAAATCAAAACAAGAGTTTCCAATTTACAAGTAAGAAAAAAAGGTGAGGCAGTATCTTATGGAAAAGCACAAAGATTATCTAGAGACTCTATTATTGCGACAGCACCTATTGGATATGGTGATGGATATCCTTGGAATTCATTTCCTGATGGAAAAGTCATTGTAAATAATCAATTTTGTAATTTAATTGGACGGGTGACAATGGATCAAATATTATTTGATGTTACTGATATAAATGTTCAAATTGATGATGAAGTAACTGTTTTAGGCAATTCTATGGACGGCAAGTTAAATATTTCTGTATTTGACATTGCTCAATGGAATAAAACAATTGAGTGGGAAATTTTAACAAACATATCGAAAAGACTTGAAAGGGTTGAAATTGAGTAATTTAATTAAAGAAGATGATTTAGACAGCTTTCTTGACAGCTATTTAAAAAGTTTGATTCTTCCAAAAATTATTGGATTGGCAGGTCCTTTGGGTGCAGGCAAAACTACTATTGCAAAAAAAATTATAAAATTCTTTGGATGCAATGATATTGTCACTTCTCCAACTTTTAACATTGTCAAAAATTATGAAGTTGGCGAAATAAAAATATTTCATGTAGATTTATATCGTCTCGGTAGTTGGTCAGAGTTTATCGACTTAGATTTACCTTTAAATGAAGAAAATACTTTAGTTGTAATTGAGTGGGCGAATTTAATGGCCGAAGCAAATATTCCTATAATGGATTTGATTGAAATTAATATAGTCGATGAACAGACTAGAGGAATTTTTATAAATGTATAGCTTATCTATTTCAACTTCAGGAAAATATATTTCTGTAGCCATACACGATGATAAACTGATTTCCAGCAGTTCTGTTTTATCAGAAAATGGCACTACGAATCTATTAATGAAATCAATCGATGAAATAACCAAAAAGTCAAGAATAGAGAAGTCCGATATTAACGTAGTATATCTTGATATTGGACCTGGTTATTATACAAGTCTGAGAATTGGACTAGCTGTTGCACAGGGAGTGTGTGGCAGTCTCGGAATCCCATTGGTGCCAGTAAATGGACTGGACGCATTAGCTTTCGCAGCACACACAGGCCACAGAAAGATTTGTACAATTATTGACATCAAGAGAGAGGAATATGCTTTTTGTTTATATAAGCCAGTACCGGGTGGGGTAGTAAGAGATTCTAAGCCAGAAGTTTTAAATGCTGAAAACCTAAAGATTAAATTAGAAGAAGATAATGATAAAAAACTTGTAGTAGGAGATTGGCACAGCTTGAATGAAAATTTAATTGGTGAAAATTCATACATTAAATTTGGGTCTCCTGAACATGTGTCATCTGAAAATATTTTTAATATTGGAAAAGAATTATTTAAAAATAAAGATTATCCAAATTTTAATGAAGTCAGGCTTGAGTATATGCGAGAACCAGATGTCTCATTTTCAACAAAAAGTTTAGAAGGTAAGGTCAACTTCCATGATTAAGATTATTGAAAAATCTACAATTGAATTAGCTGATAAGTTAGCAAAATTAGAAAAAAGTTTATTTGAGACTGCTTGGGATAGTGTTTTGATTAATAACAAAATTAATAATGGAGAGTTTGTATATTGGGTTTTTGAACAAGATAATCAAATTGTAGGATATCTTGCAATTCAAAAAACTTTCTTTGATATTCATATTTTAGGAATTGGAGTATTGGAAAGTCATAGAAATAATTCAATTGCAAAAAAACTTACAAAGGAACTAATTTCTTATTTTGAAGTATCTGATTTCAACAAAATTTTGTTAGAAGTTAGGCAATCAAATGATATAGCTATGAGTTTGTACAAATCATTCGGATTCAAACTATATGGTGTAAGAAAAAATTATTATGTAAACGAAGATGCTAACTTATTTCACTTGGAGAAAATATATGCTTGATAACCAAATAATTCTTGGATTTGAAACTTCATGTGATGAAACAGCTATTGCGATACTAAAAGGTGATGAGTTATTAGTAAATACAATTTCATCACAAGTAGATATACACGAAAAATTTGGTGGTGTAGTTCCTGAAGTTGCATCAAGAGCACATGCTGAGATGATAAGAAATATATTTCATTCATCTTTAAATAGTGCAAATTTACAAATTTCAGATATTGATATTGTTTCAACTACAGATGGCCCTGGTCTCGTTGGAAGTCTTGTAGTAGGTTATAATTTTGCAAAGTCAGTAGCTTGGTCTATAGGCAAACCATTTCTAACTGTCGACCACATGGTAGGACATTTGGCAGCACCATTAATTGAAAATAGAACAATGAAACCACCATTCATGACACTTTTAGTTTCAGGTGGCCATACACAAATTGTACTAGTTGAAGAGTGGGGTAATTACCAACTACTAGGCACAACAATAGATGATGCAGCGGGTGAAGCTTTTGACAAATTATCTAGGTTTTGTGGATTCGGGTTTCCAGGAGGTCCTGCAATTCAAAAAATAGGTAAAGGTGGAGACCCAACAAAAATAGATCTCCCCAGGCCAAAAACAAAACATGAATATAATTATTCATTTTCAGGTTTAAAAACAGCAGCTACAAATTTTTTAAATAATCTAGATTCTGAAGATAAAGTAACTAGATCTGATTTTGCAGCTTCATACCAAGAAGCTATAGTTGATTCACTTTTATCAAACTTTGTTAAGGCTGTTGAAGATACTGGCGTAAAAAGTATATCTGGTGGAGGTGGAGTAATGGCTAATTCAAGACTTAGAGAAAAAATGAATATTTTTGCAGAGAAAAAAGACCTTAATATATACTTACCAACACCAAAATTGTCCACCGACAATGCTGCAATGATTTGTGTAGCCGCACAAAACAATTTGATAACAAACGATATAAACACTGATGATGTGCGTTTGAGTTCAATAATTGTATAATTTTTAGAAAATTTTTTTACATATATAAACAAGACAGTATTAAATTCACAATGTGGATATTTATTTAGGAGGTAAATATATATGAATCTTCAACCACTAGGAGACATGGTTATAGTAAAACCATTGTCAGAAGAAGACAATAAGACCCCATCAGGGATTTATATTCCTGATACTGCAAAAGAAAAACCTCAAGAAGGTGAAGTAGTAGCAGTTGGTCCAGGCGAGCCAAATGATAACGGCGAAAAGATAAAACCAGACGTTGATAAAGGCGACAAAGTCGTTTATTCGAAATATGGTGGAACAGAAATTAAAATTGAAGGCACAGAATATCTTATTCTTTCAAGTAGAGATATTCTTGCAAAAGTAAGTTAATAAGAGGAGAAGTTAATGGCTAAAAAGACATTAGTTTTTAATGAAGCAGCAAGAAAAGGACTCGAAGCTGGTGTAAATAAACTAGCTGATGTAGTTAAAGTAACCCTAGGACCTAAAGGCAGAAATGTTGTTTTAGAGAAGAAATGGGGAGCTCCAACAATCACAAATGATGGAGTGACAATAGCAAAAGAAGTTGATTTAGAAGATCCATATGAGAATATGGGTGCACAGTTAGCAAAAGAGGTTGCATCGAAAACAAATGATGTAGCTGGTGATGGCACAACAACTGCAACAGTACTTGCACAAGCAATGGTGAATGAAGGAATGAAAGCAGTTGCTACTGGTGTAAATCCAATTGAAGTCAAGAGAGGAATGCTTGAGGCGTCAGAAAGTGTAACTGACTTTATTGCAGGTTTTTCAAAGTCTATAGGTGGAAAAGATGAGATTGCACAGGTTGCTTCTATTTCTGCTGCAGATGCTGAAATTGGTGAAACAATTGCTGAAGCAATGGATAAAGTTGGTAAAGATGGAGTTATCACTGTGGAAGAGGGACAAACCTTTGGAATGGAACTTGATTTTACAGACGGTATGCAATTTGATAAGGGTTTCATCTCTCCTTACTTTGTTACAGATGCTGACAGACAAGAAGCTGTAATGGAAAATCCATATATTTTAATAGTTAACTCAAAAATAACTGCAGTGAATGATTTATTACCATTACTTGAAAAAGTTATGAATTCAGGCAAACCACTTTTAATTCTTGCAGAAGATGTTGAAGGTGAAGCTCTTGCAACCTTGGTTGTAAATAAATTAAGAGGAACATTTACTTCTGTTGCTGTAAAAGCTCCTGGATTTGGGGAGAGAAGAAAAGCAATGCTTCAAGATATTGCTATATTAACCGGCGGAGAAGTCATATCTGAGGAGCTTGGTTTAAAAACTGAAAACACTACTGTAGATATGCTTGGTGAAGCAGCAAGGGTTGTAGTAAAAAAAGACGCTACAACAATTGTTGATGGTAAAGGTAAAAAAGCAGATGTTGAAGGTAGAGTAAAACAAATTCAAGCAGAAATTGATGATTCAGACTCAGACTGGGATAAAGAGAAACTCCAAGAAAGATTAGCCAAACTTTCTGGCGGTGTCGCAGTAGTTAAAGTTGGTGCTGCAACCGAAGTTGAACTTAAAGAAAAGAAAATGAGAATAGAAGATGCTTTAGCTGCAACAAGAGCTGCTGTTGAAGAAGGAATTGTTGCTGGTGGCGGTGTTGCATTAATTAGAGCGCAGGACACAATCGATAAAATTTCAGGCGGAACTGAAGCCGAAATAGTTGGAAGAAATATTGTTCAAAAAGCTTTAGAAGCTCCATTAAGACAAATTGCTGTCAATGCAGGCTATGAAGGTGGCGTTATGGTTGAAAAAGTTAAGTCTGAAAAGGGGAATGTAGGTCTTAATGCTGCAACTGGTGAAACAACTGATTTAGTAAAAGAAGGTGTGATAGATCCAGCAAAAGTAACAAGATCAACAGTTCAAAATGCTACATCTATAGCATCGTTAGTATTAACAACTGAAGCTTTGATAGCTGAAGAGCCAGAAGATGAACCACCAATGCCTCCAGGAGGAATGGGTGGCATGGAAGGTATGATGTAAGTAAATTACATCTAAGAATTAAAAAAGAGTGGACATTGTTCCACTCTTTTTATATAGTAAACAAATATTATGAAAAGTATTCGTGGAGCAATCGCAGTTGTAGAGAACAATCAAGATAGTATTTTAGACTCATCTAAATTACTCCTTAGTGAGATTTTTGAACAAAATTCAATTACGGAAGACGATATAGAATCTGCTATTTTTACTGTTACTAAAGAGCTAACAAAAGCATTTCCAGCAAAAGCTTTTCGAGAGCTTGGAATGTTTTCTGTTGCTGCAATAGATACACTTGCACCTGATATAGATGGAGATCTTGAAGGTTGTATCCGTGTCTTAATTAATTTAAACAGTGATTCAGCAGAAGTTAATCATGTTTATTTAGGCGAAGCAAAAAATTTGAGACCCGATAGATAAAAATTATTTGCAAAACTAAATTCTGTGCTACCATGTTCTTTAATGAAATTAAATAACACATACTTTTACTTTAGTGAGCACATATAAGTTGCCCTAAAGTGTGTATTGTGAAATCGGGCAAAAGCCCGATTTTTTTATTTTGAGGAGGAAAATTGATAATAGTAATGAAAGAGTCTCATACTGAAGAAGATATTGAGAAGGTAAAAGAAAAGGCAATACAGCAGGGACATGAACCACTAGTCATATTTGGCGTGGAACGAAGCGTTGTAGCAGTGAGTGGTAAAGTAAATGATGACCATCGTGCTGTGATGAAACTTTTACCAAATGTAAGTCGAGTAATTCCAGTTGGAAAACCGTACAAACTTGCAAGCAAAAACTACAAAAAAGAAAATTCAGTCATTCAAATACAAAACCTTAAGATTGGTGGTGATGAAATTGCAATTATTGCTGGTCCAGATAGTGCTGAAACACAAGAACAGACAATCGAAACTGCAATGGCTGCAAAGGAAGCAGGATCAAATGGTTTGAGAGGCGGCGCATTTAAACCAAGAACCTCACCATACAGTTTCCAGGGATTGGGCGAAGATGGATTAAAAATGCTGAAAGAGGCCTCTGAAATTACTTCATTACCGCTATTTAGTGAAATTATGGATGCTCAACATTTATCAATGATGGAAAAATATGTTGATGTTTTACAAGTTGGTGCAAGAAACATGCAGAATTTTAAACTCCTCGAAGCTGTTGGTGAATCAAAGTTACCGGTTTTGTTAAAACGAGGATTGTCTGCAACCTTGGACGAGCTACTACTTGCAAGTGAATACATCCTATCAAGAGGCAATGAAAATGTCATGTTGTGTGAAAGAGGTATTAGAACCTATGAGACCGCCACAAGGAATACATTTGATATAAATGCTATTCCTTTTTTGAAGCAGAACAGTCATTTGCCTGTAATAGCTGATCCTAGTCATGCAACTGGTGACAATACTTTAGTTGAGCCAGTTGCTTTAGCAGCTATAGCTGCTGGTGCTGATGGATTATTAATTGAAATCCACCCTAGGCCGGAGGAAGCTTTATGTGATGGGCCACAAGCATTACTTCCAAGCGAACTAGAGGTTTTAATAAATAAAGCATCAATTGTTGCAAAGGCGGTTGGAAGGTCACTTTAATGTTAAAAACAATTCATATTATTGGTCTTGGTTTAATGGGAACAAATTTGGGAATCAAATTAGTAAACAGTGGCTTTGAAGTAAGTGGGTCTGATGTTTTAGAAGAAAATGTTAGGCGGGCAAAAGAGCTCTCGGCTATATCATTGGATCATGATGAGTCTATAGAGTATGATCTTATAGTTTTGGCTATTCCAATTAATGAAATTTTAAATTATTTTGATTCAGAACCATCTTTGAAGTCAAGAGCAATTGTTGACTTAGGAGGTACAAAAGATCTTATCTGTAAAAAAATGGATACATCTACTATTCCTGCAATAGGAGGACATCCACTATGCGGTATCGCAGACAATAGTACGTGGGAACCAACTCCTGAAATGTACGAAGGAGCTCCATTTTTACTATGTGAAACAAGATCAACTGATGAGCAAAGCAAGGCAGTAGTTACAGAATTTATAAAAGCTATTGAATCTAGTGAGATATGGATTGATCAATCAAAACACGATGAGTTAATTTCTTTGACAAGTCACTTGCCGCATATTCTAAGTTCTGCTTTAGTTTCACTTGCTATGAAAGAGCAAGATTTAAATGAATTGATAAATTTAGCCTCTGGAGGTTTTGATGGAGCTACTCGTCTATCTAGGACTTCACCAAATATGATTTCTGATATGTATCTAACAAATGTTGACAATGTAAAAGATTTAATTAATAAATTAATATCGGAACTTCAACAAATTCAAAAAATTAGTGACGAGAAAATTATGTTAGGTTATTTGTCAGATACCGTTGATTGGCGCAGGGCCTTGGCAGAAAAGTTTGGAGAAAGAGACCTCACATAATGAAAATTGAAGGCACTTTAAGTATTGTTGGAGACAAGTCTCTTTCTCATAGAGCAGTAATTCTTTGTTCCTTAGCAAGTGGAGTTTCAAGAATAAAAAATATTTTATTGTCGGGAGATACAAAAGCTACGATACAGATTTTCAGACAGTTAGGAGTAGAAATAAATGAAATCAACAATAATGAAGTAGAGATTCACGGAGTAGGATTACATGGCTTGAGACAACCTGAAGGCCCACTTAATGCAGTAAATTCTGGTACCACTGCAAGACTACTTACAGGTCTTTTGTCAAAGCAAAATTTCAAGTCTGAATTAACCGGTAGTACTCAATTAATTAAACGCCCAATGAAAAGAATAGTAAAGCCACTTAGTGAAAAGGGAGCCGCTATTAAAGACACCAGGGGCAAATTACCAATTAATTTTGAACCAAAAGATTATAAATTTGAAAGTATCTATTCAGATAAACCAAGTGCACAAGTTAAAAGTGGATTTCTTCTTGCCTCACTTTATCATGATGAATTTCCGACAACTGTTATTGAAGAGCTACCGACAAGAGATCACACTGAACGAATGTTAAATTTAATGGGAGTAAATACCGTTAGACTTGGCAACTCTATAACAATAGAACCTGTATCAAGTCTTAGAAGTATTAACTACACCGTGCCTGGAGACCCTTCCTCAGCGGCATTTTTGATAGCTCTTGGTCTTATGAAAAGTAAAAAATTAATCATCAAAGATGTTTTGCTCAATGAAAGAAGAATTGGTTTTCTAAAAATATTAAAACGAATGAACGCAAAAATATCAATTGAAAATCTAGAAGTTAGAGATAACGAATCAGTAGGAGATATACATGTTTCAAAATCTAATTTATCTTCTGTTGAGATTAATAAGGAAGATGTGTCTGACATGGTAGATGAATTTCCAATATTTACTCTTTTGGCGACGCAAGCTAAGGGAGTTACCACTGTTATTGGAGCAGGTGAGCTAAGAATAAAAGAATCAGACCGCATAGAATCTATGGAAAACTTTATTCAATCACTGGGTGGAGATATAGAAGTTAATCCTGATGGTTTTAAAGTTAATGGCCTTCAAAAATTAAAATCTGGACAAATTAAAACTTTTGAGGACCACAGAATAGCCATGACTGGTGTAATTGCAAATCTAGCAATTAATAATGGTATTAAACCAGATAACATAAATTGTATTTCAGATTCTTACCCCAGTTTTTTTTCAGATCTTGAAAAAATTGGAGCAAATTATGACAATTAGATTAGGGATAATAGGTTGGCCATTAACAAAGACATTTTCTCCAAACATACATCAAAGTCTTTCTGAAATTTCGAATATTGATATTGCTTATAAAAAATTACCAATTGAGAATTTTACTTTAGACATCTATGAAAGTTTGAATGATGAATTTGATGGATATAATGTAACGATTCCTCATAAAGAAAACATATATAATTTATCTAAAGATTTAAAGAATGTCTCGAGATCATCAGTTGTTGAAAATATTAAAGCTGTAAATACCGTAAAAGTAGATGGCAACAATGTTTTATTATCAAACACAGATGTCGATGGTATTAATCAAACTTTTGAATTTATCAATTTTGATATTAATGACAAAATTGTACTTATTCTTGGTAGCGGAGGAAGTGCTCAAACTGCGAAGTATACGTTATCAGAAAATAATAAGGTGTATACAGTTTCTAGAAATAAAAAAGATGGAGACTTCACTTATACAGAGGTTAATCAGATAGCTGGTGATGTTGAGGTCATTATAAATACTACGCCATTAGGAATGCCACCATATGAAAATGAAAAACTTCCTATAAGTCATCTTAATTTTTCAAAATTAGAATTGTTCTTCAACTTTGGATATGGTGTATCAAAGAAACTAACAAGTGAAATTCCTAAAAATGTGACATCAATTGATGGAACAATAATGTTAATTGCTCAAGCAATATCTTCGTTTAATATATGGACAGGACAAAGTATAAAATTTAACGAAGCTTACAAGGAAATTGTAGAAAGGATAGATTATGAGAATTGAATATCTGACAGCTGGTGAAAGTCATGGACCAGAATTAACAGCAATTATAGAAGGTATCCCATCAAATTTTGAAGTAAGTAAAAATTACATTGATGAGTTTTTAGCAAGACGACAAAAATCTTTAGGTTCTGGCGGAAGAATGAATATTGAAAAAGATGAGATTTTTATTACTTCTGGAGTAATTAATAATTTATCAACGGGTGGTCCTATAGCAATAAAGATTATCAATAAAGACTGGAAAAATTGGAAGGATAAAGAAATAGAACCTTTCGTAGTTCCTCGTCCAGGACATGCAGACTTGGTCGGGACATTTAAGTATAAACATGATGACATAAGGCTTTCACTTGAAAGAGCAAGTGCACGAGAAACTGCAATTAGATGCGCAATAGGAGCTATCTGTCATCAAATCCTAAGTCAACTTGGAGTTGAAGTTGTAGGTTATGTTTCATCTATTGGTCAGCAAAAGCTAGAAAATATTGATTTAGAAGAAATAGGTCTAATTAAAAAACTTGTTGATGAATCTGAAGTGTCATGTCCGGATAAAGAAGTAAGTGAGTTAATGATAAATGAAATATTAACGGCAAGAAAGAAAAAGGACACTTTAGGTGGCTCTATAACATTAGTTGCAAAAAATTTTCCTGCAGGCTGCGGTAGCTATGTTCATTTTGATAGAAAGCTAGACGCAAAACTTACTTCATCTATGATGTCTGTGCAGAGCGTTAAGGCAGTTGAGGTTGGCAGTGGTATAGAAGCATCTAAAGATTTTGGCACAGCCGTACAAGATCAAATAGTTTTAAATGAACAAAATATTGAACGAATCACAAATAATTTAGGTGGATTTGAGGGAGGTATGTCAACAGGGGAGCCAATTATGATAACTTCTTATTTAAAACCAATAAGTACAACTTTGACTCCTATAAAAAGTGTTGACTTGGCATCACAGAAAGAAACGGAAACTAACTATGAAAGGTCTGACACCTGTGCAGTGCCTAGAGCTGTTCCTATTTTTGAAAGTGTAATATCTATAGACCTTTTAAATTCCCTGATTGAAAATACAGGAGGAGATAATAAAGAACTAATTTTAAAAAGAGTTAATGAAATAAAAGATATAACTCTTGATAGCTTTAATTTGGCAAATAAAACTTGGTCTATGAAATATGAAAATGAATAATTCATTTTATTTATGTGGGTTTATGGGTGTTGGTAAAACTACGATTTTAAATAATATTAAACAACAAACTAAATATACGTGTATTGATTTGGATGAAAATATAGAGAATAAGTATGGTCAGATAGATAATATTTTTGTAGAAAAAGGAGAGATTTTTTTTAGAGAAATTGAAGAAAAAGAATTTTTTGTAAATCAAAACAAATTTAATTTAATTTCTTTAGGCGGTGGCGCAATAGAAAATGACAATATTTTTGAAAATTTACTTAAAAGTAATCAAACTATTTATTTAAGTCTTAACTTTGAAATTCTTTGGGAAAGAATTAAAAATTCAAACAGACCACTAGTTAGTACAGGAAGAGAAATTCTTGAAAGTAGATACAAAAATAGAATAAAAAGGTACGAGATGATGGAATATAAAATTTCCAATGAGAATTTAAAAGATACTACAAGCAAAGTACTAGAAATAATGGAAAATCAAAATGCCTAAAAATATTTATCTAAGCAGCAGTGAAGAATTAATTAAATATATTAATGAAGATTTACCAAATGAGAGCTTAATTATTCTCGATTCTGCTCTTGAGCAATTTAAATTACATAGCAATTTTAATGCAAGTCATGTTTACTTAAAGGTTTCTGAAGAAACAAAAAATTTAGAAACAGTTGAAAAAATTTGGGAAATAATGTTTTCATCAAATTTAAATAGATCAGACGCAATAGTAATTATTGGAGGTGGGGTTATGCTTGACCTCTGCTCTTTTGCTGCAAGCACATATAAAAGGGGTATTGCCTTTACATTAGTTCCGTCTACTTTATTAGCTATGGTTGATGCATCTCATGGAGGTAAAAATGGTTTTAATAATAATTATGGAAAAAACCAAATTGGCACTTTTAATTTACCCAAGGGTGTTGTAGTTTGTTTTGAACTTCTCAATACTTTGAAAGATAAAGATTATAAAGATGGCTTAATTGAGCTTGTAAAACATGGACTAATTGGTAGTAAAGAAATATTTGATAAATTGGTTTTTACAGAAAATTTCAAAATAGATACTGAGATAATCAAAAAAGGAATACAAATTAAAGAAGATATTGTAGAAGACGATTATTTAGAAACTGGAAAAAGAAAATATTTAAATTTTGGGCATACAGTAGGCCACTTAATTGAGCAAGATTCAAAGTTCACTTTATCACACGGTGAAGCTGTAGCTATAGGAATGATTTATGAACTTGAACTATCGAAGAAACATTTTGGTTTGCCACAAGAAGTAATTGATTTGTATGTTTCATATCTTGAAAAACTTGATTACAAAAAATCATATGAATTTGTAAACGACATCGACTACTTATTAGGAATTTTAAAAGATGATAAAAAAAGTAAATCTGACTCTGTAGATATTGTTTTACTATCAGATATATCACAGCCTAATTTAATTAGTATAAGCTTTGATGAATTGATTGAGGTGATTCAAAATTAAAGATATATACATTATCAACGGTCCAAATCTTAATTTTTTAGGCATAAGAGAAATTACCCAATATGGATCAACAAGCTATGATGAGTTAAAAAATTTAATAAATTCTGAAGCAAAGAAGTTAAAAATCAAAACTGTTTTTTTTCAATCAAATATTGAAGGTGAAATTGTTGATTATATACAAAACCTAATTAATAATGAAAATTCATCGGTTGTGATCAATCCTGGAGCATACACACATACAAGTATTGCAATAAGGGACGCTTTGCAGACTTATTCACAAAACAACGATATAGTTGAAGTTCATATTTCAGATATAAATCAAAGAGAACAATTTAGAAAAACAAATTTAATTTCTGATATTAGTACTAAATCAATTATTGGAAAAGGTGTGCAGGGATACATTGAAGCACTGGAGTACATTAATGAACAATAAACAAACAATTGCTTATCAAGGTTCGTCTGGCTCATATTCAGAGGAACTTTTAAAAAAGGAATACTCGGATTATCTGTATCATCCGACTGAGACATTTACTGAGTTAATATCTTATGTAAAATCTGATTCTGGCATTGGATTGCTGCCTGTTGAAAATTCAATCGCAGGTACTGTGAATGAAGCATATGAAGAACTTATAGACAGTGGTCTGAAAATATTTGCAGAATATGTGCATAGAATTAATCACAGTTTAATAGGCCTAGTAGGTTCAGATATAGCAAATATTACAAATGTTATTTCCCACCCACAGGCATTACAGCAATGCAGCAAGTTTATACAGAAGCATAAATTTAGAATTACTCCAGTCTTTGATACTGCGGGAAGTGTATTTGAAATTTTAGAAGAAAATGAATTAACTACTGCTGCAATTGCTGGAGAACATTTTGAAAGCGATGAAAGATTCTTGATTTTAGAAAAAAATATATCAAATCATGAAGAAAACTATACAAGATTCCTTCTTATTGGAAATATAGATTTTGATCAGAAACAAGTTAAAAATAAGGTTTCATCAGTGCTCATATCTGATGATAAGCCAGGTTCGCTATTACAGTCTTTGAATATTTTTAGTGATTTGGATATTAACCTTACAAAACTTGAATCGCGACCAATACTGGGAAGACCCTGGGAGTATAAATTTTATATTGATTATGAATTAGAAAACTTGGAAAAACAATCTGAGCTTGAGGAAAAAATAAGCAAAGTTTCTAAAGAATTTAAGTTATTAGGACATTATCCAAAAGCTATTCAGTAACTTTCCACTGAATGCCTTGTTCAGAATCTTCTATTTGCAAACCAGAAGATTCTAATATATCCCTAACTTCATCAGAAAGTTCATAATTTTTTTCATTTCTCAACTTTGATCTTAGTAATATTAGTTTTTCAACTAACATTTCAAAACGCTCGATATTTTTCTTACTAGACTCTATTTGAATTTCTAAATTAGCAATTTCTTTTAAAGTGGATTTATCTGCAGAATTTATCTCAGTTTCAATACTATCTATTTTTTTGACAGAGCTTTTTTTGTCAGAAATCAATAGCTTTTGTAATGTATTCAATTTTTCTTCAGAATCTTTTTCAAAGATATGAGTTCCTTCTTTGTTCAAAACAGTTACATTGCCTAATCCAACAACTTTAAATGTTTCATTTTTCCCAGAAATTATTAGTGCGGTATGCTCATCGATACCAAGAATGTTTGAATAAGACTTATTTAAAAGAGTTTTCATTCTATTTTCACCAACATAACTAAAGCTTGTATCATGATTTCCACCTTCTGCGTTATTAAAATGAGGAACTACAGTACAAGACAGACCATAAACATCTAAAATATTCATACCCTTTTCCCAATAAGGGTCTTGACCTACTTTATAAATTTCGTAAACAGGCAAGGTATGCTCTCCGAGAGTTGAGGCTGCTGCACTTGCAAATAAGCTATTACCACCCTTTACTAGATGATTTTTTAAAGTTTGTTCAAATTCATTACCATGCCATAACTTGCTAGCATAACTAGGACTTCCTGGTCCAGCAAAAATAAATGATGCATTTTCTAATAATTGAATTGATTTGAAGAATGATTTTGTATTTAATTCTTCAATTTTTCGGTAACTAGCTAGTTTCATCTCAACATTTAAACTTACTTTGTAAAACTCTATTATTTTTTCAACTAACTGGTTAGCATTTTCTTGGAATCCAAATGGAGTATCAATCATGTATGCATCAGAAGAATTATCTAAAATCTCAAGTAGTTCTCTATGAACGCTTACTAAGTTTGGGCTTGTTTCACCAGATCCTAAAATTGCTATTGATCCTAAAGCGTTTTTCATGAATCTATTATATATTTTTTCTGTACACATCTAAAGGTGTATAATTTAAACATGGGAAGTTTATTAGCTTTAATTCTTGAAAAATTTACAATTGAGATTATTCCAAAACTCCCGTTGTTTATTAGAACAAAACTATACGTAAACATATTAAAATTAAGAAAAGTTCGTGACAGGATTAGGCTAGATGCAACACGAAAGAATCCAACTTTCCAAGATCGGCTAGAGTACGCAATAGATTCAAGGGCAAACTTAAATGCTTCGGGTGAAAAAATATTATCTTTTAATGAAAATGTGCAAATTGAAGAAATTCAAAATGGTCCTGTAAAAATTTTTAAATTTACACCTAAAAATGCTGATGTTAGTAAATATGGTATTTATTTTCATGGTGGAGGCTATTTTGCAGGAAGTATTAAGTCACATAAAAACTTTGTATCGATAATTTCTCAGGACTCTAATTTAGTAATTTATTTTTTTGAATATCGTCTTAGTCCAGAACATATTTTTCCTGCTGCGCATGAAGATGCGAAACTAGCTGTAGAATATATTGACAGTCTTCACAAAGGTGAGCAGTCAATCTGGATGGGAGAGTCAGCTGGGGGAGGCTTAGCCACGGGTCTTGTAGTTGATAAAGAATTTAACATTAGACCTGATAACCTGATACTTCTTTCCCCTTGGCTAGATTTATCTGATGGATTTCAAGACAAAAAGTATCTTAAGAACAGTGACGTAACAATTATTATTGAAGGAATGTATGAAGTTGGAGAGTTTTATGCGGGTGATTATGGTCCCACTAATCCGATACTATCACCTGTTTATGCTGATATAGACGACTTTCCAGATACTTTAATTCAAGTTTGTACAGATGAATTACTTTATAATGATGCGATTGAATTCGTAAAAAAATTACGAGACAAAAATACAAATGTAGTACTTCAAACATGGGATAAGCTCTGGCACGCATGGCACTTTTTTCCCATTAAAGAATCATTTGAAGCAGTTGATAAAATATCTGACTATATTAAATCTTCAGAGTTTCAATCCTCAAGATGATGTAGAGCAAATCCGAAAGGCAATTCAAGCCTATTTTCAGACATTATTTTTTCGTTCTTTAGTATTTTATAAGTATTATCGTTTGCAGTAATTTTTCCATTATTTAAAATTACACTTCTACTGCATATTTCTAGTGCCATGGGTAGATCATGTGTAACAAGAATTATTGATACATCAAGGTTTTTTAGTATATCTATTAGTTCTCTTCTGGAAGCAGGATCTAAATTTGAACTTGGCTCATCTAAAACTAACAATTCAGGCTCTGAAGCCAGAACACTTGCTATTGCTACTTTCCTTTTTTGACCAAAGCTCAAATGATGTGGCGGTTTATCAATAAAGTCAAGCATTTTTACTTGTTTAAGGGCCTCAATTGAGTTTTCCTCAACTTGTTTTTCACTAAATCCAAAATTTTTTGGGCCGAACATTACATCCTCTAATACAGTTGGCATAAAAAGTTGATCATCAGGATCTTGAAAAACTAAACCCACAGATTTTCTTATTTTTGAAATATTTTCCTCAGAATATGAAATATCATTTAATTTAATTTCACCCTTTAATTCACCATGAATACCATTTAGGTGAAGAATTAAAGTAGTCTTACCAGCCCCATTAGGACCCAAAACTGCAAGCCTTTCACCTTTTGACAAATTTAAATTTACATTTTCTAGTGCTTTATAGCCATCTGGATATTCAAAGTTTAGATTATTTACACTAAGGTACCCCCCATTCATAAGGCGAACCTATCTATGATACAAATTGAAACTGAAACTAAAGCAATTAGTATAATTGCATTTGAAGAATTGAACTGTCGCGACTTAAGCTCTAGTGTTCCTTTAAATCCTCTAGATATCATGGAATTGTATACTCTTTCTCCTCTTTCATATCCTCTTATTAATAATGCACCAGAAGCAAATGCTAGTGGTTTTAGTGTCCGTATACCTTTTTCAGCATAACCTCGTGAACGCATAGAGACTTTTACTCTTTTCACTTCGTCAATAAAAACATCAATGTATCTGATCGCAAAAGAGAATATAGAAATTATTAAAGGAGAAATCTTTAGTTTCTGTAAGCCATATATTATTTCGACATTAGAAGTTGTAGCAGTAAGAATAATTGCCAATGTGACGCAAAGAGTTATCTTTACCAAAATTGAAGTCATTTCATTGAAACCTGTCTTATAAATATTTAAATTAAAAAAACTTGATAATACTTCTCCGTCTCCTTTACTGACAAAAGGCAAGAATAAAGCGAATAATATAAAAGGAATATCAATAGAAAGTCTTTTTAAGTAAGTCTTAAATTGTAGTTTTGAAATAATTAACAAACCCAAGACTATAAGAGCCTGTAAATAGATTGTGGATTTGTTTTCTAAACTTAAAAATGCAATAGATAAAATGATGCCAAAAAAGGAAAGTATCTTTATCTCTGGCTTTATTTTTACTAAATATGAGTCACTATGCGTTTCTAAATGGTGTGAGTGAGAAGTTTCCATATTTGTATATCTTAATGCAAATAATTTGCAATAAAAGATATATTAGCATTTTTTGCATAAACCGGTGTACACGAAGTGGTTCGTTATTTCTTTAAAATCCGTCTTGTTTTTAATAAGTTTGTTTACTTTTTTAGAAGTTGCTTGGTCAAGGTCAGCGATATCATCACATGATTCACAAACTATGTGAATATTTGAATAGGCTTCTTTTAAAAAATACAACCCTGAACCATGAGCTTGATGGGAATGTTCAATTAAATTTATGTTTTCTAAAAGCTCAAGCGTTCTATATACAGTCGCTAAGTCAATGCTCTTATCTTTTTTTAATGCAAGTTTATGAAGTTCTTCTACTGTAAAATGTTCATGCCCAGAGGTTTCAAGAATTTTGCAAACCACTTCTCTGGCATTAGTAATTCTGTTGCCTCTTTTCCGCAATTCATTAACGAAATCCATAATCAAGTATATTATATGATTGAAAGGCTGAATTATGAAAAAAAAGTTTCTTAGAATACTAAATCTCTACAGCCTTCTTTATCTTCCAATTGGCTGGGTTGTTGGTTTAGCAATCATATTTATTGCTTATGAGCCCATAACAGTTCTTTATTTTCTAAGTGTTTTTGTATTGGGATTATTTGGATTTCTGATTCTTTACACATCTAATAGAAAGATGGTTGATGACTCATATATTATTTCAGATTATCCATTTTCAATTATTGAATATTATTCTGATTACTGACTAGGTTGTACAGCTTCAAAATTCATAGTTGATGAATTTAAAAAGAACAATCCAGATATTTACTTTGTTTCAATTAACGCAAGTAAGCAAAAAGATCATGAGTTTATTAATAAATATAAATTAAACAATACTCCAACTTATGTTTTGATAAACCATACTGGAGAAAAGATTGGAAGAAGAGTAGGAACATTCTATCCTAAATATTTTGAGGAAAAAATAAGTTAGGAAATCTTGTCGCCTACTTCCGCCTCATCTGAAGGCTTCAGTAATAACACATCACCATTTTCTGAGATTGAGCCTAACACCAAACACTCACTGATAAATGGCCCAATTTGTTTATCTCCAAGATTTACTACAGCAATACACAACCGATTGAATAAATCTTTAATTTCATAGTTTGTTATTTGAGCACTAGTTTTTTTTATGCCTACATTAATTCCAAAATCTATTTCCAGCTTATAAGCAGGCTTAATAGCTTCTTCAAACTTTTCAGCTGTTAATATTTTTCCTACTCTGATGTCGAGTTCAAAAAAATTAGTTGATTTATCACTTTCCATATAACAAACATAATTACATAATTATTTCATGTCAAAATTATTAATTCTCAGTGCAGGAGTTAGTAAAGAATCAAATAATACTAAATTAGCAAAAAAATTAAATGATTTTCTTAATGAGCAAAACATTTCTTGTGAGATTCATGAAAATCTTTATGAAAATATTCCATTTTTATTAGACAATCAGGACGAAGTGCCAAAAAAAATAATAGATATGAGAAAATCGTTAGAAAATTCAAATAAGATACTTATTTTTAGTCCAGTTTACAATGGAGGATTTCTTGCTCACTTGAAGAATACTTTAGACTGGCTTTCGCTTGCCTATGAAGATAATCGATATAATTTTCTGTTTAAGGAAAAGACAGTTGGGGTTGTTACATCGGTAAAAGGTGCTGGTGGGAATGCAGAGAAAGCTTTTAATATTTTAAGTTCTCAGTTGTTAAACTATGGTCTTAATGTATTCAATGAGTTTCATTTAATAACTAAAAAAGACCATCAAGATGAGGTTGCAATTGAAGAAAATGTGAAGGTCTTTGAAGATATAAAAAAATTTGTATTTAAATTTTTAGATTTTTAATTTATCTTCAATTAAATTGTAAATATTTGAAGTTAATTCTTCCACGGTGTAATCTGTTGTGTTATTTATAGGATCCATTATTTCTATGATTATTTCTCCACTTCTAAGCCAAACTTCACCTTTTGTCATTAGATTATGTGCATTATGTGTAACAACTGGAATGATTGGTAGATCAAAGTCTTTTGAAATATAGGCTGCTCCTTTTTTAAAGGGTAAAAGTTCTTTTTGATTACTTCGTTTTCCCTCAGGGAAAATCATTATTGAATTTTTATTTTGAATTACTTTTAAGATTGAATCATTAATTTTTTCAAAATTAGCACTTGCATTTTTTCTGTCTATTCGAGGAAGTCCTAAAACTTTTAATACACGTCCAAAGATTGGAATTCTAAAAAGCTCAGTTTTTGTGAGAAATCTAATTGATACCGGTAGTGCAGTGATATGTGTAAAAATATCTAATGTAGAAGGATGATTTGAAACTACTACATAACTTTTATTTAAATCAATTTTTTCCACCCCCTCAACTTTGAGCTTTATTCCAACAAACTTCAAACCAATCCATCCAAAAAATTCATATATTTTTGTAGCCATTAGTTTTCCATACGGCAAAAATGAAACGAAAATTATTGAAAGCAAAATTGGTGAAAAAATAAACACCATAAAAACTGGAAAAAGAAATAAAGTTTTTATAAATATTTTAAAAGTAATTTTACTTTGCATACTTTTATTTTAAGAAAAGATTTGGATTGTTTTTATATAAATTTAATAAATATCATTAAAATTGAGCTTATGAAAAAATTTTCAACAATTTTCTTATTATTATTTGTTTTTTGTGGTGAAAGTGGTCAGACAATAGATGATTATGAAACATCTACGCAGACCTCAAATGAAGTTTTAATTGAAACCGAAGAGTCTTCAACGTCTACAACAGAGATTGTTCAACTAGATTCTTTTAAAGGTACAGTTTATGTTGTTCAAAAAGATGAAAGCGAAGTTGGATATTTAGCTCCAAAACAATTTTTAAATGCAGGGCTCGAAAACGTTAAGGGTGTTACGAGTGAGATAATTGGAGAATTTACTGTAGAACTATCTGAATGTGATCAGTCGGACTCATGTTTATACATTACTAATCTATTGATACGTGTTGATATTTCTACATTAAAGAGCAAGAGCTCAATTAGAGACTCTGCAATTAAATCCCAATGGCTAGAATCAAAATTGTTTCCTGAAGCAGTATTTAAATTAGATGAATTAGTTATTCCTAATAAAAATTTTGATTCAAAAGTCGAAGATACAATAGTTGGAAAATTATCAATTAGAGAAATAGAACTTGATACCCCATTTTCTATCACTGCATCTTTAGTGAATGACACTATAAGTATCTCAGGCTTTACAGAAATTGATACAACCTGGTTTGGATTTGATGCGCCAACAAAATTTAATGCCTGGGAGGTATTAAACCCTATCGGCATTACGGTTGATTTGGTTGCAAAGCAAAAATAAATTGTTAGAAAATTTATTAAATTATAAAAAAATTGATGATTCATTAAAATCAAAAAAAAATAATTATGCATCCGTAGCTGTTCTTTTCATTGATAATAATGAAATATTGTTCATTAAACGTTCTGAAAATATGCCAACGCATAAGGGGCATATAGCTTTTCCAGGTGGAAAGAAAGAAAAAACAGATAAGAGTGTTGTAAGCACTGCAATTCGCGAAGCTAGTGAAGAACTTTTAATACCAGAAAATTCGATTAGCCCATTTGGCTATATTGATTCTGTTGATACTGTCGAGTATAAATTTGAAGTGTTTCCTATTTTGTGTTTTCTTAAACGTAAGCCAGAAAAGTTTAATAAGGATGAGGTGCAAAAAGTTCTATATGCAAAAATTGATAATCTCATGAACGAAACAAACTGGCATTACAGGGGGTTTTATTCTAATGATTGGATATTTGAAATTGATAATGAAATTTTGTGGGGTGCAACAGCAAAAATGGTCAGAAAGATATTGAATCTTACTCTTGATTCTAATCCAGATTACGAGCCTCATCCTTAACTGCTAAGTACAGTGAGATAAAAATTAATATCAAAGTAATAAAGAAGATATTGTTAATAATTTCGTCAAGAAAAATATATCCAACATATATTCCAACTATCGGAACAACGTAATCTACTAAAGTGGTAAATGTCGCAGAGAGTCTTTTTATTGTATAAAAAAATAAAGAGTAATTAAATATATCAATAAACACTAAACCGGACAATCTTAAGGATTGAGAACGATTTAACATTTCAAGCTCTCCACCAAGGATAAAAAATAATAAGATTGAGAATACTGTACTAGAAACCCACTGTACTAAAAGATATGTTCTAGCAGGTATATATTGGGAATCTTTTTTATTTGTAATATTACTCAAGGCAAGGCCTTGAACGCCAATAATTGCTAACGTTCCACCCGTAATTATGTCTCCATCACCTGATAGACCAGTAGCACCTGAAGCAAATAGAATGATAAGTCCAAACAGTCCGATTAAGACAGACACTAATTTTAAACGAGTTATCTTTTCATCTTTGTAAATGAGAAACACCCAAAAAACCGTGAACATAGGAATTGTAGAAATAAATATACTTTGAAGACCAGAGGAGATACTTTTTAATGCATATATAAAAGTCCATCCTGGAACAGTGATTGCTAAAAAGCCTGTTAAAGCACCTTTTAAAAAATAATCTCTATTTATTTCAGTAATAAATTCCTTAAAGCAATATAGAGATAAAAGAAAAGTAACAAGTGTTATTCGCGTAGTAACAATAAATATTTCATTTACATTATCAATTAATAAACTTCTGTTTAGAAGCCCATGAAATCCAAACAAAATCCCAATTAAAATTATATTTACCAATCCTGTATAAGCTGATAATTTATATTCGGATTTTATAAAAACTCTCCAATTTGATTTAGTTTATTAGAATAGCAGATATGAAAACAGTTTTTTCCGGTATTCAGCCAAGTGGCCTGGTTCATCTTGGAAATTTGCTTGGTGCAATAAATAATTGGGTAAAATTATCTGAGGAAAATAGTAAGAACTATTTTTGTATTGTAGATTTACATTCTCTGACGGGACTACCTAATAAAGATGATCTAAATAAGAGTATTGGCGATACGCTTAAAGTTCTTATTGCTTCAGGAATTAATCTTGATAATTCTGTCATTTACACACAAAGCAAGCTTCAGGAACACGCCTACCTGTCATGGATATTATCAAATTTTTGCCAAGTTGGAGAATTGCAGAGGATGACACAATTCAAGGAAAAATCATCATCTTTTGGAACTCACTCGGGACTACTAACTTATCCAATTCTGATGGCTTCAGATATTTTGATTCATAAAGCAAATGAGGTACCAGTTGGTGATGATCAAACACAGCATCTAGAACTTACAAGAAACATAGCAGAAAGATTCAATTCGAACTACGGCGAAATATTTCCTATCCCTGAAAAATCTATTGGAAAATCTGGGGCTAGATTAATGTCTTTACGACACCCAGAAAATAAAATGTCTAAAAGCTCAGACGATATAAATGGGACAATATATTTTAATGACTCAAAAGAAAGTATTCTCAAAAAATTTAAATCTTCAGTTACTGATTCTGAAAATATTATAAAATATGATCCTGAACTTAAACCTGGCATCAGTAATTTAATAGAAATCTATGCAGCTATAACTGATAGAGAAATAAAAGATTCAGAGAAAGAATTTCAAAACTTACAATATGGAGAGTTTAAAATTGCAGTTGCTGAAACAGTCGTTGACTACCTAGAGCCCATCAAAAAGAAATATGAAGAATTAACAACGAACGATATTGAAGATATAGTTGAAAAAAATTTAAATTTAGCACAAGAGTCTGCCGCAAAAACAATCATGGAAGTAGAAGAGGCTTTAGGTATTAATTAATTATGAAATTTTCAAAAATAGTACTGAACTTTCTTTAATGTCATCAGAATATAGAATTCCAGAAGACTGGAAAAAAATACTAAATGAAAGTCAGATTGAAGCTATAACTACTATCAATGGTCCTGTTTTAATCATGGCTGGTGCTGGTTCTGGTAAAACAAGAGTTCTGACACATAGATATGCTCATTTAGTACAGCATCACAATGTTGATATTGAGCAGATATTAGCTATTACTTTTACAAATAAAGCTGCTGAAGAGATGAAGACACGTATTGGTAGTTTATTAAATCTAAAAATATCACCAAAGTGGGTATCAACATTTCATAGCCTATGTGTAAAAATATTAAGAATTCATGGAGACAAAATTGGGTATAGAAACAATTTTTCAATTTATGATCAATCAGATTCTAATAAGGTTGTTCGAAACTGTATGTCAGAAAACAATGTTGACCTAAAGCAGTATTCACCAAAACGATTTCAAGCTCATATTTCAAATTTAAAAAATAATATGATTTCTCCGGGTGAGGCTTTACAAAATGCTGAGTCATTTTTTGAAGTAAAAGTAGCTGAAATATATTCAAGCTATGAAAAAAAATTAATTATGTCAAACTCTATGGATTTTGATGATTTATTAATTAAAACCGTAGAGCTACTACAAACAAATGAAAAAATACTTCATTACTGGTCTAATAAGTTCCAATTCGTAATGGTAGATGAATATCAGGATACAAACTTTGTTCAATATAAACTTGTTGAGTTACTGAGTTCAAATAATCAAAACGTATGTGTTGTTGGCGATTCAGATCAGAGTATTTATGCATTTAGGGGTGCAGATATAAGAAACATAATTGAGTTTGAAAAAGATTTCAAAAATGCAAAGTTAATTCAATTAGATAAAAATTATAGATCTACTAAAAAAATTCTTGACTTAGCAAATACAATAATTTCAAACAATCCAAGAAAGATTAAAAAGAATCTTTGGACTGACAATGAAGATGGTCTTGAAATTAGCTCATTTAGGTTTAGATCTGAAAAAGATGAATCCAGATGGGTTGCTGAAGAAGTTAAACAAATTATTGAAAGCGACAAAGATGCAGAAATTGCAATATTTTATAGAACAAATAGCCAATCTAGATTATTTGAAGAGGAATTGAGAAAACTAAATATAAATCATAAATTAATTGGAAGTGTAAGGTTTTACGACAGGAGAGAGATTAAAGATATAATTTCTTACTTGAAGTTTCTTGTCAATGAAAATGACCTAGTTTCATTCGAAAGAATAGTAAATGTACCAAAAAGAGGTATTGGAGAATCAAGTGTTAAAAAACTTCGTGATTATATAAATCAACAAGAAGTATCAATTTTTGAATTATTGCAAAATCTCGAACAAATTGACAATATTTCCCCAAGAATAAAAAATAAATTAACTGAATTTAAGGATTTGATAATTGATTTAAAAACCTTTTCATTAGATGGACCTTCAAAATCTATTGAAAAAATTATTGAACTGACTGGTTATAAAATGGACTTGATTAAAGACGGAACAATGGAATCTCAGATGAGACTTGAGAATATAGAAGAACTTCTAAATTCTGCTTACAATTTTGAAAATGTTTATGATGAAGAAATAGATGAACCATATAGTAAGCTTCGAGATTATCTTGAATCTATAGCCTTGTTTTCTGAAACTGACGAACTCAAAGATTCAGATAAAGTTTTGCTTATGACACTCCACAACGCCAAGGGTTTAGAGTTTCCATATGTTTTTATGACAGGAATGGAAGAAAATCTTTTTCCACATGAAAGAAGCTCACAAGGGGATCAGTCTGAAATTGAAGAAGAAAGAAGACTCTGTTACGTAGGTGTAACAAGGGCTGAAAAAAAACTATATTTATCTCATGCTTGGTCAAGAACTTTATGGGGAGGCACAACTTATAATTTACCCAGTAGATTTTTAGATGAGGGTTCTAATCATTTTGAAACAAAAGATTTCTCTCAAGAGTTTCAGGAGCCTGATAATCAAAATAGTTCTGCTGCAATTGGTCAAAAAATTATACATGAAAAATATGGCGAAGGACTTATAAAAGAAGTCCAGGGGAATGAAATTACTGTTGAATTTAACGAAGATATAGGTACTAAATATTTGGATATAGAATGGGCGCCAATAAAATTTCAATAAATAGAAAGCATAATTTTTATTTTTTTGTAATCTATACTCTTGTTGTAACATTATGAATCTTTTTGAATATCAAGGTAAACGACTATATAAAGACTTCTCTATACCGACACCCAAATCAATATTTGTATCTAGTATTTCCAGTATTTCTGACAATCATGATTTGAATTATCCTTTAGTTGTTAAAGCACAAGTTCAAGTAGGTGGAAGAGGTAAAGCAGGTGGTATTAAGGTTGCAAACAATTTTGAAGAATTAATTGAATATTCAAATGAAATTTTAGGAATGGATATTAAAGGCCATATAGTTGAGAGTCTATTAATTGAAGAGGCTTCAACAATCCAAGAAGAATATTATATTTCGTTTACGCTTGATAGATCAGCAAAAAAGTATCTTATGATGCTCAGCTCAAAAGGCGGTATGGATATTGAAGAAGTTGCTGAAAATAATCCTGATGATTTGATAAAACTTTATATTTCACCCTCAGAAGGTCTTAATACTGAGGTAGTAAATAAAGCAATAAAAGATTCAAAACTTAATAAAGATTTCAATGATGAACTAAATGATGTAATTTCCAAATTATATAATCTATTTGTTGAAAGTGATTGTGACCTTGTTGAAGTCAATCCTCTTGCAATTACTAATAAAGGCGTTTCAGCATTAGATTCAAAGGTTTCATTAGATATGAATGCTGTTTATAGGCATGATAATTTCATAGATATTGAAAAAGAAATACCTATTCCAGTTTCAGAACAATTTGCCAAAGAAAAAAATCTAAACTTTATAAAGCTTGAAGGAAGTGTGGGAATCATAGGTAATGGTGCCGGATTAGTAATGTCTACACTTGATGTTGTTTCTGAATATGGTGGAAAGGCTGCAAATTTCTTGGATATTGGTGGTGGAGCAAAAGCTGAAACTGTAACTGCAGCTTTAGAAGTTTTAGAATCCGAGAATAATGTTAAAAGTGTTCTAATAAATATCTTTGGTGGAATTACAAGGTGTGATCTTGTTGCAGAGGGAATTGTTGAAGCAACAAAGGGTAAAGATTTAAAGTGGCCAATCATTGTCCGTTTAGATGGAACAAACTCAAAAGAAGGTTTAGCTATATTACTAGAAAACTCAAATGAAAAAATTACAATATCTAGTTCTATGGATGATGCGGCTAAGTTAGCTGTAAAAGGAGCAAACTAATGTCAATATTTATTGATAATGAAACTAAAGTAGTTGTCCAAGGACTTACAGGTGAACAAGGCAAATTTCACGCACTAAGAAACAAAGCATATGGGACAAAAGTTGTTGCTGGAACTAGGCCAGGCAAAGGGGGAGAAACCGTAGAGGGTATTCCAATTTTCAATACTGTTGAGGATGCTATTGAAGAAACTGGTGCAAATACAGCAATGACCTTCGTACCACCACCATTTGCCAAAGATGCAGTTTTAGAGGCAGCATATGCAGGTTGTGAGTTAATTGTTTGTATTACTGAAGGTATTCCAGCAAAAGATGAGGCTGAAATGTATGATCTTTTGAAACAAAAAACATCTTCAAGATTATTAGGTCCTAACTGTCCAGGTTTAATTTCTCCAGGCAAATCAAATGTTGGAATTATGCCGCACGAAATTACAATGGAAGGCAAAGTTGGTGTAGTGTCAAGATCTGGAACTTTAACTTATCAAGCAGTTCTTGAATTGACAAATCTCAACATCGGTCAATCAACTTGTATAGGCATTGGGGGTGACCCTGTTCCTGGTACCTCATTCATAGATGTTTTAGATGCTTTTCAGCACGATATTCAAACTGAAGCAATTGTAATGATTGGAGAAATAGGCGGAAGTGCTGAAGAGGAAGCTGCTGAGTTTATTAAAGATAATGTTACTAAACCGGTTGTTTCATATATTGCTGGACTTACAGCTCCTCCCGGTAAAAAGATGGGACATGCAGGCGCAATTGTTTCTGGAAATAAGGGTACTGCGAGTGCTAAAATTGAAGCACTTACTGATGCTGGTGCAAATGTTGTGAAAAACCCTACCAGAATTGGCCAAGCAATTAAGGATGTAATATGAATGAAAATTTAAAAAGAGAAGACTTAGAATCTGCCATACAAAAAACAAGAGACTCTTTTGATACTGATAATCCTGTAGTCCCATTTATTGAAGGGGATGGCATTGGTGTAGATATATGGCCCGCTTCTCAAAAAGTTTTTGATGCGGCTGTAGATAAAGCTTACTCAAATGCCAGAAAAATTGAATGGCAAGAAGTTCTTGCTGGTCAAAAAGCATTTGATAGCGTTAAGGAATGGTTACCAGATCAAACTATTGAAATGTTTGATGAATACGGCATAGGAATTAAAGGCCCTCTCACTACTCCAGTAGGTGGTGGAATTAGATCAATAAATGTAGCAATTAGGCAAAAACTAGATTTATATGCATGCTTAAGGCCACTCAGGTGGTTCAAAGGAGTTGAGACACCCACTAAGAATCCAGGAAATGTTGATATTGCTTTATTTCGTGAGAACACAGAAGATGTTTATTCTGGAAAAGAATTAGAAATGAACTCTGAAGAAGTTATGAGGTTAAATAAATTTCTTAAAGAAGAATTTGATTGGGAAATTAGATCTGACAGCGGAATTGGAATTAAGCCTATATCAAAAACTGCCTCTGAAAGATTAATTAGATCATCTTTAAATTATGCGGTAGAAAATAATAAGAAAAACCTAGCAATTGTTCATAAAGGAAACATAATGAAATTTACAGAAGGGGCTTTTAGGGCGTGGGGCTATGAGCTTGTAAAAAATGAATTTTCTGATGTTGCTGTATCTTGGGAAGACTGCAATGGAGATCCTGGAGACAAGATATTAGTACAAGATGTAATTGCAGATGCTTTCTTGCAACAAATATTAATCAAACCACATGAATTTGAAGTTATAGCAACTACAAATCTTAATGGAGATTATGCATCTGATGCTTTGGCCGCACAAATTGGTGGAATTGGAATTAGTCCCGGAGGCAATATTAACTACGAAAATGGTAAATCTGTTTTTGAAGCCACACATGGAACTGCACCAAAACATGCTGGTAAAGACAAAGCAAATCCAGGATCATTAATCTTATCAGGAGAAATGATGTTCAGATATATGGGATGGAATGAAGCAGCTGATTTAATAATTAAAGCGATGGAAAAATCAATTAGCGAAGGAAATGTAACTTACGACTTAGCAAGAGGACGAACGGATGCTACGACCCTATCTTCTTCAGAGTTTGCATCTAACTTAGTAAATAATATTGAAAGTTTTTAATATATGAAAAAAGTAACAATTGTTGGTTCAGGTAAATATGGATCTATGACAGCTCTAAGGGTTGCTGAGTATGATTTAGTTGACCAGGTTGTAATGACTGACATAGTTGAAGGGCTTCCACAGGGACTTGCTCTAGATATGAATCAATCTAGATATGTAGAAAGTTTTTCTAGCAAAATAGTTGGAACAAATAATTATGAAGACACTTCTGAAAGTGAAGTTGTGGTAATTACTGCAGGGCTTCCAAGAAAGCCTGGCATGACTAGGATGGACCTTCTAGAAGTAAATGCAAATATTGTTACTGATGTAACAAAAAATATTCTCAAACATTCTGAATCACCGATAATAATTGTTGTTACTAATCCATTAGATCAAATGACCTCATTAGTTTCCCAAGTATCTGGATTACCAAAAAATAAAGTAATAGGCCAGGCTGGCGTGTTAGATTCTTCACGTTTTGCATATTTCATATCAGAAAAATTGGGTGTTGACATGAAAAAAATTGAGGCACTTACCTTAGGTAGCCATGGTGAGACAATGGTTCCCGTGCCTTCACAATGTAAAGTTTCAGGGGAGCCACTAGGCGACTTAATAAGTGAAGATGAAATTTCTGAATTAGTTCAAAAAACTTCAGATGGTGGAGCTGAGATTGTTGGATTACTTAAAACAGGAAGTGCTTATTTTGCTCCTTCTTCTGCTGCAGCAATCATGGTTAAATCTATTATTTCAAATTCGAATGATGTTATGCCTGCTTGTTCGTGGGTTAATGGTGAATATGGTATCAACGATGTATTTTTAGGTGTTCCGACAATGCTAGGCTCTAATGGAGTTACTAAGGTTGTTGAATTAGAACTCAATGATAATGAGTTAAACGCATTAAAGAGTGCCTCTAATGCTGTTAAGTCGAAGGTAGAAGAGCTTAATAGCATATTAAGTCAATAAATTCAGTCTTTTTAAAAAAAAAGTCAATAATTTTAGTATTTTAAGATAAATCATCAAAAAAAACTATAATAACCATAAGGGAGTTTTAAAAAAACTCAATAAAGAAAGGCTAAACAGCTATGAATAAAGATCAATTAGCAAGTGTTGTAGCAGCAGAAGTTGGATTGTCACAATCTGATGCTAAAAAAGCTGTAGAAGCCGTGTTCGATGGCGTAACAAATGGTATGAAAAACGGCGATAAAGTAAGTATTGCTGGTTTTGGTAACTTTGAGTCAAGATACAGGGCTGCAAGACAAGGCAGGAACCCAGCAACAGGAGAAACAATCCAAATTGCTGCAAAGAATGCCCCAGCTTTTAAAGCTGCAAAAGGATTAAAAGACGCTTTAAACTAAAAGCATTTTTTATCAAATGAAAAGACGGCGAAAGTCGTCTTTTCTTTTTTCTAAGCAAGAATACTTATATCTCCAGAAATTTTTACTTTTTCATCAAAAAGAAGATCTTCAGGATGTTTTTTTCCCTCTACAATTTCTAACAAACTATCAGTAGATATTCTAAATTTTAAAAATTTTTCTTCATCAATTTCTGAACTTATAAAATCACACGTTTCAAGATTATATATTTTATTATCATCTGTTATTTCAAAATAAATCAAACTCAAATTAATATCTCTATTTGATAGTTTATTTTTAAAATTTTTTAAAATATCTTGAATCAATTGATAGTTAGAGTTTCTCGTTTAACATCTTCAATGGCTTTTGTTACTTGGATACCTCGTGGACATGCTGTTGTACAGTTGAATGCTGTTCTGCACCTGAACGCACCATCTATATCTTGTAAAATTTCTAATCTTTGTTTTGAAGCATTGTCACGTGAGTCAAATACGAATCGGTGAGCGTTGACAATGGCTGCTGGACCAACATAGGTATCTGCGGTCCAAAAAACAGGACAGCTAGTTGTACAAGCTGCACATAGAATACACTTTGTTGTATCTTCAAATCTATCCCTATCTTCAGGAGATTGTAGTCTTTCTCTTTCTCCCGGTTCATCATCATTTACAAGAAATGGCATGACTTTTTTATATGAGTCAAAGAATGAGTCCATATTTACAACTAGATCTTTAATAACTGGCAAACCCCTAATTGGTTCAATTTTAATTGGAGTGCTCACTTCTTTCACTAAAACTTGGCAGGCAAGCATATTTTCACCATTAACAATCATTGCATCAGAACCACAAACACCATGGGCACAAGATCTTCTGAAGGCTAAGCTTCCATCATCAAACCATTTAACTTTATGAAGTAAATCCAGTATTCTTTCATCAGGATCAGCTTCAAGGATATACTCTTCCCAGTGACCTTTTCTATCAGTTTCAGGGTTGTACCTTAATATATTGACTTTTACATCCATTAATATTTTCTTTCTTTAGGTTCATAATTACCCAATTCAACATCTTTATAATCTAGCTTAACTGAGTTACCATTTTTAAAAGCAAATGAATGTTTAAGCCAATTTTTATCATCTCTCTCAACATGATCAACTCTCGAATGAGCACCACGGCTCTCTTTTCTGTGAAGTGCACTTGCTACTGTTGTATCCGACATATCTAACAAGTACTCAAGTTCTATAGCTTCTAAAAGTTCAGTATTAAAAACTTTGCCTTTATCAGAAATAGTTATATTTTGATATCTATCACGAAGGTCAGCTAATATTTCAGTTTGCTTTCCTAGGCTGTCCTCTGTTCTAAATATTTTTGCATTTTCTTCCATACTGTCCTGTAACTCTTCTCTTATGCGTGGTACAGAAAACTCAAGACTGTGTTCTTTACTCATTAATTTATTAATTTTATTTGAAAGATCCTCCGCAGCATTATCGGATAGAGACATTGGCTTAGTAGAAGAAACATAATCAACCATGCTTTGTCCAGCACGTTTTCCAAAAACTACTATGTCTAATAGAGAGTTTGTGCCTAACCTGTTAGCTCCATGCACACTAACACAGGCTGACTCACCAGCAGAATAAACTCCAGGGAGTATAGTTCCATTTGCATCGCTTAAAACCCTTGCCTCCACATCTGTAGGAATACCACCCATTGCGTAATGGGCAGTTGGCTGAACAGGGATAGGTTCATCTATTGGTTCAATTTTGACATAGGTTCTTACAAAATCAGTTATATCAGGCAATTTTTGTTTAATAGTTTCAGCACCAAGATGCGTTAAGTCAAGGTATACGAAGTCATTATTAGGACCTGCACCATTTCCCTCGCTTATTTCTGTAGCAATTGCACGAGATACCATATCTCTTGGAGCAAGATCTTTAATGGAAGGAGCATATCTTTCCATAAATCTTTCACCATCTTTATTTCTTAGAATGCCACCTTCACCTCTTGCTGCTTCTGATAATAAAATACCTAGCCTATATATTCCGGTTGGATGAAATTGGTAGAATTCCATATCTTCTAATGGAATTCCTTTTTGGTATAAAATTCCAGGGCCATCTCCAGTAAGAGAATGAGCATTAGAACTAACTTTATAAATTTTTCCAAAACCCCCAGTTGCAAATGTAACTGCTCTTGCTTCAAAAATATGAATGTCACCAGTGGCTACTTCGTAAGCTATAACCCCTTTACAAACACCATCATCAATTTTTATATCTAAAACTTGAAATTCATCAAAAAAAGTGACCCCCATGGAAACGCATTTCTGATAAAGAGTTTGTAAGATCATGTGACCAGTCCTATCAGCTGCATAACAAGCTCTAAACGCTGGAGCTTCACCTTCTTTTACAGTGTGACCACCGAATCTTCTTTGGGCAATTTTTCCATTTTCAAGTCTACTAAATGGTAAGCCCCAGTGTTCTAATTCAACAACTGAATCTATAGCTTCCTTGCAAAGAATATCTACAGCTGGTTGGTCAGCTAAATAATCTGATCCTTTTACTGTATCAAAAGCATGCCAATTCCAATTATCTTCTTCAACATTTGCTAAAGCAGCACTCATGCCACCTTGTGCAGCACCAGTATGAGATCTAGTAGGGTAGAGTTTTGTAATGACAGCTAATTTCATGTGGGGTGCAGCTTCAATTGCTGCCCTTAAACCTGCTCCACCAGCACCAACTATTACACCATCAAAAGAGTGTCTTACAACTTTCACGTTACCCTCACAAACGCTACCAACACATAGGTTCCTAAAATAAAAAATGCTGTTGATGTGAAGTAAAGTCCGTAGAGGGCTAACTGTCTGAAAGATTTATTTGCTATGTTGTCATGCATGACAATTCTAAGACCATTTGTACCATGTAGAATACTTAATGTTAATAACAGCCAATCAAATGTTCTCCAATAAGGTGTATCCCATCTTGCTGCTACAAATTCATAATCTAAGTTGAGTGTGTCATTAAAAACATGCATTATGAACATGTGACCGGCAGCTAAAAGAACTAGAAAGAGACCACTAATTCTCATAAAAAACCAAGCATAGAGTTCAAAATTTGAACCACCAATTGGAGGGGTTCTTCTTCCCCAGTCAGTTCTTTTTACAGACTTCATTTGGTTTTCCAATCTGGTAATGGTCTAACCATGCAGTCAACAATTGTGGTACCTGCAGAGCTTTTTTCTAGACATAATTCAAAATATGAATCGATCATTTTGACAGTTGTAGGTACAAATATTGCAACAAAGATAAATAATGCAGTAATGTTCAATGCTTTTTGATAATCTGATCCTTTACTCCAAAGGTCTACGGTAATAATTCTTAAACCATTTATTGCATGTGCCAGTACAGCCGCCATGAGTCCCACTTCGCCAATTCTAAAATAAAAGTTTTTATAGATAGCTTCAGCACCTTCATATATTTCTGGCCCAGCAAGAATTAGAGCGGTTGAAATAATATGAAGCAGAAGATATCCGAATAATGCTACTCCTGTGATTCTATGAAAAAGATATAGCCACATCCCAGTTCTGCCTTTGTATACAGATCCAGTAGATACAATATTCTGATAAGCCATATTTAATTATCCTATATTTGTAAATTAACTAATAATTATTTAGACAATTCACCCCTTGACATTTAACTATCGGCGTAATAAATTACACCTATGTAGTTTATTTAAGGAGCAAGGGTGGAGTTAAAAATAATCGACGAACTATTAGGCGGTATGCCTTCCTGGACTGAAGAAGCTAATTGTAAAGGTGCAGACGCCGATTTATTTTTCCCTGAAAGAGGGGCTTCTACTAGAAAAGCAAAAGCAATTTGCAGAGCATGTACAGTTCAAGACGAATGCCTTGAGTACGCAGTAGAACAGTCTGAAAAATTTGGCATCTGGGGTGGGCTATCAGAAAGAGAAAGAAGACGCATCAAAAGACAACGAGCTGCTGAGTTTGATGTCAGGGATGTTGGTTAAATACCAAAACTTTCCGAATATTCACTAAAATTTCTTTCAACGCCTATTTCATCGCTTTTAATAATCTCAGTTATGATATTTTCTTCATTTGTAATGTAAGTGTATCTTAAAGATATCCCAGCTCCATCATGAAAGCATCCAAACTGCTTAGCAACCTCACCATGAGGCCAGAAGTCAGATAGTATTGGAAATTCAATATTGTAGTGTTCTGACCAAGCTCGATTTGTAGGGCTAGCACCAACTGTGATTAATACAGTATTAGTATCTTCCTTCATAAATGATTCTTGATAATCTCTTAATTCACAAATTTCTTTGTCACAAACACTACTAAAAGGAAATGGCATAAAAACAAACATTGTTTTCTGGCCCAAAAAATCTTTATCACTGTGTTTTGTTTTGTCATGGTTGTACAACTCAAACTCTGGTATTTTATCTCCAATATTTAATGACATAATTCAGTCCTTTCTTAACAAAATCATAATAGCAAAGTTTAAATTAAATAGGTGGAAGGGAGGTTCTTGCTGCCCATGAAATCGGGTCTTCAATTTCAGATGCAGTTGGAATAAGATCTATGTCTGACAAAATGTCTAATGTTGTATATTGACTGTCACTTTCATTAAGATAATTAATAAAATTATTTGATTTATCATCATAATTTGAGATTTTAATTTCAAAATCGTTTATTCCTTCATTAGTTCCAACAAGGCTTAAGTCCATAACTAAATCAATGACACTTGGATCTAAATAATTTACAAATTCTTTGGTACGTTCTTTTATTACTTGTCTATAAAAACTTAACGGTGCAAATATTGAGTCAAATATTGAATCAAAATTAAGGTTATTTAGTTCAGGCATATTAGAAAATATTTCTTCAGGATTAGAAAGATTAGAAGGGTCAATATCAGGTTTCATTTCACCTAAACTTTCAATTAAACTTTCGTTACTTTTTTTCATTTGATCAAGAACAAATGAAAAAGGCGCGTTATATTTTCCTAGAGACAAAGCGATGAATTCAAGTGCCATTAAGGCCAACGTTGCTTCTTTATCTTCAATTTCAAATTTACTTATTCGAGATTCAAAGTTTAATTTGTTAATACCAAGTTGCTCACTTTTAGGAACAATAATTCCAAAATGACTAAGTCCCCAAGTATTTTTACTCAGGAAGCCAGCAATATTTCCTAATTGCATTCCTATGAGTGAAGATTGTGCACCACTAAAATTTAATGGACCACCATTATTAATATTTAAATCACTAAAGTCAAAATGCCGAATAGATTCCAAAAACCAATTTCCATATTCTTTAGTACTTAGTATTTCGACTTTACTAAGTTCTTTGTAGGATTTTTCTAATGACTGGTTGTTAAGTTGAATTGCTCTAAATATTTCTTCATAATTCATTTCGCTGTTTGAAAAAAGCAAACTTTCCTCAGAATCTTTATTGATATGATTATTTATTTGAGAAGCTAAATTCCAATTAACGTCACCATCATCATTATTAAATAAATTAAATAGTTGGGAAAAAATATCGTCAGACATCTGAAGGGCGGAGATCTAAATCAAAAACTAAAGTGATTGTTTGTGAATTTCGTAATATTTCTATTTCAACAGTATCACCAGCTCTTTTCTGTCTTAACACTGTAATCAATCCATCTAGTGTTTTAACATTTATACCATTTATTTTTTTAATAATGTCCCCAGGCATTGCACCAGCTTTTCCTATTGCAAATACATCATCGCCTGGTCCATATAGTTCCTGTATGAAGACTCCAGAAAATACTCTAGCTCCATCATCTGCAGTATCAAAATGTTGTGCACCCAGGATGCCAAGAAATGCATGTAAAATTTGTCCTTCTTTAATCAAATCCTCCACAATTCCTAGTGCTAAATTTACTGGAACTGCAAAACCCAATCCTTCTGCTCCTACATCTGCTGTAGCAATAGCAGTTGTTATACCAATCAATTCACCATTATTGTTTAAAAGTGCACCTCCGCTAGACCCTCTAGTAATTGGTGCATCAGTTTGAATCAATCCAAATAAAGTAACACCTGAGTTCATTGCTTCACCACCCACATCGAGTCTTCTTTGCAGTGCTGAGACGACTCCAGTCGTAACCGTTGGTGCAGCACCCAAGGTTAATGGATGACCAATGGCTACTGCCAAATCTCCTACAGAAAGCGCTTCACTGTCACCAATTGAAATAGGTATTAAATTTGATGCTGCGATTTTTAATAAACCAATATCTGTGAGCCTATCGGATCCAATAATATCGCTTTCATACATTCTTCCATCTTCAAACACCACTCTTACTTCTGTTGAATTATCTATGACATGGTGATTTGTCATAATTAAACCATCTCCAGAAATTACTACACCAGAGCCTCCACCGTTTGGCAAAAATTCACCCTCTTCTGAAATATTTCCAACTTGAACTTGAACTATTGTCTTTGTGGCTATTTCAGCTATAGATACTATTTCTGTTGAATCTACTCGTGGCACAACCAATTCTTTTTCAGTGACAGTTTCTGTAATGGTAACTGGTTCAGGAATTGCTATTTCTTCAGCATCAAATAATCCAAATAAATATAAAAATGATAAAACAATTGCGCTTGAAACTAATGATGAAGCAAACATAATATTTGTAGAGCTTCTTTGTTTTTCAGACTTCTTTTCAATCAAATCTGAGATATATTTTTCCTGTTGGAATAATTCTTGCTGAGAAAAATTTTCTTCATCCATACTCTCCATCATAAATCTTCATTAGATGTAACCAATATTTGTATGTAAATTTTTTAAACAGGTTTCATGTTTATTTTTTTTAATTTCGTATTGCTTGAAAAATTTTTGTCTATTACTTAAAGTAGTTAAGTAAATGTTATCTGTTGAAAACCTTGAAGTTGTGTATCAGGATGTAATTCTTGTACTTAGAGGAATATCTTTAAAAGTCGAAAAGGGAAAAATTGTTTCTTTGCTAGGCAGTAATGGATCAGGTAAAACTACCACGTTAAGAGCAATAACAGGTCTTCTAGATACTCAGAATGGTGACATTACTAAAGGGAACATTACTGTCGAAGGGGTAGATATTACTAATGCTTCTCCTTCAAAAATTGTTGAAAATGGCATTGCGCAAGTTCTTGAAGGAAGAAGAATATTTTCGGAACTTACAGTTCTTGAGAATTTAAAACTTGGTGGGTTTAGTGCATCAGACACGGTTCAAGAGAATGTTGAACGTGTTTATGATTTATTTCCAATATTAAAGGGTAGATCAAAGGATGTTGCAGGATATCTATCTGGCGGAGAGCAGCAAATGCTTGCGATAGGAAGGGCTTTAATGTCAAATCCTAAGTACTTATTGCTTGATGAACCAAGCCTTGGACTTGCTCCAAAATTAGTTGAACAAATTGCAGAGCTTATAAAAGAAATTAACAGCCAAGGTGTTACAGTCTTACTTGTTGAACAAAATGCAAATATGGCATTAAAAATATCTGATCATGGATACATAATGGAAACAGGCAATGTAGTGATGGACAATGAGAGTAAAAAACTCTTGGCTGATCAAGATGTTAGAGAATTTTATTTAGGTTTAAATTCTGAGGGAACCGAAAGGAAGTCTTTTAAAGATGTTAAACATTATAAAAGAAAAAAAAGGTGGCTCTCATGAACTCATTAATTAAATTTGAAAATGTCAGCTTAAATTTTGGAGGAGTTAATGCACTAACAGAAGTTTCATTTGAAGTTCCCGACAATTCTTTATTTGCAATAATAGGCCCTAACGGAGCAGGGAAGACATCTATTTTTAACTGTGTTAGTGGAATCTATAGACCAACAACAGGGGTTGTAAAAATATTTGATGAAGATATTAGCAATATAAAACCTGATGCAATTGCTAATTTAGGCGTATCAAGAACATTTCAAAATATAGAATTATTTGAGAATATGACAACACTTGACAATATTTTGATTGGAGCTCATAGGCATATAGACTATGGGTCGGTATCAGGATTAATTTTTTCTAAAAAAACTAGGAGAGAAGAAGAGAAAGCCAGACAAATCGCTGAAGATATTATTGATTTCCTTGAAATTGAAGAATACAGGTATTCTTATATACTTTCTTTACCCTATGGTATTCAAAAAAGGATTGAACTTGGTAGAGCACTAGCAATGAAACCAAAAATTTTGCTTCTTGATGAACCGGCTGCTGGAATGAACAATGAAGAAACAGAGGATATTGCTAGATTTATTTTAGATATACATGAAGAGCTAGAAATAACAGTAGTTTTGATTGATCACGATATGAATATGGTTATGGATATTGCTACAGAAGTTATTGTGATGGATTTTGGTAAAAAATTATTTGATGGAGACCCTAAAGAAGCGGCAAAAGATTCAAGTGTTATTGAGGCATATTTAGGAGTAAGTGATTAAATGATTACAATGCAAGAAATTTTTAATGAAATTTCTAAAAATGGTGGTTTAACTCCTTCAAGAAAGGTAAAAGAAATTGCTGAAAGATTTCCTGAAAAAATAGCATTTAGAAATAAAGAATTTGGAATATGGCATCAGATAAGTTACGAAGAGTTCTGGAACCAAGCACAGTATGTAGGAAATGCTTTAAAATTTTATGGTGTTGGACCGAAAGACAAAGTAGCAGTTCATTCTGAAAATAGGCCGGAATGGATAATTACAGATATTGGAATTCAGGCAATACAAAGCATCACTGTCGGGCTTTACCCTACAAACCCATCGCCAGAAGTTAAATATTTACTTGGTCATTCAGAATCTAAAGTCTTGTTTGCTGAAGATCAAGAGCAAGTTGATAAAGTATTAGAGGTAATTGAACACCTTCCTAGTCTTTCAAAAATTGTTTATTTTGAAAGCAGGGGGATAACCAGATACGATAATGAAAAATTAATTTCATGGGATGAATTTATTGAGATAGGAAAAGAAGAATATAAAAAAGATAAAGATTTTGTCATAAAAATGCAAGATGAAATTAAAAGTGAAGATACTGCAATTATGATATATACATCCGGAACAACTGGACCTCCAAAAGGTTCAATGTTGACTCATGGTAATCTAGAGTGGGTCGCTACCCAGATACCAGAATTATCATTTACAACAGGTGTTGACAATCCACAGTATCTTTCCTATTTGCCTTTATGCCATGTATTTGGGAGATTGGTTGATTTAATAATTGGAATACATACCATGGGGACTATAAATTTTGCCGAATCAATAGATACAGTTCAAACAGATTTGGCTGAAGTACAACCAAGTGTTTTTCCAGCAGTTCCAAGAATCTTAGAAAGAATGCATGCTGGAGCATTGGTCAGGATGAAAGATGCCTCAAAACTAAAACAACTACTTTTTTCACTTGCTTCAAAACTAGGGGACATTACAGCCAAACGAAGACTTGAAATGGGAGAAAGAGATTTTATTGCGAGAGTAACTAATTTCATTGCACAGCTTCTTGGGTTTAGGGCTTTAAGAAAGAAATTAGGGCTATTAAATGTTGATAATGCATTATCAGGTGCTGCCCCAATTTCTCCGGAAATTTTGAGGTTTTTCATGTCATTAGGAGTACCAATTTATGAAGGATACGGAATGACTGAAAATTCAGCAATTGCGACTGGCAATAGGCCAGGCAAGGTCAAACTTGGAACAGTTGGAGTTGCACAGCCAGGTGTTGAATTAAAACTAGCTGATGATGGAGAAATCCTGATAAAACACCCTGGTGTTTTTAAAGGTTATTTTAAAAATGAGGAAGCAACTAAAGAGGTCATAGATAATAATGGATGGCTATATACAGGAGATGTTGGTGAGTACGATGGAGAGTTTTTAAAAATAGTTGATCGAAAAAAAGATATCATTATTACAAGTGGTGGTAAAAATGTTTCTCCCTCCGAAATTGAGAATAATGTTAAAACTTCTCCATATATTAGAGAAGCAATAGTAATAGGCGATGATAGGAAATTCCTCTCCGTATTGATTGGTATAGAATTTGACATAGTTTCAAATTGGGCATTAAGAAAAAACATTCCTCACACAACGTATAGAAATTTATCTGAAAACGAAAATGTTCAAGAATTAATTTGGAAAGAAATACAAAAAGCAAATGAAAGAACTTCTTCATTATCAATTAGAAAATTTAGAATGATAACTAAAGAACTTGATCATGAAGATGGTGATATGACAGCTACTCAAAAAGTTAAAAGAAATGTTTTGATGGAGAAATTCTCAGATTTAATTGAGGATATGTACAAATGACTCTTTTTCTTCAAGCCACAATGCAAGGCTTAGCCTTAGGTGCTGTTTATTCTTTAGTTGCAATTGGTTTAGTGCTTATTTATAAAGCAACAGATGTTTTAAGCTTTGCACAACCTGCTTTGGCTGTAGCTGGCGCTGGTATCATTAGTGCGTTAGCTGTAGATAGAGGAATTTCCTTTTGGATTGCACTTCCACTAGGAATATTTATTACAGGTGTTCTTGGTTTAATAATTGAAAGAACTTTTTTAAGAGCAATGGTAGGTGAGCCAGTTTTTTCAGTTGCTATTTTAACTATTGGTATAGATATATTGATACGAACTGTATTAGACAATTGGATAGGTTTGAACCCAAGATATATGGGAGACTCTTTTTCTCAAATGGGCAATTTTGGATCACTAAATATTGGTGGGGTAGCGATTCAATTTTTAGAACTCACTGCTTTACTTTCAGCAATAGCTGTAATCGCTCTGCTATCAGTATTTTTTAAATTTTCTAAATATGGATTAGCTATGAGAGCTACTTCTTTTGATCAAGAAGCATCTTTAGCTCAAGGTATAAATGTTGGAAGAGTTATTGCCCTCGTGTGGTTTATAGCTGCTATGCTTGCTAGCCTATCTGGCTTTTTTATCACTGGTGGATTTAACGGCTTAACCCAAGCAAGTTTTGTCACCGCATTAAGAGCTCTCCCAGCAATTGTAATTGGTGGTCTGGACTCTCTAGTAGGGGCTGTTGTGGGTTCATTAATTATTGGTATGACACAAGGTTACATTGCTTATTACCAATTAAGTATTGAAGCTAAAATTGGATTTAGTTTTGGAACTGGATTTAGCTCATTGGCACCGTATGTGATTATGTTTTTCATTTTAATTGTTAAGCCAGACGGTCTTTTTGGAAAAGAAGAGGTGGAGAGAGTTTGAGACGCAGACCAGACTTATATATTAGCTACAGAGATGAAACAGCTATTCTTAAAAACAACACTCATAGAGTCATAGCTCTTATTATTGCTTCAGCACTATTAATACTTGGTTATGTAGCAGACGACTATTGGATACTGCTTCTTTCAGCATCAATCTTTTTAACAATTGCTACTTGGGGATTAAATATTGTATCTGGAATGGCTGGACAAATATCTTTGGCTCACGGATTTTTTGTAGCTGTAGGTACATATACTGCAGCAGTCGTAGGAGGCTTTTCAACAGAATTTCCTAATAAAATTATTGGCTATGAATTAGATATGATTATTTGGCTACCTCTTGCAGGGATTGTAGCAGCAGGTGTTGGTTTGATTATTGCACCTCTTGCAGTCAGATTAAAAGGGTTAAATTTAGCTTTAGTCAGTATTGGAATAGTTTATATTGGTTCATATATTTTATCTAACCTAAAGACGGTAACTGGTGGGGCTGGCCTTGGTCGAAAAACTGCAGGATATACGATTCTAGGTGTAAATTTTAAAGATGGATTAGAAATTGGATCACTAATTTTTACAAAGAATCAAGTTCTTTATTACATAGGACTTTTAGTTGCGTTATTACTTGGTATTGGAGTTAAAAATTTACTCCGCTCAAAAATAGGAAGAGCTTATGCTGCAATTAGAGATAGAGATATTGCTGCAGAAGCAATTGGGATTAATTTAGCAAGATTTAAAGCATCAGCTTTTGCATTATCTAGTTTTTACGCAGGAGTAGCTGGAGCTTTAATGTTTTCTACAATTGGCGCAGTTGATGTAGAGAGGTTTGGATTATTATTCTCAGTCACTTTCATAGCTATTGTAGTTATTGGAGGTGTTGGAACAGTCATGGGCCCAATATTTGGAAGTATATTTTTTGGATTAATGCCTGGAATTATAAAATTTGTCATTGATCATTCAGAGTTTATAAGAGATAGTATCCCATTAAATGCTGCACAAATTGAAAGAGTTATATTTGGATTATTCATTGTAGGCTTCCTTATGTTTGAACCAAGAGGGCTGTGGGGTGTTTGGTTTAGGTTACGTAATTATTTTAAAGCTTGGCCTTTTTCCTACTAAGTTAGAATTCATTCGCTATCCTTATAGCATTAGTACTAATAATTTAAAGGGGGGATATGAAATCGTTGCGTAAGCAAGGAATGATTATATTCATAGCATTCGCTCTTGTTTTAAGTGCTTGTGGTGGTGACGCTGCTGAAGAAGAGGTTGTTGTAGAAACAACTCCTGAAGTTGTAGAAACTTTAGACTCTCCTGCAGTCACAACCGCACAAACTGTTAAAACAGGTGTCGGTGTTACAGAGGAAGCTTGTCCAGCTGCATATGCAGCACTTGGGACACAGGTTCCTACAATGGCTGACCCAGATAAAGGATGTATTTATTTAGGTTTACTAAATGACTACACAGGTCCTTTCGCAGCCGCGGGTCCTGCACTAGAAGGGGCTCAAAGAGCATTCTGGTTGTGGGTTAACTCAACTGGTGGAATTGGAGACTACAGCGTAGCTATTGTTGATGGCTACGATACCCAATACAATCCAGCAAAAATGATTGAAGGTTTTGCATTACAAAAAGATGATGTAGCAGCTTTTGCTATGACACTTGGTAGTGTACAAACACAATTTATTCTTGAGGCAATGGATGAAAGTGATACAATATCAGCTCCTATGAGCTGGTGGTCAGGTTGGTCATATAAATCAGCTGACAAAGGTCTAGCAATTGAGTTTGGATCTTCATATTGTGCACAGGGTATGAACATTGTTGATTGGGGAGTAGAAAACTTGCCAGTACCAATTAAAAAAATAGGTCTTATAGCTTATGTAAATCCTGGATATGCAGATGATTATTTTGCCGGTGTTAAAGCAGCAGCAACAGTAAATGGAATTGAGATAGTCTGGGAGTATGTACCCCCAGTTACTGAATTCGATGTTGCAGCAGCAGTTGGCTTAATGGCTACACAACCAGTTGATGCAGTCTATATGGCGACAGATCCGACAAGAACAAGCCAAATATCTGGTGGAGCAGCACAGTTAGGAGTAGTACCTCTTACATTTATGGCAGCACCAGCATTTAATGAGGCTTTTGTTGCGGATGGTTCACCTATTCAAGCATTGTTTACTTCAGGTGCTTTTTATACAGCAGCTTGGATTGATCCATATGAAGCAAACACACCAGGTCATGCAGCTATGCGTGCAACTTGGTCAGGAGCAATGGGGCAAACCTCAGCTAGCTCCTACGTAGTTGCTGGATGGTCTTCACAGTATCACCTAAAAGGTGTTCTTGAAGCAGCAGTCAAAGGTGGAGATCTAACTAAAGCAGGTATCAGAAGGGCAGCAGAAAATGTAAATGTTGATTCTGATGGTATGATGCCAGTTAGAACATTAGGTGTAAGTAAAGCTGAAACTTCCACTTCAATTACAGCGCCGGACGCTAGCATAGCTAGTGGTACAAGATTAGTTAAAGCTAACTATTCTGGTCCTACCGCCGCATCTCACGATTGGTCAAAACCTTGCGCCTAACGTGAATTAATAATTTAAAAAGAGCCAGGTCTAACCTGGCTCTTTTTTTTATATCTAGATGGTGAATACAATAGAACTCTATGCTTAGTAGATTATCCAAGACGCGTAAGGTTCTTTTAATAATATTGATAGCTTTAATGCCTATAGGTTTAATTAAAACTGATTATTATTTTATGTCCCCCGGCCCACCTTATCAATGGGAAATTGATTATGATACTTTAGATAATTACCCATTTGAAGGTAATCTTTACCAACTCACAGTTCGTAGGGATGAGGCAAATATATTCGTATATGCGTGGTCTTTATTAAACGATTCTTATGATTTGTATCCACGCGCAATAATTCTACCTGATGGCGTGACACCAAAAGAATTAAGTGAAATAAGCATTCAAAATATGAGAACATCTGAAAATGTGGCAATAGCAGTAGCATTAAAAAATATTGGATATGATATTGAATCAAAAGGAGATGGAGTATCAGTAGTTGGTATACTCGATGATTCTCCAGTTCAAAATAAACTTAAAAAAGGAGATTTGCTTAATTCAATTAATGCTATTGAAATTTCATCTGCTTCAGAATTTATCTCAACTTTAAGAACTTACAACATAGGAGAAACTGTATCAATTGGACTACTAAGGGAAGTTAAAGGAAATCTTGAACAACTTTATATTGAGACAACTTTGATTGAACATGTAGAGTACGAGGGAGAGCCTATGGTTGGTTTTCTTGCTACAACAGTTAATGAAAGATTCGATTTTCCTTTTGAAGTAGATATTAAAACTGGAAATGTTGGGGGTCCTTCTGCTGGTTTAATGATGGCTCTTAATGTTTATAACAATTTAATACCTGAAGATATTACTAACTCAATGATTATCGCTGGAACTGGAACTATAGAGATTGATGGTTCTGTTGGACCAGTTGGTGGCATAAAGCAAAAAATTATTGCAGCTAAACGTGCTGGAGCAGAATTAATAATTGTGCCCGTTGCTAACTTTGAAGAGGCTAAAGTTTTTGAGACAGACAAAACAGCAATCGTGGAAGTTGATTCCTTTGCAGAAGCGTTATCAGTAATTTCACAGTATAGTTCCCGTTAAACACGAGACATAAATAATATAGATATATGGTAAATATTGGCGGGGCAAATACAGGTAACGATAGAAGGGGACTATCCTTTTTAGTTTTTGTTGGAATCATAGGATTTTCAATTGCTAGAGCTGTTGCTACATTTTTTACAAATTATTTATGGTTTGACTCTGTAGATTTAAATTCTGTTTGGTTAAAGATACTTATAACTAAATCAGCCCTGGTTGCAGCTACATCCCTTTTAGCTTTTGCATTTATTTTTATAAACCTAAGGCTTGCAGTACGTGCAACTCCAGTAATGGATATTTTTGAATCTTTTGATTCACAAGATCCACTATCTCGTTTTAGAGAATTTGTTAACGAAAGATTTTTAAAATATAGACTTTGGGGTGCAATAGGCCTTTCCTTATTTCTTGGTGCGGGTGCTTCACAATTGTGGGAGCAGGTTTTATTATTTTTAAATCAAAAATCTTTTGGAGTAACTGATCCAATTTTCCAAAATGATATTTCAAGTTATGTTTTTGGGTTACCTTTGTATAGATTATTTGTGTCTTGGGGATTTCAATTAGTTATCTTTACTTCAGTAATAATTATTTTATTTTTTATAGCTACTGGTGCACTTCAACTTCGACCTGGAAGATTACCTGAGGTTAGCAGCGGTGCGAAAGCACATTTGTCAGTCCTTCTTGCATTTGTAGCTGTACTCAAAGCTTTTGCGTATAGATTAGATTCTATGGAGTTACTTTACTCACCTAGGGGTAAAGTCTTTGGAGCTAGCTATACAGACGCTGTAGCCCATCTCCCTGCCTTAAATTTACTAATTCTAATCTCTTTATTTGGTGCAATATTGCTTTTAGTCAACATTAAAAGAAGAGGATGGCTACTTCCTGCAACTGCAATTAGTTTATGGTTGGCAGTTTCAATTATTGTTGGAGGAGTTGTTCCAGCAGCAATTCAAAGATTTAGAGTTCTACCTGACGAGCTGAATAAAGAACTTCCTTATGTAGAAAATCATATAGATTACACAAGACTTGCGTACGGACTTGATAGCATCGAAGAAAAATCGTTTGAGGCTTCTCCTAACTTAACAGACGATGACATATCTGATAATTCTCAAACTGTAGACAATATTAGATTATGGGATCCTACAGTCCTAGCTGAAACCTATAGTCAGCTTCAAGAAATCAGAGCATATTATGCATTAGATGAGGTCGATGTCGATCGTTATAAAATAAACGGTGAGTTGACTCAGGTAATGGTTTCAGCAAGAGAATTAGATCAAACAAACCTTCCAGCTGTTGGTTGGGTTAATGAAAGACTTCAATACACACACGGATATGGTGTAGTTTTTAGTCCAGCAAACAATGTTGCAAGTCAGGGCCAACCAGATTTTTACGTAAAGGGCGTTCCTGCAACAACTACAGTTAGTGAACTTGAAATAGACCAACCTAGAATATATTTTGGTGAGTCAGCTGAGTCAGTTGAGTATGTGGTTGTAAATTCTTTGCAAGAAGAAGTCGATTATCCACTGTCTACGGAAGGTCAATCAGTTGCTTATACTAATTACTCTGGAGATGGTGGGGTAGGTATAGGTTCATTCTTCAGAAGACTTGGATTTGCACTCAGATATAGTGAACTAAACCTATTAATTTCGAATCAGCTTTCTGACGATTCTAAATTAATTATGGAGAGAAACGTAGTTAGTAGAGTTAAAAAAGCTGCCCCATTTCTTTATACAGACAACGATCCATACTTAGCATTAATAGAGGGAAATTTGTTTTGGATAATCGATATGTACACAGTTTCTGACAAATATCCTTATGCACAACCTGCTGATACCAGACGAATAAATGAAAACTCAGGTCTTCCTATTAACTTTAATTATCTTAGAAATTCAGTTAAAGCAGTAGTAAATGCATATGATGGAACATTAAATTTTTATGTTGTTGATGAAAACGATCCTTTAATTGCTACTTATAATGATATTTTTCCAAATCTATTTTCACCAAAAAGCTCAATGAGCTCAGATCTTTTAGACCATATAAGATATCCTGAAGATCTTTTTACAATTCAATCCGATATGTATAGAGATTATCATATGACAGATCCAAGAGTTTTTTATGCTGATGAAGATCCGTGGGTAATACCTTCTGATTCATCAACTACACCTAGGGTTGCTACTTTAAGAGGTGAGTTTACAGAAATAGGTTTCAAGCCAATGCTTCCTTACTACTTGCTTATGAGCTTGCCTGGCGAGAGTGATTTAAGCTATTTAATTTTTCAACCTTTCAATCCTGAAAATAGACCTAATATGCAGTCTTTCCTAGTTGCAGATGCAGATCCTGAAAATTATGGTCAACTTATCGACTTTAGGTTGCCAAAAGGTGAATTTGTAGATGGGCCAAGTCAGGTAGCTACCAGGATCAATCAGGATCCAGATATTTCTCAAATATTTACTCTCCTTGATCAACAAGGCTCAAGTGTTATAAAAGGTAATTTGTTTGTTGTACCGATTAATCAGTCTATTCTTTATTACCAACCAATATATCTCCAAGGTGAACAGAATCCTTTGCCTGAATTTAAATTTGTAGTAGTTGTATTCCAAGACAGAATAATTATGGAGGAATCTCTATCTGAGGCTTTGGAAAGTATTTTTGGTGGTGACTTCGCAAGCGATCAAGTCGAAGATACAGAGGGTGAAAGCGCACTCGAACTTCTTGACAAAGCTACTAGGGCATTCGAAAAAGCCCAGCAAGAATTACAAAATGGAAACTTGGGATCGTATCAAGATTTAGTAGAACAAGCACAACAATATGTTGATCTTGCTTTGGAAATTTTAAATAACAATTAAATTTCTTGAGTTTAAATCATTTCTTATTATTATGAGTATTCAGCGCGGGGTGGAGCAGTCTGGTAGCTCGCTGGGCTCATAACCCAGAGGTCGTAGGTTCAAATCCTACCCCCGCTACCAATCTATCTTATAAAAAGATCTATTATTCTTTTTCTACCTGTAGAGGCTGCCAATAATTTTAAAGCAAATAATCCAGAAGCACCAAGGTAAGCTAAGCTTCCTAAAACTAAAAATATTCTCCAAAAAATAATTGCGTCCATAATTAAATTATATACAGCTCATAAACAATGACTATTTAGTTAAATCAATAATTTCATTTGAAGTAATCTCACCATTAATTGTATGGATTATTATAAGATTTTTATCTAGTAGCAATGTAGTAGGAATACCAGACCAGCTGAATTGAGATAAGACAATATCTGATTCTTGCTCTTCTAAAATATTGTCATACGTTACTTTATATTTTGAGATGAACTCAATACCGTTAGAGAGTGAATCATCAACAAGAATGCCAATTACTGTGATGTCTTTTTCTTGAGAAACTTTTATTAGATCGTCAACTTCATTTTGACAGGGTATGCACCAGCTCGCCCAAAGATTTAAAACAATATAATCAGTTTGAATATTCTTTATATTTAATGAATCTAGTTTTTTTAATGACGACATTTCAATGCCATTGTTGATATCAGAAATATTATTTGTTTCTTCAAAAGAACTTGATGAATTAAAAATAGCAATACCAACAGTCACTGTTAGGAGTATTAATATAAAATTTCTTTTAATCATAATGTAATGTTATTACCTAATATAAATACAATACTAAACATGGACATTGAAGATATTATTTATCCAGGATTTAATCGAAGCCTCTCAGAATTAAATGCTATTACAAAACTAAAGAAAAAGTCATGTGAAATTTTAGACTTCACTGAAATAGAGTGGGTTAGAGACGTTTTAAAGCAAAGAATAAATGAAAATAATGATCTAGAAGTAAAATTTAAAGCACCATCTGAAAAAGAGATAGGTGAAGTTTCTCAAATTGTGGGCGCAAATATTGATATGGAAGAATTGAAAAATAACTTTCATAAAAATAAAAGAATTATAGGTATTACATCTGGTAAAGGCGGTGTAGGAAAATCAACAGTCACTTCTTTGCTGGGTATTGCATTCGATGACCTTGGTAAAAAAGTTGGGATCCTTGATTCAGACATTTGGGGTTATTCTGTGCCAAAAATTTTGGGAGCTAAATTCCCTCCAATACCATTTAATGAAAGGATATTTCCTTCCAAAATTAATAATTTAAGTGTTATTTCAATGGAGTATTTTGTTAAACAGGATGAAGCAGTTATATGGAGGGGCCCAATGCTACATAAAGCTATTGAGCAATTCTTATTTGAAGTTTTATGGCAGGATATAGATATTTTGTTAATTGATATGCCACCAGGTACTGGTGATGTGTCTATTTCATTATCACAATTTTTAAAATATTTTGAAAATATTGTTGTTACAACACCTCAAACTAATGCAACAATTGTTGCTGAACGATCAGGGATTATGTCTAAAAAAGTAAATGCGAGTATTATCGGAGTGATTGAAAACATGTCTTATATGGAAGTTGATAAGAACAAGTTATATCCATTTGGTAAAGATGGAGGAAAGAACCTTGCAAGTAAACTAGATGTACCTATTCTTGGCTCATTGCCTCTGCTAGAAGATATCACAGTATCTTCAGAGGGCAGTGATTTATTTGCTTTTAAGAATAATCCACAATTTAAAAATATTATTGAAATTGCAAAAGAGATTTTGAAATTTCAACCAAAGAAAAAACCAATTGATTTAAAGATTAATTAAATATATTCCGATTGATATAAGTCCCATCAAAAAACAGTAAACAGAAAAAATATTTAATTTAGAACTTACGGTGAAGTTTATAAGAACTCGTATAGCAATTAAGCCTGAAAGAAATGCAGCAAAGCTTGGAATTATTAATGAGGTGTTTATAGGATCTGAGCTCTGAATAAAAGTAAGCAACCAAGCACCAAAGATTGTCGGCAAGCCAAGAAGTAAAGAAAAGAATATAGCCTCAGTTTTTTTTAATTTTAGGTACAAGGCGGTACTGAGTGTAATGCCTGATCTAGAGACCCCAGGAAATAAAGCAAGTGCCTGAGCAAAACCAATTAGCAGGGATTCTTTAATTGTAAGATCTAAAACACTTTTGTTACCCTCATCTAATTTATCAGCAAAATATAAAATAACTCCAATAAAAATATAGGCAATAGATGTTATTGCTAAAATTGCACTGCTTTCGTCAATTATTGTACTTATTGGTAAGAACAGTCCAAAGGCCGCTGCTGGAACGATACCTACGAGTATAAGTTTTGATATTTTGATAAAGGTATCTTTATTTTTCAAAATAGAGACAATATCTTTTAGATAAAATATCAAAATTGAAAAAAATGTACCGAGGTGTAAAAATGCAATTTCGTAAGTACTTAAATTATTGCTATTAAATATTTCAGATAAAATAACTAAGTGACCACTTGAAGAAATTGGAAGAAATTCAGTGATTCCTTGTACGATTCCAAAAAAAAGATCAATCATAATTAATTGTTGAAAAATGCCATCCCTGACATATTGTACATAAATATATTCTAAATTTTTTGTTGTATTCTTTTTCTACAAACAATCTTTCTTGTCTTGCTTCATTTTCAGAAGAAAACCTTCTTTTGTTTGAGCATTTAGGTGTATTGTTCATTCAGTTATTACATTAAATTTGTAAATTGTATAAACGAGCTATATCTTATTTATTTTCAATCAATTAAACTCATATAAATGAATTTTTTAGTCTTAATATTTAGTTATTTGCTGGGTTCTGTTAATTTTGCTTACATTACCGCACGAATTAAAGGAATAGATATTTCTTCATCTGGAAGTGGTAATCCTGGAACCTCAAATGTTTTAAGAACTTTAGGAAAAAGTTCTGCGGCAATTGTATTACTTGGAGACTTACTAAAAGGAGCAATTCCAATTATATTTTTTTCTAATGATAAGTATTTTCTTTTATACGGTCTTGCAGCTGTTTTAGGACATATCTATCCGTTATTTTATAAATTTAAAGGTGGAAAAGGTGTTGCCACTTACTTAGGTGTTTATATTGCTGCAGTGTTGTTGAATCCAAATAATTCTGAACTTTTTGATTTACAGATATTTCAGATTTTAAATATACCGACAATTGCCCTCTTTTATTTTGTAATATTTAAAACTACTCGTGTATCAGCAATAGCTAGTTTATCAACTGTTACAACAACAATAGCTCTCCTTATTTTTGTTAATAATGAAATAGAAAATATATCAATCCTATTAATTTTGTTGTTTTTAATTTTCCTTAAGCATTCTGAAAATATAAAAAGATTGGCTGAAGGCAAAGAAAATAAATTCTAAAAAATAGAAATTTTTTATAAAATTTCGTTATTATTAAAACAATAGTCGTAAGGAAACAGGGCAATGAGTTCTACACTAGTTTTAATATCTTTGATGTTAGCGCTTTCAGTAGCGGTAGTTTTTCCTGAAGTACAGTTTTCTAAAAAAAATGTCACTATTTCAAACGAGTATCAACTTATGGTTGATAAGCAAAGAAAAGGATTTATGTTTCTCGGACTTATTGCATTAACAAGCTTCTTTATTGCGCTTCAAACTTTATCAGTTGCTATATTCATATTTCATTTAATGACTGATGCTTTTTTTGGTGTTTACGCTTATACAGCTTTTCAGGTTAGATCGTCATCTATGCAAAAAAGCAGATTTAATTATATGGTTGAGTTGGATGAAGACGAAGAAAACGTCGAGTATTTAAAACAAGCAGTTTAATTGTCAGAATCAGAAGCTAATTTAGAAAATTTATCATCTATTTTTGATAAATTAAATGATATTCGAGAGCAATCTTTAACAACTTCTAGAGAAATAGTACGTGAATGTTCAAAAAGCATTAGAAATATTCATAGAAATGATGAAGTTAGTGCAAAAGAACATATTGAAAATGCTCGGAAGAAGTTAGAAAACTTAAAAAGTATTAGTAGTGATGTTTCAGAAATCAGTTATGCGGGTTATGTTCTTGATGCAGAAAGAGAGTTTGTAGAAGCAGTTATGTTTTATACTTTCGAGGTTAGTGGATACATTGAACCGTTTAATAATTTCAATGTCCACCCATCAAGCTATATCCAGGGGATAGGAGACACTATTGGGGAATGGAGACGTAAAGCTCTTGATCACCTAAGAAATCTTGATATCAAAAAAGCCGAAACTTATTTAGCCATTATGGAAGAGGGAATGGGTACCTTGAATGAGTTAGATTATCCAGATGCATTAACTGGTGGCCTAAGAAGATATGCAGATAATGCAAGATCAATTATAGAAAGAACAAGATCTGATATAACAAATGCTTTTATCAATGAATCATTAAGAAAAGACATATCTAATATAAATAAAGATGAATTATAAATATATATCTGGAGAAGTTTTAGCTATGGATCCTTCTTCTGGCTGGACTGATGGAACGTTATTAAAAGACATTTATCCAGACTCGTCTTTTGTAAGTGGTAACAATACAGATAGCATGCAAATGAAACCAGAAATAAAAGATCGTAAAGTTTATGCAAAATATTCATTTGCCAAGCGATTTGAAGGAGGGCCAGGCCTGGTTCATGGAGGCATACTATCAGCAGCTTTGGATGATATGATGGGTTATTCAACAGTCATTCACAATATATTTTCTGTAACGGCAAATTTATCTGTTAACTTTCTTAAACCGACTCCAGTTGAGAAAGAATTTGACCTATATGCGTGGGTTAAGGAAGTTGATAATAAAAAAGTTTATACGGAAGCTGTAATTCAATTGGATGAAGAAATTCATGTAGAGGCTCATGGCGTGTTCATAGATTTAGGATTAGATGCGGCAGAGTTCTTTGCCCCAGATAAAAATTATCCTTAAACTAAATTTTTGATGTCAAGAAGTGGCTCATAGATTGAATACTAATCATAGGGTTGACTCCTGAACATCTTGGAAAATTTGAGGCATCAACTATATATACGTTCTCTAAACCATGCACTTTTCCATCTAAATCAACAACTCCATGATCTGGGCTTGGGTTTATCCTTGCTGTTCCCATTTGATGTGCTGAACCAAGAAGTATTCTAAAAGGCTCATTTTTTATTGCTTTTATATTATTTATGAATTCTTCAATATTTACACTCGATGATTTTTTCCAATGCATAGTTGGCGAAGCTGCGACCATAATTTCTTCTGCTCCAGCTAGATAGTTTGCTCTTACAAGGTTCTCTATACCGTGAAGTAGATTGCTATGGTCAGTGTCATTTAGATTGTAGTCCCACAAGTGTTGAGGATTTTTATTAATAATAGAACCAGAGCTAGTGTCTGATGTTAAAACTATCCCACCAGACCAATAGTTATAACTTTCAATAAAATCATCAAACTCATCTTGATTATTTGGGAAAAATGGAAAGAATAGACTTGGATGCATTGGTAACCCTTCTAAAAGGTATCCATAATTATCTTTCAAAAACAAATTATCATCAGAATAAATTCCTTGCATTGAGCCTGCCCAGGGCTTTTGCTCTTCAGAGAATTTTCCAGCAACACCTGACACAGGATGAAGTTTTAAATTTTGACCAAGATGTTTGTTTTTATATCCACTATCTAGCAAAATTTTAGGAGTATTTAAAGCACCAGCTGCGAGTATTACTTTATCTACTTTGACTTTATGCAATATACCACTATTTTCTACGTTTATGTGAGTTGCTTTTCCGTTTGAAATAACCAAACTTTTAATATTTGTATCATTAAATATATTTTCTAGGTTGAATTTATCCTCTGAGAACCAAACTTTATTTGATGAGTTAATGCTCTCATCGTATCGTCCAAAAGTACTAAAACCAGATTCAGTACATTCATCATTAATCGTATTTCTTGGAATGATTTTATAATTTAGATTATTAAGTTCAAGTCCTTCAGCTAATTTAACTTCTTTTTGGGGTATTTTATTATTTGCTATATCTACATTTAATTCACTACAAACATAATCCATGCTGCTTTTGAATTCGTTGGAATTGAAATAGTTATCTTGACCAGTAAGCGTATCCCATTCACTTAATATCTTATCTGGGGTTCTTAAAGAAGTTGTCCAGTTAATACTTGTACCTCCGCCAATTCCTTTACCAGCTAAAAGTAGAACTTTGTATCCTCTGGTTTGCTGTATTCCATTAGTGTCATAAAAGTTGTGGTAACCAAATGTTTCATTGTTAATTTCTCCATTTCCATAACTACCTTTTTCAAATATTCCTACTTCATATTTTTCATTAAGTATATTTGCGGCAACACCTCCACCAGATCCACTTCCAATTACTGCAACTTCTATACTTTTTGGAATTGAGACAGCTTTCTTTTCAATTTTTGTATTTTTATGTACGGGGTAGTCAAGGTATTTGTATACTGAACCCTCGCCATCAAGTGATCGTGCAGTACTTAAACCAAACAATGCAGTAATTCCAGAACCAAGTTTTCTCAATAAAGATAAATTAGAGCTCTGTAAATTTTTAATAAATTCAGGAATTTTTGAGTCTTTTATAAAGAACTTTCTTATTCCAAAAGAAAATAAATAAAAGAAAATTCTTAATTGAATAATTTCAGATCTATCAGGAAAATTTTCAATTATAAAATTAAAATATTTTTCAGAGTTTTTTACCTCATCTTCATTAAAATTTGGATATAAATTAGTAAATACAACTTTAAATGATTTTGATATTCTTTTATCCATAAAATAATTTTACTCTCTGAATTTTGGTTATGACCTGTAATTTGTACAGTTATAATCTATGCGTAAATCTAAAAATAAAGTTAAAAAAATATTTTTTGTTTTTTTTGGTTTAATAAGTTTTTCTTTAGGTGCTATTGGAATTATTATTCCAGGCCTTCCTACGACACCTTTTATGATTTTATCTTCGATATTATTCCTAAATTCTTCGGATAAGCTCTATACCTGGTTGACTGCTCATGAAAAATTTGGTAAATATGTGCTCGATTTTAAAAAAGGAAAAGGAATAACTTTTAAAACAAAATTGTATGCCCAAACAATGATGCTATTGACTATGTCATTATCATTAATACCGATTTCACCTGCTTTTATTGAGAACGTAGTTGTACGAATTATTTTAGCTATCTCTGCTGTATTTAGTTTTTGGTTAGTTGGTTTTAAAATACCTACTAATAAATCTTTAAAAAATGAATCTATTAAAAAATAAAAAAATTTTAATAGCACTAGTTTTTTTTGTAATTCTGTATTTCTTATTATCATTTATCGTTGCATTTACTGCATTTAGCATAGGAGAAGAAACTTACAAATTTTCACCAAGTGATTTAGGAATCTCTTATGAAGAGATACAAATACAATTAGACAATTCATACATTTCAACCTGGTGGGTACCCTCTAGTTCAGAAGTAACAGTAATAATGCTTCACGGGTTGAGGAGCCAGAAAGCTAGTCCTGAAATGCTTGAAAAAATAAAAATTTTTAATGACAAAGGTTTTTCAGTTATTGCAATTGATTTTAGAAACCATGGATTATCGGGTGAGGGAAATTTTACATTTGGTACAGATGAAATAAATGACGTTTACACAACTGTAAATTATTTTTATGAAAACAAGGGCTTGAAAAGTTTTGGTATTTGGGGTTTTAGCTATGGTGCAACAACTGCATTGTTTTCAGGCTTAGAGTTCTATAACCAAACATCAAATGTTGAGTTATTAGGTATTTTTGCAGAAAGTCCTTATCTTGACTTATTAGAAGTCTTCACAGATCAAGTTGCTTACAGAACTCCTTTAAATAAAAATCTGGCAAATCTTTTGAAACCTGGAACAATTTTTTTAACTAATTTGGTTTTTGATTTTAATTTCAATTCAATTGAAAAAACATTTGATAATAAAAATGAAATCAGCTTTCCAACGGTAGTTGTTTCTTGTGCAAATGATGAGATAGTTCCGGCATCACAGTCAAGAAAAATTGCTGAAATACTTGGTCCGAATGCAACTTATGAAGAATTTAACAACTGCAATAGTCACGGAGGAACTCTTAATAGTGATCCAGAAAGATATCATAAAATCCTAGAAAATCTATTTAAATAAACTATTTTTGGCAGTTTTGGCAGTCATTAAGGCCTTTTGAAACAGCTGATTTGCAGTAATTAGTGAATTATAATTTTACTATGCCTGATAGAGATAATACTTATTCAACTAATCAAATAAGGAAGATATCACAATGTCATAGTTCTTACGGCAAAAAGACAAGACTTGCAAGTCCCAAACTAGACAGGTGGAAAGATTTAAATAAAGCCATTGTAGATTGGCTTAACAACGATGCTCTAGAAGAAACATCTGTAAAAGTTGCTGAAGAAAACAACTTTCAATTCTATGACACTATTCAAAAAAGGATACTTTCTGATTTATTCACAAGATTTAGAACAATTTATCCTAAAAGAAATTCCAATTTTAATCACGAGTATTTAATTAAAGAAGCCATAAAAGAAATAGATGGAGAAGAGTATGGAATAACTACTCACTTTGCCTATGAGTTCGAAGATGATAATCAATATGAATATATAAGATTAAAAACTGCTCATGATCCAGAACCAGAGTTAATTGATAGAGCAATTATTACAAAATTAAAATCTGAAAATGAAGAATTTTATACAGCTGCTATTGAATTAGATGACTTAGTAGAAATTGAGATGGTAGAAAATCCTGATGAAATTATTGATGATTATTTCGATACCTTAGAAAAATATCTAGAAGGTAGGAAAAAGCGTACTCCTGGTAAACAATGCGATTACTGTGATCAAGCATCTAGATGTGGGCAATTTCCACTAATGAATGCTGAAAAAATTACTAACCGTATTAGAGAAGTAAAAATATCAAAAACAAATTTAGTAAAACTTTCTAATTGCGAAAGAAGAACTGCATGGAATGTTCAGTATGGTTTACCAAGAGAGGACTTTATTGAGTATGAATCAGAATCAGTGGCGACTAAGTTTCATCAATTTTCACAGGAAATTTTAGTAAATAATGAAAAATTTTCTGAAAAGCAAAATATTGAGAGTTTCAACCAATTAACAAATGAAGAGGACGAAGTTACTCGAGAACAGCTTTATTTAAAATACCAACAGCTAGTTTCACAATTAAATAATTATGATGACTTAAAAATAAAAGAATCAGAATATATTTTAGGTTTTACCTGTATCACCGAAGGAAAAGGCTTGAGAGATGGAAAAGTTGTTGACCAGAAAGTAGCAACAATATTTACTGGAAAGTCTGACTTAGCTGGAAGACTTGGTGATATACCAATAATAATTGAGCTAAAAACACGCCCAGAAATACCCGAAGACTCTTTAGAAGCCCAGCTTTATGCTTTAGGAGCTTCACAGCTAATGAAATCTGAAAAAGAAATAATAGTATTGCATATTTACGTATCTGACAATAATGCATCTGTAAAAGAAAGAAAGTTTGGTATTAGTGAACTCGAGTCCGCTAAAGCAAAATTTGAAGATATTGCAAAAAAGCCAGCATCTTGGATTCCTTTTGATGCGTTAAGCCCTAGCCACAAAGTTGGTGAATGGTGTGATTATTGTGAGTTTAAGAATACTTGTACAGAATTTAGATAAGTTCATCTTTAGACTCAAGTAAATATATAATTATTTTGATGGATCTTTCAAAAACACATATTCAATTGGTAGAGAGAGTTTATAAAACTCTTGAGTCAAATATTGCTGAATTCAAAGCCAGAAAAGGCAATTCACTGACTTTAGCTGAGAAAGTTTTATATGGCCATGCTAAAGACGTATCTGATATCTCACTAAATAGAGGAGAACACTTTGGTGACTTTTTGCCTGACAGGGTAGCAATGCAAGATGCAACAGCTCAAATGGCACTATTACAATTTATGCAAGCTCAACTTCCTGAAACAGCTGTACCTACAACTGTTCATTGCGATCATTTAATTCAGGCATATGAAGGTGCAAACAGTGATTTACAAGTTGCAAATAAAACTCATAAAGAGGTATTTGATTTTTTAAGAACTGCTTCTGAAAAATATAATATTGGCTTTTGGGGCCCGGGTGCTGGAATTATTCATCAAGTAGTTCTTGAGCAATATGCATTTCCAGGCGGAATGATGATTGGTACTGATAGCCACACACCAAATGCGGGTGGGTTAGGTATGATTGCAATTGGTGTAGGTGGAGCAGATGCTGTAGATGTAATGGCTGGCATGCCCTTTAATACAAAAATACCAAAGCTTATTGGTGTAAAACTAACAGGAACATTAAGTGGGTGGACAGCTCCTAAAGACATAATTTTGAAAGTTGCAGAAATTTTAACTGTAAAAGGTGGTACAAATGCAATTGTTGAATATTTTGGTGAAGGAACAGAATCTATTTCAACTACAGGTAAAGCAACAATTACAAATATGGGTGCTGAGATAGGGGCTACATGTTCTATATTTCCTTTTGACAAAAAGGGTGAAGAATATCTGGAATCTACCGGTAGAGGAGATATAGCTTCCCTAGCAAAAGAAAATATGCATTTATTGACTGCTGATGAAGATGTAGTAAATAATCCAAATGATTATTTCGATCAAGTAATAGAAATTAATTTAGACAATCTTGAACCTCACATTGTAGGACCTCACACACCAGATCTAGCTCGTCCCGTATCAAAATTAAAGAATGATGCATTAGATAATAGTTATCCTCTTAAAATCTCAAATGCACTTATTGGATCTTGTACAAATTCATCATATGAAGACATTGGTAGAGCAGCTTTTATAGCTAGGGAGGCAGCCAAAAAAGGACTTAAGTCAAAAGTGCCACTGATGGTTACACCTGGATCAGAAATTACTAGAGCAACTATTGAAAGGGATGGATATTTAAAAGATCTTGAAGCAATAGGTGCCACTGTTCTAGCAAATGCTTGTGGTCCATGTATTGGGCAATGGAAGCGAGATGATATTGAAGATGGTGAAAGCAACACAATTGTATCATCATATAATCGTAATTTTCCAGCGAGGAATGATGGAAATAAAGAAACGTTGTCTTTTATTGGATCTCCCGAGACTGTAATTGGATTAGCTTTAGGCGGTACTTTGGAGTTTGATTTTTTAAATGATTCTTTAGTAAATGATGAAGGGGAAGAGGTAAAGCTGTCACCTCCAACTGCAGAAGAGCTACCTCCAGAGGGCTTTGCAAGTACTTTAGAAGGATTTGTTCAACCTAAAGAAGATAGTGAGATTGAAGTAGTAATTAGCCCCGATTCTGAAAGGTTGCAAGTGTTGACGCCTTTTGACCAATTTAATTCGAACAATTATCTTGAGATGACAGTCATTATGAAAGCAGTTGGTAAATGTACAACAGACCATATTTCACCTGCTGGAAAATGGCTAAGATTTAGAGGACATTTAGAAAATATTTCTCAAAACTTATTTATTGGTGTTAACAATGCCTTTTCAGAAGAATCAGGAACGGGTGTTAACACCCTTAATAATGAAATTATGACGTTACCTGATTTAGCTAAAACTTATCATGAAAATAATATAAATTGGATAGCAATTGGTGATGAAAACTATGGCGAGGGATCATCAAGAGAACATGCTGCTATGGAACCAAGGTTTAGAGGCTGCAGAGTGGTTTTAGTGAAAAGTTTTGCAAGAATACATGAAGCTAATTTGAAAAAGCAGGGAATACTTCCATTGACTTTTAAAGACAAGGCAGATTATGACAAGATAGACCAGAATGATAAATTAACTATTAAAGATTTAGAGAATTTGAGTCCAGGAAGTAAAGTCAAAGTTTCTTTACATAAAGAGGATGGTTCAATAGTAGATATAGACACAAATCATTCTTTATCTGATGAACAAATAAGTTGGTTTGAAAGTGGATCAGCTTTAAATTTTATTAAATCAAATTAATGGAAAATTTTTCAGAAAAGATTCAATCTTTAAGAAATGAATATAGCGATTTAGATTTAAAAGTTGATGACTTAAATTCAAACCCGATAACACAATTTACAAGATGGCTTGATGAAGCGATTGAAACAAAAATTTATGAACCTAACGCAATGGTTTTAGCAACTGTAAATGAAAATACTCCAAGATCAAGATTTGTATTATTTAAAAACATTGTCAATGATAATTTAATCTTCCATACACACTATGAAAGTCCAAAAGCAATAGAGATATTTGCTAACCCCAGTGTTTCAGGTATTTTTTACTGGGCTGAGATTCATAGACAAGTGAGGTTCCAAGGTAAAGCAATAAAAGCAGATGCAAAAATATCTGATGAGTATTTTAAATCTAGGCCAAGAGGTGGACAATTAAGTGCGTGGGCTTCTGCACAAAGTAATATTATTTCTTCCAGAGAAGATGTCACTAATAGAATTGAAGAGCTTGATAAAGAATATGAAGACAAAGAGATACCAAGACCAGATTTTTGGGGCGGGTTTTCTATTGAGGTAAATTATTGGGAGTTTTGGCAGGGAAGAAGAAACAGAACACATGATAGGTTTAGTTACAAACAAGAAGATACTTCTTGGAAAATTGAAAGGATGTCCCCTTAATGAGACCAATTAAAGTCACGAAAAATTTTATTAATTCCGCTGAGAACTCAGTGCTATACGAATCAGGTAATACAAAAGTTTTAGTTACAGTATCTATATCTACTCGACTTCCAGATTGGCTACTAAATTCTGACAAAGGGTGGGTCACTGCAGAGTACAATATGTTGCCAGGATCTTCTGGTAATAGAATTTCAAGAAAATCATTTGAATCTGGAAGGTCTAAAGAAATTTCCAGATTAATTGGAAGATCTTTAAGAGCAGTCTGCAATTTAGGAATTATAAATGGATATTCATTTACTGTAGATTGCGATGTTTTAGAAGCCGATGGTGGAACAAGAACAGCTTCCATTAATGGTGCTTGGATAGCGCTTAATGATACATTTGAAAAAATGATTCAAGAAAATAAATTACATCAGAATCCTTTTACAAGTAAAGTTGGTGCAATCTCTGTTGGGATTGTTGGAGGTGAATTAATAGCAGATCTTGATTATCAAAAAGATTCAAATGCTGAAGTAGATCTCAATATAGTTTTAGATGAACAATTTGAAATATTAGAAATACAGGGAACAGCAGAAGGTAAACCTTTTCCTAAAGACCATCTTGATCAACTTTTTGAACTTGGAAAAGATTGTATAAAAGAAGTGTTTGAAATACAAAATTAGGTAAATGGAAATACTCTTAGCTTCAAATAATAAAAATAAGCACAAAGAATTATTAAACATTTTTAATGAACACGGAAGTAAACACACTCTATTAGCAAATAAAGATATTCCTGAAGTTATAGAAGATAAAAATACAATTGAAGAGAATGCAAAAAAGAAAGCTCAAGAATGTTACGAAATTTTCAATTCACCTGTACTCTCAGACGACTCTGGACTATTTGTAGAAGTATTAGATGGTAAGCCAGGTGTTTATTCAAAGAGATATGCAGGAGATAATGCTACTGACTCTGAAAATAATCAAAAGTTAATTAATGAACTCAAGACCGCTAGTAATTTAAACGCATTTTTTAAAACAGTTCTTTGTTATTTTGATGGCTCAAATTTTATTACATCAGAAGGATTGCTTAATGGAAATATTATACATGAACCAAGAGGAGATAACGGTTTTGGTTACGATCCAATATTTGAGGTAAATGGAAAAACACTAGCTGAAATGACTTTAGGAGAAAAATCAAATATAAGCCATAGGAAAATAGCCGCAGTAAAGTTAGTTGAGAAATTAAATGAAATATAAAAATAAAATTTATTTACTTGTTGCTTTCCTTATATTCTCAGCTTGTGAAATTAAATGGGATATGAACGTTGAATTTAATGAAGATTTTTCTGGAAAGTATTCGATTAAATTATTAATTAATGAAGAATTACAGTTGTATGCACTTGATATAGGTGAAGAGTCATCTATTGGAAGTCTTAACGACATTATTACCGAATTACCAGATGGATTTGGCTCTAGTATATTTCAAGAGGATGCATATCTTGGAATACTTGTTCGTAATAATTTTGCAAATATAACTGAACTAGAAGAACAATTTGAACTACTAAAATCTAACGAAAATACAGCTTTATTATTATTACCAATCGAAGATATAGAATTTCAAAACAATGATGAAGAGTTTAGGGTTTATGGATCTTTTGGTGAGCTCTTTGATACTGAAAACGAAATAATTAATCAATCAGGCTATGACAATGTTTTTGATGGAAATCTCGGGTTTAAAGTTCCTGGGGATATTACTAAACCTAATGTTGACGACATTATTGAGAACACGATAATATTTGAAGCTGATGGAGTAACTAGCAAAACTTTTGAACTTATATCAGAGAATAATAAACCACTAAATCCTCAAAGTATTGCTGTAGCTTTTGTAGTTTTAATAGCAGTATATTTTTTTGTTAGACAATTAAGAAAAACAAAGTAACATTGTCACAATGAAAAAAATTATAATTATTATTTAGGAGCAACGTTTAAAACGTTGTTGCCCTTGCATTGCAAGGGTTTTTTTTTGGATTATGAAAATAGATATATTTGATACAACATTAAGAGATGGCTTCCAGCAGGAAGGGATTTCCCCATCTGTAAAAGACAAGATTGCAATTGCAAAATTAATTGATGATTTAGGGGTAGCTTATATTGAAGGTGGTTGGCCAGGAGCATCTCCAAAAGAGGAAGAATTCTTTGAAACTGCAAAAAGCGAACTAAATTTAAAAAATGCAAAACTTGTAAGTTTTGGTTCAACTAGAAAACTTGATTTGTCTGCAGAAGATGATCCCCAAGTTAAGGCTCTAGTTGATTCAGGTACGGATTATGTATGTATTGTTGGAAAGTCTTCAAAATTACATATAACCAAGGCTTTACAAACAGATGTTGAAAGTGCAATTGATATGGCTGTAGATACAATTTTATATCTAAAATCTAAAGGCAAAAAAGTATTTTTCGATGCTGAACATTTTTTTGATGGATATAAAGAAGATTCAGTAACAAGTTTAAAGATACTTGAAGCTGTTATTTCAGCTGGGACAGATTGTTTTATATTTTGTGATACTAATGGAGGAACTTTACCTGAGGAAGTTAGAAAAGTTCTTACTGAAATTATAGACAAATATCCAGAAACAAAGTTTGGTGTTCATTTTCAGAATGATAATGGCTGTGCTGTTGTGAATTCAATGGTAGCAGTAGACCTTGGAGTTGATCATGTTCAAGGAACTATTAACGGATATGGTGAAAGAACTGGAAATGCTGATCTATGTACTCTTATCCCTAATTTATCTTTAAAACAAGATTATGAAACTATACCTGTAGATTCACTTAAAAAATTAACACAAACTGCAAATCATATTGCAGAACTTGTAAATGTTTCTATAGATTCAAGACATCCATATGTTGGCTCATCAGCTTTTACTCATAAAGCAGGACTTCATGCATCAGGAATGGCTAAAGACAGTTCACTTTACGAGCATATTGATTCTGAAAAAGTTGGTAATTTTACAAGGACTACAGTTTCAGAATTAGCTGGTAGAGCAAGTGTTATTACTAAGTCAGAAGAATTTGGATTAAATTTTAATAATGAAGAGGCTAAGGAGCTTATTCAGCAAGTTCAAAATCTTGAGCATTTAGGTTTCCAATTTGAAGCAGCAGATGCTTCTTTATTTATTTTAATGAATTCAATTCAAGGTATTAAACCAGAGTTTTTTCAATTTGAAAGTTTCAGGGTTTTCTCAGAGAGACGAAACTCAGAGAATGTTGTTTCTGAAGCAGTATGCAAAATAATGGTTAAAGACAACCGATATGTCAAGACTGGAGAAGGCGTAGGTCCTGTCGACGCACTTTCTAAAGCACTAAAGACAGCACTTGAAAATGATTACGAGAATATAAACAACGTAAAGCTAATTGATTACAAAGTTAGAATAATCGATTCTTCCGATGGAACTGAAGCTAAAACCAGGGTATTGATTGAGTTTACAGATTCAAATAGACAGTGGAGCACAATTGGAGTTCATGAAAATATTATAAATGCTTCTTGGAACGCTTTATGTGATGGATTCAATTACTATTTTATGACTACTTAGGTAGATTTTTTTCTTTGTTGATATATATACTATTTTAAAAGAGGAAATTGTCATGAATGAAAAAATTGAAAATCTATTAAAAGAAGAAAGAAAATTTCCACCTTCACAAGAGCTAATAGAAAATGCTAATGCAACAGATTCTTGGTATACAGACGCTGAAAAGAATCGCTTAGAATTTTGGCAAAAACAAGCTTTAACAAGAATTTCTTGGTTTAAAGAACCTACAGAGATACTTGATGATTCAAACCCTCCTTTTTTTAAATGGTTTAAGGATGGTGAACTTAATTTATCTTATAACTGTTTAGACAGACACCTTGAATCCGACGGAGAAAGAGTCGCTTTTTACTGGGAAGGTGAACCTGGTGATACCCAAAAAATTACTTATCAAGATTTATATGAAAGAGTGTGTAAGTTATCAAACGCACTAAAAAAACTTGGAGTAGAAAAGGGTGATAGAGTAGCCATTTATTTAGGTATGACTCCTGAAATAGTTGTTTCAATGCTGGCTTGTGCCAGGATTGGAGCAGTTCATTCAGTTGTATTTGGAGGGTTCTCCTCAGAGGCTCTTGCTGACAGAATAAATGATGCAAAAGCAAAGACTGTTATTACTGCTGATGGTGCATGGAGACGAGGTGATATAGTACCTCTAAAGAATAATGTTGATGGATCTCTAGACCTCACTGATTATGTTAAAAATGTGATTGTTGTTAAACGCACAGAGCAGGAAATTAATATGACGGATGGAAGAGATTTTTGGTATCACGATATAACTGAAAATGAATCTACGGTTTGCGAACCTGAAGTTATGAATGCTGAAGATTTGCTTTACATACTATATACATCTGGTACAACTGCAAAACCTAAAGGAATTGTTCACACTCAAGCGGGGTATTTAACTGGAGTTACAACTACTCATCACGAAGTTTTTGATATAAAAGAAGATGATATTTATTGGTGTGCTGCAGACTGTGGCTGGGTTACAGGTCACAGCTATATTGTCTATGGCCCATTGGCTAATAAGACTACAAGTGTTATGTATGAAGGTGCACCAAATGCACCAGATGAAAAAAGACTATGGAGTATTATCGAAAAATATAAAGTCAATATTTTCTATACTGCCCCAACTGCAATTCGTGCATTTATGAAATGGGGGGTAGAACACCCTCAAGCTCATGACTTAAGTTCATTGAGGCTTCTAGGTACTGTAGGAGAACCAATTAATCCAGAAGCATGGATGTGGTATCACGAAAATATTGGTGCGGAGAATTGTGCAATTGTAGATACATGGTGGCAGACAGAAACTGGATCAATAATGATTTCTCCTTTACCAGGTGTTACAAGTACAAAGCCAGGCTCAGCTTGCGGCCCTCTACCAGGGATAGAATCAATAATTATTGATAATGATGGAAAACAAGTTGGTATGGGTGAAGGTGGATTTCTAGCAATTAAGTCACCTTGGCCGTCAATGCTTCGAACCGTTTACGGCGATGATCAAAGATATTTAGATACGTATTGGTCACAATACGAAGGAATTTATTTTGCAGGTGATGGTGCAAAATATGATGATGAAGGCTATATATGGCTGCTAGGCCGTGTAGATGATGTGATGAATATATCTGGTCACAGAATTTCAACTGCTGAAGTCGAAAGTGCGTTAGTCTCTCATCCTTCAGTTGCTGAAGCAGCAGTCATTGGTAGAAGTGATGAAATTTCTGGGGAAGCAATAGCTGCATTTGTTTCATTGATAGGTACTGATGAAGGAAATGAAGATCTTATTGCAGATCTTAGACAACACGTAAGTGATAAAATTGGCCCAATCGCTAAACCAAAAAGTATTGTTATAACTGCTGACTTGCCTAAGACTAGGAGTGGAAAAATTATGAGAAGGCTTCTTAAAGATATTTCAGAAGAGAGAAAACTTGGAGATGTTACAACTTTAGCAAATGCAGACATTGTCTCTGAACTACAAACAAGAGCATCTGATTCAGACGATGAATGAAAGAACTTTTAAATGGGAATTAACACAAGGTCTAGTTCTTGAATTAGTAAGTTTAGATAAAGAAGCTAGAAGAGATTTTTTTAAAAATTTACCTATTGAAAACGTCCCAATGGGTTCTTTAATGGACACTTCAAAAGTTGAAGTGGACGACATAGGACAAGTTACGTTTACTGTTACACCACAGGAGTTTCATTACAATCCCTTAGGCACTGTACATGGAGGGTTGGCAGCTACAATGTTAGATTCCTGTAATAGTATCTCGGCTAATTGCCAGTTAGATAAGGGCTTATTAACTATGACAACAGATATTAGGGTAAATTATCTTAGACCTATGACAGTTACTACTGGGGAAGTTACTGCATCAGCTGAGATTGAAAAAATAGGCAGAAGAGTAATATTTGTTACTGGAACTTTAAGAGATAAAGATGGAAAAGTTTATGCAACCGCGAACTCAACAGAAATAATTGTTGAATTTCCACCAAAATAAATAATTCTAATTTGTGCGGATGAGAGGACTCGAACCTCCACGAGCAAAGCTCACTAGATCCTAAATCTAGCGCGTCTACCAGTTCCGCCACATCCGCTAAAATGTCGCGTGGGTCGCCGGGGACTTGAACCCCGAACCTGCGGATTAAGAGTCCGTTGCTCTGCCAAATTGAGCTAGCGACCCCTTTTAAAGATTAACTTAGATTATGATAGTTAAGTATTAATTTTTTCTATTTATTCTTTTAATAGAACAGTTATTATAGAAAAATAATTAAGTTGCGGGCTGTGGCTCAGCTTGGCTAGAGCGCCTGCTTTGGGAGCAGGAGGTCGTGAGTTCGAATCTCACCAGCCCGACAAACCTGCGGGTGTAGCTTAATGGCAAAGCTCCAGCCTTCCAAGCTGGCTATGAGGGTTCGATTCCCTTCACCCGCTCAAGTAGAGCTCTCGTAGCTCAAATGGATAGAGCAACAGACTTCTAATCTGTAGGTTATAGGTTCGAGTCCTATCGAGAGCGCTGTGGTGATCGTAGCTCAGTTCGGTTAGAGCGCCTGGTTGTGGTCCAGGAGGTCGCGGGTTCGAATCCCGTCGGTCACCCTTACATTTAATAGGAGATAAATGAAATATAAAGTAAAAAAAGTAGGCGATTTTGAAAATAATATTGAAATTGATATTGATTTTGAAGATCTTGAGTCAAAAAAAGATGAGGCAATAAATAAAATTAGTAAGTCTTTAAAAGTTAAAGGCTTTAGGCCAGGAAAAATTCCGAAGAATATAGTCGAAAGAGAAGTTGGTGAAGATTATATATTAGAAGAATCTATAGATTTATATTTACCTGAGCAGATATTCGAAATCTTGCAAAAAGAAGAAATTAATCCTGCAGTAAGACCTGTTGTTAAAGATTTAAAAAAAGAAAAGAAATCATACAAAGTCGATGTTTTAATAACACTTTGGCCAAAATTGTCAAAATTACCAAAATTGAATCAAACTGTAACAGTAGACTCTATTGCTCCAACAGAAGAAGAGATTGATGACCAGACGGAGCGTATAAAATTACAATTTGCTGATGTTGCAAAAGTTGAGAGACCTTCAAAAACATCTGATTATCTACTGGTAAATATTAGTAGTAAGGAGAACGAAAAAGAGTTAGAAGATTTTTCCTATCAAGATTACCTTTACGAGCTTGGTAGTAATTCTCTAACTCCTTCTATGGATTCAAAACTAGAAGGTGTCTCTACAGGAGCAATTATAAAATTTAATGATGATATACCTTCAATAGGTAAAAGTAATATTGAAATTACAGTTCTAGTTAAAGAAATCAAAGAAAAAGTTATGCCTGAATTAACTGATGATTGGGTTTCTTCAATGACTGAATTTGAAAGTATAAAAGAAATGAATGAAGAGCTTTATAAAAATATTGAAATGGTGAAAAAGAGACAGGTTGCTAATCAGTACCAGGGGCTTTTAACATCTAAATTAATTGAGGAATCAAAATTAGAACTACCAGAACAACTTGTAATTGCTGAGATGGACAGTATTTTAAGAAATTTTATGGGTGAATTGAATCAAAACAATATAAAAATTGAGGACTATCTACAGATGACAGGATTGACTGAAGAGGCTCTTCAGGAAGATCTTAAAAATCAAGCTACTAGAAATCTTTCTATGGTTGTAATTTTAGATAAAGTTGTTGAGGATAAAGAGATTCAATTAGATGAAAAAGAAATCAAATTTATCGATGAACATATGGAATCTCATGATGAGGAGGCTACAGGTATTGAAAGTGTTAGCCATCGTTTAAATTTGGAATCAGAATCTTTGAGAAATAAGGCGATGCTTCATATTTTACAAGAAGGTGTCTCTGTTGATGAGAATGGTGAAAAAGTATACCTACAGGATGTGTACAATCAAGATGAAGAAATAAGAGAGGAAGAATAATATGAATGAATTACCTTCAAATTATGTAATCCCTACTGTTATAGAAAATACAAACAGGGGAGAAAGAGCCTTTGATATTTACTCAAGGCTATTAAAAGATAGAATTATATTTTTAGGAACTCCAATTGATGATGGTGTAGCTAATTCAATTATGGCTCAGCTTTTGCATTTAGAATCAGAAGATCCAGATAAAGATATATTTATGTACATTAACTCACCAGGTGGGTCGATTACTTCGCTTTTTACTATCTACGATACAATGAAGTACATAAAGCCAGATATTTCTACTGTGTGCATGGGCCTAGCAGCGTCAGCGGCTTCTGTTATATTGGCAGGAGGAACTCCTGGTAAAAGATACAGTTTGCCAAATGCAAGAATTATGTTGCATCAACCATCAGGTGGCATGGAGGGGACTGTTGCGGACATGGAAAGAAACTTTGATCTGATCGTTTCAATGAGGACTCAATTAAATACCTTATTGGCAGATTTTACCAAGCAGGATGTAGAGAAAGTTGCTCAAGATACTGACAGAGATTTTTGGATGACCGCGCAAGAAGCAAAAGAATACGGTATAGTAGATGAAGTGCTAGTTCAAAGGGAGTTAGCAGACAAAAAATAGCTAAAAAACAACAGGGTAGTTATAAAAATGGCAAATAAAGATTCATCTCAGGCACTCAAGTGCAGTTTTTGTGGTAAGTCTCAAAAACAGGTAATTAAATTAATCGCAGGTCCAGGTGTTTATATATGTGACGAGTGTATTGAATTATGCGTAGAAATAATTGAAGAAGAAAAAGTTGAAACAATAGATACAAGCCCTGAACAGTATCTTCCATTACCAAAAGAGATTAATCAGTCATTAAATGAATATATTATTGGACAAGAGGATGCCAAGAAAACATTATCTGTTGCTGTTTACAATCATTACAAAAGAATTTATAAAGGTGATTTAGTAGATAATGATCTTGAAATTCAAAAGTCAAATGTTTTACTTTTAGGCCCCACAGGAAGTGGTAAAACTTTGCTTGCACAGACATTAGCAAAAACTCTGAACGTTCCTTTTGCTATTGCAGATGCAACGACATTAACTGAGGCTGGTTATGTAGGGGAAGATGTAGAGAATATTTTACTTACATTAATCCAAGCAGCTGATTATGAAATTCAGAAGGCTGAAAAAGGTATCATCTATATTGATGAAATAGATAAAATCACAAGAAAGTCTGACAATCCATCTATAACCAGAGATGTTTCTGGTGAAGGAGTTCAGCAAGCATTATTAAAAATACTCGAGGGCACAACTGCCCAAGTACCTCCACAAGGTGGACGAAAACATCCACAACAAGAATATTTACAGATAGACACTACTAATATTTTGTTTATTGTTGGTGGAGCTTTTGATGGTCTTGATCAGATTATCAATAAAAGACTTGGTGAAAATACTATTGGCTTTAACACCAACATTTCAGATGCTAAAGAATTTAATAAAGAAGAACTATTTGCATTTGTTGAACCAAAAGATTTAATAAAATTTGGTTTAATTCCTGAATTTATAGGTAGGCTGCCTGTCACGACCAATGTAAATGAACTAAGCAAAGATGCCTTAATTGAAATATTGACAAAGCCTAAAAATGCAATAACAAAACAATTCCAAAAAATGTTTGAGCTTGATGAAATTGATTTAGTTTTTACTGAGGCTGCGCTTGAAGCTATGGCAGATTTAGCCTTAGAAAGAAAAACTGGTGCTCGAGGCTTGAGGTCAATATTAGAAAAAATCTTACTAGATGAAATGTATGAATCACCTTCAAGAAAAGATATTACAAAAATAATTATTGATAAAGAAAATGTTTTAGATGACATTGCACCAAAAATGGTTTTGAAAGAGTCAAAAGACGATAAAACTGCATAAAATATAATATATGCAAGATGAAAACTACGACCCGTTGTCCATAGAGAAGAAATGGCAAAAAAATTGGGAACAGGGAAAAAAATTTCAACCTAACGAATCTGAAAAGAACTTCTCTATTGTTATACCACCACCAAATGTAACTGGTTCGCTTCATATGGGTCATGCGTTAGAGCACTCGATAATTGATGTTATAACAAGGGTTAAACGATTACAGGGTTTTCAAACCTTATGGCTTCCAGGAACTGATCATGCAGGAATCATTACGCAACTTCTTGTTGAAAAAGAGTTAGAAGAAAAAGGAATTTCAAAAAATGATCTTGGAAGGGAAAATTTTCTTAAAAAAGTTTGGGAATGGAAAGATCAGTCAGGAGATAAAATAACTAACCAGATGAAAACTCTTGGAATGAGTTGTGACTGGTCACGAGAAAGATTCACTATGGACGAAGGACTTTCAGAGGCAGTAATAAATGTATTTGTTTCACTTTATGAAAATAACTTAATCTATAAAGGTACAAGAATGGTTAACTGGGATACAAAACTAAAGTCTGCGGTATCTGATCTAGAGGTTACATCATCAAATGAATTAGGAAAGCTATGGACAATCAAATATAAAGTTGGTGATACGTTCATTGAGATTGCAACAACTAGACCAGAGACTTTGCTTGGAGATACCGCAGTTGCTGTAAACCCTTCTGATGAACGATATAAAGAACTTATAGGACAAACAGTAACAATTCCAATTGTTAATAGAGACGTAGAAATTATTGCTGATGAGTATGTTGATCTAGATTTTGGTTCAGGTTGTGTTAAAATAACTCCTGCTCATGATTTTAATGATTACGAGATCGGTAAAAGACATGATTTAGAATTAATTACATGTCTTGATTTTGATGGCAATATTGAAAACAAAGATTTTATACCCGAAGAACTAAGAGGTATTGATAGATTTAAAGCACGAGAAAGAATAGTTGAGATGCTTGAAGAAAATGGCATTTTAGTAAGTGTTGAAGATCATCAAATTCAGATACCAAAAGGTGATAGGTCAAAAACAATTCTTGAGCCAATGGTTTCGGAACAGTGGTTTGTAAAAACTGAAGAAATTGCTAAAAAAGCAATAAAAGTAGTTGAAGAAGACGATATTAAATTTATTCCTAAAAATTGGGAAAAAACTTATTTTGAATGGATGTACAATATCCAAGATTGGTGCATTTCAAGACAACAATGGTGGGGCCATAGGATACCTGCATGGTACGATGAAGCTCAAAATCATTATGTAGCCACAAGTGAGGCTGACGTTAGAAAGAAATATAAACTTTCTGATGATGTTAAGTTAATGCAAGATGAAGATGTTTTAGATACTTGGTTTTCTTCAGCATTGTGGCCATTTAGCACTCTTGGGTGGCCCGAGGAAACAGATGATCTTAAAAACTACTATCCTACATCATTGCTTGTAACGGGATTTGATATTATCTTTTTCTGGGTTGCAAGAATGATAATGATGGGTTTATATACTATGGAAAATATTCCTTTTAAAGATATTCTTATTCATGGTCTTGTCCGTGACTCTAAAGGCAGAAAAATGTCTAAAAGCCTTGGGAATACTATGGATCCACTTGAGTTATCGGAAAAACATGGTGCTGATGCTTTGAGATTTTCACTAATTGAAAAAGCTAATCCAGGTCAAGATGTCCCATTTGATGAAGAGTGGACAGTTTCTGCAAAGAAATTTGGCAACAAGGTATGGAATGCTGCTAAGTTTGTTCATCTATATACAGATGAACAAACTTCTTTGGTTATTAAAGATGTTTCTTGTATAGAAAATAAGTGGATTATTTCAAAATTTAATGACACTTTGTCAGAATTTAACGATCTTTTTGATAAATATAAAATTTCTGATGCATATAAACTTCTTTACAATTTTTTATGGTCTGAATTATTTGATTGGTATTTTGAGTTTTCTAAGAATTTATTTGTTGATGAGACTCATAAAGCTGAAACCCAAACAGTCTTACGTTTCGTATTTTTGGAGTCGGTAAAATTATTAAATCCTGCAATGCCACATATAACTGAAGAAATATGGTCTTCTTTTAATAAAAATTATTTGATAGATAATGAGTGGCCAATTGAAATTAAATCAGAGTCTGACGTAAACGAAGAAATAGAAAGTTTGAAAGAAATCATAGCCAAAATAAGGAACTTTAAATCAAATTATAATTTAAAAAATAGCCTTGAAATAGATTTATACCCAAAAACTTCATATCCAAATTGGTTTGTTAATCAATTAGAAAATACTGCAAAGGTAAATATTTCGGATAAAAAAGAAGATGGTGTCAT
>CACJJR010000004.1 GCA_902593795.1 uncultured Candidatus Actinomarina sp.
AATAAACGCTGACCCGATAACTAGTGTCATGACAAATGTAAAAATGTATTTACTATTCATTTTTACTTTTAACCTTTATGAATAGACCGATAATGAAAATAGAAATCATATAACCTAACAGCATCAAAGCAAAAGTTAATGAAAATGAACCCATACTTAATAAGTCTTGTTGAAGATTTGCAAATTCACTATCAGGAGAAACAATTAAAATTCTAATAAACAACCATAATCCAAGCAAGAAAGAAAGAAGAGGAAAAATTTTGTAAACCCCAGTTGAATCATTTAATGATTCCAGTAACTCATTACCTCCGCCTGGAAGTGCTTTCAGTAAAACTCCCTCTATACACATTAAATAGCTAATAGCAGCAATAGCTGTAAAGACAGTGGATTCAAGAATAAAAGGCAACGATGTTAAGTAGAAGAAGCCATAGCCTATGGCACTAAGACTAATTGATGAGTAAAATTTTGGAGATAATTTAGCGTTTGGCCTGCTGTTCAAAATATAACTGGAAGCAATAAATCCAAATATAAACCCAATAGGCATATTTAAATATACAAACGCAAGGGTTGAAATTAGTGCAAAAAATATTGCTTGGGGAGCCCATCTAAATCTAACTTTTTGTTTAAATATAAATTTTTCAATTAAACCTTCTACACCTTCATAAAAGAAAGTTACTGATATTAAGCCTGTAAAAGCAGCTAAAAATACTGCCAAATTTTCTAAATCAAGAACAAGTGAAGCTCCTTCTTCTACATAGCCTATTAAAAATGCAGTCATAGTGAGAGCAAAGAAAATCTTAAGGAAGTTTGTAAATCTAGAATTACTAATAATTTCATTTTCCTTTCTAAAAAATCTAACTTTATATTCAGAAAGAATTTTATTGAACCACTCTTGAAGAAGAAGTACTAGATAAAATAAGACGATGATCACAGTTGTCATTATGAACGCAATACTATTTTTTTCTTGATCAGTTAAATCAATATCATCAAATAGCGGGATAGAGGTTATCAGTTCATTTGTAATTTCTATATTGAGGAAATCTGTACTTTCAGGAATAGGTGGTGGAATGGTAGTAGTAGTAGTTGTTGTAGTAGTAGTCGTTGTTGTAGTCGTCGTTGGTATTGCAGATATGATTGTCTGATTTTGAAATTTCTCACGTTCAAAGCTTATACAACTTTCTGCCGAACACTCTTCATTTGAAAGCTGTACTACCTTTGTAACAACTACATTTATTGTTGCAGTAACTTCATTTTCATAACAACATACTTCAATTGAACTTTCTTTCAATGGAATATCATAAGTTTCTACTTTTCCATCATGAAGTATTTCTAACGTAATAGAATCAAACTCTGGATATAAGATGTTCCAACTAATCACAATTGTTGCATCATCTTTTCTGTCTAGTGTAATATTTATATTTTCAGAATCTGCAGATGCATTAATGAATAAAATAAAAAATAGTATTAATAAATATTTCTTCATCAACTACTTTTGTAATAAAAGTGCCTTATCAACAATTTTACTCATTTCAGATACGAGCCATTCGTCATTGAATTTTGACCAAATTTCAAATTCAGGATTATATCTCATCCATAAATAGATATTGCCATTCCAGATTACAAATATATCGTCAGTAAGAGTCTTGGCATCAACATCTTTGTACTTTTCTGCATAATCATTACAAATTCCTAATAAAAAAGTATACGGTTCTCCTTTTATCCATTTGTCGCTTATTAAAATCTCTCTAAATTGGTAAAACGCCTCCCTAACAGCATTTCCAACCTCAATACAAACAGACGTTTGGATTTCAATATATGCTTTTAACTGATCATGTGGATCAGGATTAGCATTATTAAACTTTGTTACGCCTTCAACTATTTTTTCAAAAGCAATATTAAAAATAGATCCAAAAACATCAATTAAGTTTTCTGGAAAATGATTATAAGCAGTTGCTACTGACGTCCCTGCTTCTTTTGCTATTAAAGATAGATTTATTTTACTATTTGGAATATCAGGATTATTAAAAAGCTCTATAGCGCTATCAACTAGATTTTTGTGAGCTTCATCATAAATATTTTTTGCTCTAGCTGATCTACCATCTTGTGACATTGCTCTCATTTCCATAGTTTAACTAATTTAATTTACCGATTCTATTTTGGTAAGAATTCCTGTGACAACAAGCCTTTGTTTAGCTGAGTATCTCGGATGACATGTTGTTAGTGTTAACCTGTCATCTCCACGATTGTAGAGAACGTATTCGCCACCGATAGCTTCAACAATTGCTACTTCATCCACTGCATAATGATATTTATTTGAATCAACTGTAAGAATTAATTCATCTCCGATTTGTACTTGATCTAAATTGGCAAATGGTGCACCATATGTAGTTCTATGACCCGCAATTCCAACATTGCCACCTGTGCCAGGCAAAGCTGTATTTGCATAGTGGCCAGGGCCAAGCTCTAGTATTCTTTCACTTGTTCCTGCTACAACATATTGTTTAAGACTAATTGAGGATATTTCAAGATATCCAAAAACATCTGGTTTAAAACCATCTTCAATTTCTAAATCTGATGAAGATAATATATCTTGTACACTTTCAAATACAGGAATGTCATTGAAGATATTTTCTAAATTTATAATATTACTTTCTTCTTTAAATATTATTTCACTATTTTCTTTATTACTTTGATCTGAATACATTGAAGCAAGTTTTATCTGTGAAGATTCTTGTTTTGAGTTAGATAAGTACGCTTCGTTATATATATATCCGATAGAAAATACGGCTGATAATAATAATAATGCAGATAGAGCAGTCACAGCTTTTATTGAAAATTTGTTAATTTTTTTATTTTTAGTTTTATCTTTTGGAAGATCAAATGTAAAAGATTTTTCATTTAAAGATCGGTCATCAAGCTCTTCATTAGTGAACTTAAATTCAATTTTATTTGAAGATATGAGATCTAAAATTTTACTAACATCATCTTTTGTAATATTTTCTTTTTTAGTAAATTTATTTTCTATGTTGCTAACTGAAGAAATTAAGTTTAGAAGTTCATGATTTAAATTATCAATAATTTCATTTTGACTTTCTGTATAAAGTCCTTTGTAAATATATGGATTTAATTTATTGAAATTTATTAATATTTCAACCTTTTCATTAATAAGCGATTCAATTTTAGATTTAAGTATAAAAATATTTTTATAAATATTATCAAGTGATCTTTTAGATGGCTCATTTAATATAAGTCTTTTTTTTCTGTTTTTTGTAAATAAGAACAATCCAGAAAATAATAAAAGAATGCTGGAAATTACCATATTGCTTAAGTTGATACCAGTAGCAGCAAGCTTCATGCTATCTTCTGTGTAAAAATACTGTACTGTATAGCTTCCATCAGTCAAGTAAACACCCTCGTCATATTCATCCCATTCAAAAAAGTCATTACCTTCATCATCTGTTAAAGGACCCTCACAAATATCTCCTTCTTCAAGAATCAAGCCTTCACAGAAATCATCTTCCTCAAATGTAGTTGTTATTCCTGTTGGATCTGTTGGGTCAGGATCTGTTGGGTCAGGATCTGTTGGGTCAGGATCTGTTGGGTCAGGCTTGTTATTATCTATACAGTCAAGAAGATTCTCTAAATTAAAAATTCTTACAAGTGTTAAAAGACATTCGTCAGGATCTGTTCGGTCTATTGGAACAGTAGTTGTAGTAGTAGATACTGGACCAATTGTTGTAGTAGTAGATACTGGACCAATTGTTGTTGTAGGTGTAGGACCTGTTGTTGTTGTAGGTGTAGGACCTGTTGTTGTAGTAGTAGATACTGGACCAATTGTTGTTGTAGTAGATATTGGAATAGTGGTTGTGGTAGTAACTGGGTCATCAATACAATCAACTACTTTCTTAAATCCACCTTTGGATTTTTGACCACTTAGGCTGTCCCTAACTATAAATCTAATCCTATACGTTGAGCCTTCAGGCACGTTAGAAAGAGTAGTAATATACAAATTCTGTCCACCAGCAAGACTATATGTGTTGTCTACAACTTTACTTCTGTTGATAAAGATTTTAAGACGTAGAGACATGCCAATATTTGACTGACCATTAATTGCTGACAGTCCAAAAGAAGCACTTCCATCATTACTGCATTGACCATTATTAAAAATTTGAGGTTTAAATATTGGTTCAAATATTGTAGTGGTTGTTGTTGGTATCGTAGTTGTTGTTGTAGTTGTTGTTGTGGTCGTAGTAGTGGTTGTTGTTGTGGTCGTAGTAGTAGTAGTTGTTGTGGTCGTAGTAGTTACCGTACAACTAGCAGTATAAGAGAGGGTTGGATCAACTCCAGGGATGTCTGTATCGTCAGTTACCCAAGAACTACTATCATGCGACCCTCCAGACTTTCTTGAACTATATCTCCACTGAATGCTCTCACCATTTGCAAGTGCTGGTGCAGAATAAGTCTCTGATGAATTAGCTGATACTTCTTCATCGCTCTTAAGTTGTGTCCAGTTTGACCCACCATCAGTTGAGTATTCCACTCTGTAAAATACTGAAACAGTTGAATCCGAGCCACTACTGAGAGTAATGGACGGTGTTTGTGTCTGTGAATCTGAACATGATCCTAATGAAGTTGAAACACTAGCACAGGAAGCTGTAAACGTACTAAGTTCCGTCCATGAGCTACCGTCTGTTGAATATCGATATTGGATTTCTGTTCCGTTTGGATGACTATCAAAGTTATAAGTTGTTGATGCTCCTGCACTTATAACTTTTCCACTTGCTTTTCCAGTAACTGCATTTGCAAAATAAGCAAATGGAGTTTCAACACCATTAACAGCATTTACTTTTCTCTTTTGAACATATAGTGTTACAGCTATATTGCTTCCACTGTTATCAATCTCTATCTTAGAGCTACCAAAAGTTCCTTCTTGACCAACACCATTGTTGCCACAACCATTTGTAGAACTAGTTACAGCAATGTTTGTTACAGGACAATCTATAGTGATAGTGCTTAAAGTTGCTTCTGATTGACTTAATCCCTCAGAAGAGTTTGCAACACTGTATTTGATTATTACCTGTGTTGTGTGAGTTTGTGCTGGTACGGAAAGTGAAGAAGTATCTGTCTGACCAGCTGCAACAGTTGCAGTACTTAATGTTGTATAGTTAGATCCTCCATCGGTTGAATATCTGACAGTGAAAGTTCCAGCAGCAGTTGAGTTTGTATTAATAAGAGTAATAGGGATTGCTGCACTTCCGCTAGAGCAACTTCCAGCAGAAGCTGTAGCACTGGCATTAAGTATAGGACAATCAATTTCAATACTGCTTAAAGCTGTTGTAGAAGCGGAAGAGAAGTCTGTACTTGCAGAAGTCTGATAACGAATATAGACCGTAGTGTCATTTGTAAATGATGAGCCTGAGAGACTAACTGTAGAGGTTGAGTCTGCTCCAACTGCAACATGAGATCCGCCAATACCGTCTGTCCAAGTTGAGTTATCTGTAGAGTATTGAACTTTAAAGTAATTACTGGCGCCTTGTCCAGTATTGTCAAGGAGTACATTTATAGGTGCTCCTCCACCGGAACAAGTTCCATGAGATGCGGAGACTGCGGGTGTTGTACAACTAACAGTAGAGCTATTCAAACTATTACCAGTGACGTAACTTCCTGAAAAAGAACCAGAAACTGTAGAAGTTTTATATCTCCACTGAATTGCAGTGCCGTTATTCACGGTTTGTGTGACCGTATCAGAACCACCAACTGTTACCGATTTACTTGCTTCTTTTTGTACCCAGTTTGATCCACCATCTATTGAGTACTCAATTAAGAAATATGCAGTAGCTTGTGATGAACCACTGTTTGAAATAGCTAATGTTGATGTCTTTGAAGCTCCAGTACAACTAGCTGATAAAGTCTGTGAAGCAGAAGCTGTAATATTACATGACACGTCTGAACTTGCACTTCCAGTAGCCGTAGGAGTTCCTGTAAACGTTGCACTTGATGTAGATTCTTCGTATCTCCACGTGATGTTTGAACCAACAGGGACGCTATGCGTCAATGTTTCTGTGCTGTCAATCCCAACAGACTGATTAGCTTCCTTCACTTGCCAAGAACCGCTATCAATCTTGTACTCAACTTTTATATATGCTGTTGTTGTTGCAGAGGCTGAGTTAGTAATTGCAAAACTTGATGTTGCACTACCACTGGAACAAGTTCCAAGTGTAGCTGAAACACTTACATCAACAGTCGGACAATCAACTGTAAAGTCTGGACCCCAGGTTGAGTAACTACCTGAAAAAGAATTAGAAGTTGTAGAGGTTTTGTATCTCCATCTAACATTTTGTCCATGTGGAACATTAACAGATGCAGATTCTGAGCTATTTGGTGCAACAGATTGATTAGCAACGAGTGTTGACCAGTTTGATCCACCATCTAAAGAGTACTCAACAAAGAAATAAGCATCTGCATTTGCTGAATCTGAGTTAGCCATATGGAAGTGTGTGAGTTTTGCACCTCCAGAACAAGCATTTCGTGTATTAGAAACAGAAGTGTCAATTATTGGACAGTCAACAGTAGAACTTGCAGATAGCGTCGTATAGCTTCCTGAAAATGACCCAGATGATGTAGAGGACTTATATCTCCACGTAATTGCTGAATCATGAGAAACAGATTGTGTCAGTGTTTCAGATGCATTTTTTGCAACAGACTGGTTTGCTGCTTTCTGTGTCCAGTTTGATCCACCATCAACTGAATATTCAACTAAGAAATATGCTGTCGCGTTGGCGGAGTTAGAGTTGGCTAAAGTTAATGTTGAAGTTGCTGCTCCACTAGAACAACTCCCAAGGGACTGCGATGCACTTACATCTATTACTGGACAATCAACAGTACTGCTAGCAACAGTCGAGGATGTCAGTCCTGTAAAACTATTTGATGTATCTGAAGATGTAACTCTCCAAGTTATTGCTGAATCATGAGAAACGGATTGTGTAAATGTAGAACTCGCTCCACTGACTAAGGCGGAATTGGAGCTGTCTGTTGAATAGCTTGACCCACCATCTGTTGAGTATTCTACTTTTAGGTACGCTGTAGAACCTGAAGAGTTAGAGACTGTGAGTGTTGATGTAGCAGCACCACTGGAACAACTACCAAGAGATTGAGAACTTGAAACTGTTACTGCTTGAGGGCAGTCAACAGTGGAGCTTGCAGATAACGTAGTAGGAGTTAATCCCGTAAAGTCAGCACTTGTATCTGAAGAAGTAAATCTCCAGATTATTGCACTTCCATCGGAAACAGATTGTGTGAATAAAGAGCCAGTTCCGTTGCTTATAGTTGCGTTAGCATTTGCTGTTGAATAACTTGAACCACCATTTACCGAATATTCTACTTTTACATACGCAGTTGATCCTGAAGTATTCGTAACTGTAAGTGTAGAAGTTTGGGCGCCACCAGAACAACTGCCTAAAGCTTGTGATCCTGAAACAGTAACAATTATTGGACAGTCAACAGTGGAACTTGCAGATAGAGTCGTATAGCTTCCTGAAAATGATCCAGAAGAAGTAGAAGACTTATATCGCCATGTAATTGCCGTACCACTTGCAACAGACTGTGTCAGTGTTGCAGATCCATCTTGTGAAACAGACTGGTTTGCTGCTTTCTGTGTCCAGTTTGATCCACCATCAACTGAATATTCAACTAAGAAGTATGCTGTCGTATTAGCAGAGTTAGAGTTAGCTAACGTAAGAGTAGAGGTATCAGCACCACCAGAACAACTACCGGCTAAAGACTGCGATGCAGAGGGGTCAATATATAGACAATCTACAGTCGAACTTGCTACTTCAGTGCCTGATCCCGAGAATGAGTTGCTAGTTGTAGAAGTTAAATAAGTCCATGTAATTACTGAGCCATTCGGAACACTTTGGGTAAGTGTGGTAGATGAATCTACTCCTACAGATTGATTCGTAACAACTGTATTCCAGTTTCCACTATCGATTTTGTAACGTACGTAAAAGTATGCTGTTGTGTTAGCTGAGGCAGAGTTTGATAAAGTTAATGTCGAAGTTGCTGATCCAGCTGAACAACCTCCAAGCGCCTGTGAAACAGTTGTATCAATATAAGGACAGTCAACAGTTGCACTATTCATATCACTAGCCGTGATGTAACTTAGTCCTGTCCAGTTCCCTGAAGTGTTAGAGCTTTTATATCTCCACTGGATAGCTGAGCCATCAGGTACGCTCACTGTCAAAGAGGTATTTGTCTGCCCATTGGTAATAGTTAAATTGTCAGCTTCTTGTGCATCTGTGTGAACATTCCAGTTAGACCCACCATCGGTTGAGTACTCAGCAGTAACATATGCTGTTGACCCTGAACTATTTTGGAGAGAAAGTGTTGAGGTAGCAGAACCCGCTGAACAACTCCCTAGTGATTGTGAATCTGTTAGCGTTATGGCTGAAACGCAGCTAACAATTAACCCTGTGCCTGCAGAGGTGTAACTTCCAGATGACGGGTTCGATGTTCCAGCTCGCACTTGCCAAGAAACCTGATAATTCTGATCTTTGGCTGTTATTGAATATGTTGCTGAGGAGCTTGCACTTATTGAAATACCATTTTTTAACGTAGCCCAATTAGATATATCACTTCCATTTAATGTCAGTTTGTATTGAACATCAAAGTAACCAGTGACATTACCAGTATTTGTTACTGTTATAGAAGGGACTTGTTGGCCACCAGAGCATGTGGCCATGGCTTGAGAAAGTGTAAATGTTAGTGTTTCACAACTTACTGTTACAGAAGAGGCTGCAGTATAAGATCCAGATGATGGGTTTGAGAGTCCAGATCGTACTTGAAAATAAACAGTTGTACCGTGAGATTGCGCTGATGAAACAGAGTATGTTTCAGTTGCTCCAGACGAGATAGCATTTCCATCTTGTAAAGTTGTCCACGTCGAGTTATCAGTTGACCATTGTACGTCAAAATAACCTGTGCTATTTCCCGAGTTCGTAACTGATATTGATGGTGTTGAACTAGATCCAGAACAACTTCCTGCTGATGTTGATGTTGTAAATGTTGTAGTACAGCTGCTCACTGTTGAACTTGCACTTAATGTTGTATAACTTAGTTCTGAGAAATCATTGTTTGTATCAGAATCTATATATCTCCAAGTAATCGTAGAACCACTAGAAACCGATTGTGTCAGAGAAGTGTTTGTAGCACCAGCGCTTACTGACAAGTTAGTCGATGCATTTTGATATGAGCCACTATTAATTTTGTATTGAACATAGTAATACCCTGTAGCACTTGAGTTATTTGTAATGCTCAGAGTTGAAGTTGCACTACCACCGCTACATGTACCGAGTGATTGCGAGACAGTTGAACTAATGTCATTGGGACCACTGCTACAACCAGAGGCATCTATAGTTATCGTCGACAGAGACGTCGTTCCAGTAATTGGTTCTCGCAAATTATTAGTTGTATTTTCTGCATACCAACTTATTACAACTTGAGCATTGTCAGCCTGAGCAGGTAAAACCGTAGCCCCAGAATTCGATGCCGAGACAGTGTATCCAGATAATAAAGTTTGTGAACTTCCACCGTTAACTGTATAAGTGACATAAAAGTCTGCTGCTACATTAGAGTTTGCATTATTTAAGTTAACATATATTTGACGATCAGACCCATCGCAATTCCATTGTGAAGCCGAAGGAATAGTTGGGGCAAATGTGACATCCGGATCTCCAGAGTGACATGCAGCACCATCATTATTTGAAGTACTTGCACCGTCGTTGGACGTATCTGTAATTGAGTAGCCAGAACCACTCACATTAATTTTGTAGATGTTTCCTGAGCTATTATTTAATGCATAAATGTTATCGCCTCCAAAACCATAAATTGCACCAAAGTCAGATCGGTCGCCGCTTGGTATTGAAATACTATAAGATTGTGTCTCTATCTCAATAGATTCGGTACTGTTGTTTCCTTGGTTTGAAATTGTATATGAAGAAACATAAATTCTCTGGTTTCCTCCATCAATTCCTATGAAGCTTGGCTTTAGACCATTAAACATTGTTGGAAAGCTTGAGTTATCTCGAATCCATGTAAAGTCTTTAGCTTTTGATCTTTTTATACTTCCACCACTGGTACTTGTATCACCTAAAGTAATAGCGACGTCTCTTACAACAGTTGTATCACCACTAAAACGCATGAGTGCTCCTGATGCAGAAAAGTGACCTTTTGCAGATATTGCATACTCGTAACCATTATCTACAAAAAAGGTTGCAGCGTTGAGATCTGTACCAACTGTTCTGTTGTCACTAGCTGGTAATGTTACTTGTGTGGGGCTACCTGTTGGGTTGACTAGATATACTCGGCTGTCTGGGTTTCCACTACTCGCAGTCTTTCTTTGCACATAAAGGTTCCCTTCAAGATCCATGAAGGTTGCATTTATTTCACCACTACCATTGAAACCGCTACCACTAAATGTTGTTTGACCAAGAGATGAGCCATTAGAGAAGTTATATTGATGAACAATGAGGTTACTACTGCTGTACTCTGTTTGAAATGCTATTGGTCTACCATTTGAATCAATACAATCCCATGAAGCTGCTAATGCAGGTTCAGGATCAATTGTCTCAATAGTTACAAATGCAAGAGTAAAAATCATTAAAAAAGACAATGAGACATTGAAGACTTTTGTTAAAAATGGACGCATATCCCTAAAACGCAAATAGCGCATGCGAGCATAAGCATTGCTAAACAATTTATACATCATATATTTCTACAACAACATATTTAGTTTAGATTAGAATAAATTCTAAGACAATAGGTTTTTTTAAATAAAGGCTTTAATTGCCTCAATGATTACAGTATTTTCTGTATTTAATGTTAAATACTGCTCTTTTTGATCTATTTTTGACTCAGTAAAGCCATTTATAAGTGGAGATATTACATTTCCAAACTTTTCAGGAGATGCTGTAGCTACGGCAACGGTAGGAAGAGAAGAGTCATTATCTAAAGCCATTTGAACTGAAGTAACGGAGTGTGGATCAAAAATAATATCAAACTCTGTATGTAGTGATGTAATCAGTGTTGTAATCATGTCATCTGTAAATGTAAATGAAGAGAAAATACTTTTTAAGGCATCAAAACTTTTCTTATCAAGTTGTGCTTTTGAGTTACTTTGCAACTGAACATAAAACTCTTTGACTTCATCAGAGAGGTCAAAAATTAATCTCTCTAAACTTGATGGAATTTGAATATCCATGCTGGGAGCAACGCTTGGCTGAGTAACTAAAGGCTCAAGCACTCCCCCATCAATAAAACGTCTAAGTACATCATTGACATTTGTAGTACAAAAAATTTCACTTACTGGCAATCCATTGGATCTTCCAAACCATGCAGAGTAAGCATTACCAAAATTGCCAGATGGGATTGCAACATTTATTGGAGAAGTAAATTGTTTTGTGAGCCAGACATAATAAGAGACCTGTCCCATAACTCGAAGCCAGTTAATAGAGTTGAGTGAGATTATTCTTCTGTTGAATGGATTCTCAGAAAGTAAGTCTTTTGCAATTCTCTGACAATCATCATATGATCCCTCTACTGCAATGTTTAATACATTGTCTTGAATAACACTTGTCATTTGCTTTCTCTGATACTCGCTTACTTTATTTGCTGGGTGTAAAACAACAATGTCTATATTGTCTGAATTTTTTACTGCCTGAATAGCGGCACTTCCTGTATCGCCACTAGTAGCAACAATAACGAGTCCTCGTTCACCCAATTCATCAAGTCTTCTATTAGCAATTGCACCAAGTGGTTGTAAGGCATAATCTTTAAATGATTTTGTTGGGCCATGAAATAATTCCATAACAACCGTTGAATCATTTAAATCTTTTAAGACTGGCTCAGGCGAGTACTCAAACCCTGAATAAATAGATAAGTCCTCGACATATTTTGCAGATGATTGATCAAGTGCAATAAATATTGTTTTTACAAAGTCTTCATAGCTTAAATCTTCTTGTGTGAGGTAAGTTAAGTTTTCAAGTGTGACAGAGTCTGGCACGTATAATCCTCCGTCAGGAGCTACACCAGATAAAATCACATCTTCAAAAGATATAGTCTCTTTGTGACCCCTAGTTGAGTGATAATTTATCACTTATATGTAAACGCGTAAGACAGACGTTACTGTTGTAACTGCACTTAAAGATGTAATCTGTTCGATTGAATTATTTAAATCTTTCTCTGGTGCTTCGTGAGTTACGAGTACAAGTTCTGCTTGATCTCCTCTTCCTTCTTGGATAACGCTTTCAATACTGACATTATGTTCACCAAAGGTTCCAGCAATAGAAGCTAGTACTCCAGGCTCGTCATTGACTGAAAGCCTAATAAACCAACTAGATTGAACATCTTCGAAATTACGATTGTTGCCCTTGTTTTCTCTGAGTGGATACCAGTTTGATTGATTGCTACCTAATTGATGACATGCACTCAAAACATCACCAACAATTGCACTAGCTGTTGGGTCTGCTCCAGCACCTGGTCCTGAAAATACTAACTGATCAATATTTTCACCTTCAACCACCACAGCATTTAATGCACCTCTAATAGATGCAAGTGGATGCTTTTGATCAATGAGAACTGGATAAACTCTTGCATTAAATCCATCAAGATTGTTATCAATTTGAGCAACAAGTTTTATAGTTTTATCAAGTCTTGAAGCCCAGTCAAAATCATCTTTTGTAATCTTTGAAATACCCTCAGTAAAGACCTCTCCTATGTCAGGAGATACGCCAAAACATAACAATGATAAAATCATTGCCTTGTATTTTGCATCTATTCCCTCGACATCATTTGTTGGATCGGGTTCGGCATATCCTAAATCTTGAGCAGTTGAAAGGGCTTCATCATAACTACTACCTTCCTCCATGGAAGTTAACATGTAATTACTTGTTCCATTAATAATTCCAGATACTCTTGTGAGTTCTTCTCCTCTAAGGCTTTCAATAAGAGGTTTTAATACAGGAATTCCAGCAGCAACCGCAGCTTCAAAATATAAGCAGGAGTTGTTTTCTATAGCAAGAGATACTAGCTCTTCACCGCAGTCAGCAACAATATCTTTGTTGGCTGTAATGACAGATTTTCCATTACTTAACAAAGCTTTGATATACTCTCTTCCTGGGTCGATACCTCCGAGAACCTCTATTACTAAATCTATGGAATCATCATTCAAAATTTCCTCAAAATTATCAGTAAGTATCGCAGTATCTATTTCTCTATCTTTGGAGAGGTCTGATACTAAAACTTTTTTTATGACAAGTTGAACAATATCATTATCTAAATTCTGCAAACGAGAAATAACGGCAGAACCAATATTTCCTGCGCCCAAAACTGCGACTGAATAACTGTTATTTTCCATATTTAGTAAGGATAAATGTTATTTAAATTGAAACAACAAGAAATTTATTACTCGTCTTCATCAGCTCTTCCGTCATTATTATTATCCGTACTGGAGTTTGGATCTAGCGGAAGGGCATCAGCTGTATCAAGTACACCGTCATTGTCATCATCAGTGTCTGTTTTGTTGTCTGTCCCATCTCCGTCTGAATCCATGGCAGTTAATTTCCACCTTCTATGTCGTTCATCTTCAAACATAACAATTCCTACATCAGGAGCTACCCAGAAAATTAATTTATTATGATCAAATCTAGCATTTATTATATTATCGTTAAAAAAATGCGATTTTGAATGAGATGTGATTATTTTATACGCGTCATATGTACCATAAGGTGTTACAACAAGTTCTTTGTCTACAACATTGGTGAAATTCCAATTTGTTTTATCGACAGCTCCTGAAAAAATATCTTCACGTCGAGACGTACAATCGGTTTCGATATATTCACCAATTTTCATATATTTATTTATTTGCAGACAAGGTGTTGGATAATTAATGTGATTTCCCTGTGTATTTGTCGCAAATTCATAAATGGGCATTGCTCTTTTTAAGTACAGATTTCCCTGATTGAAATAAAATTGATATCCTACTCGTGCGTTGTAACCAGTTTTTTCTTCCCATGCGAAAGGGTTGCCATAAATGATGTCACAGTTTTGAACACTACACCAACTTAACGTGCTGTATGTAGTTGAATTTTCAGTCTCATTATCAGCTACCGTGGAATACATAGTTAATGAGTCAGATGTTGTTAACCCTGGCAAGTTTTCGGTATAACTATACGAAGCACTGGCGCCATTAAATTGGGGAAGAAGTGACATGGTACTTACATAATCCGTTCCAACTGTCACTCCATAGTTTGTATTAGGAATTAGTCTTTCATAATAAATTAAGTTTTCTTGTAAAAATCTTGAAGAATCAGCCTGACTTGTTCCAGCAGGTATTGAGCCCCAGGTTCCATCAAGCCACTTATCTAGATCGGTACCACTTGAATCAAATAAATCCAGTACTTCTCTTGTGTCTCTTTCTGCTTGTGTTGGACATAATTTATCTGGATTTGAATAAATAAAACAAGTGATACCATCATATGACAGCGGAGTCCCAATATTGTTAACCGAGTCATAATAACCATAGTTGTAGGTACCTGCTTCAAATGTTGCAGCTTCTGATGATTGATTGACTGCATGATTTAATCCAAGTGAATGTCCTAATTCATGTGCAAAAGCACCAAAAGATCTTATAACACCTCTTGATGTCATATGATTTTTAGGTTTAGGTATTCCATTCACTATTCCCAAATAGGCGGAGGATGATTGACCCCAGGTCTCAATTAAATGAGCAACTTGGATCCCATTTCTAACTCTATCTTTATTAATTTGTTCATTTCCAACAAAAATATTTACAGAACTCTCGGTCTCAGAAGTTAAGTAGCCACTCTCTGTAGTAGTTAAGCTTGTCCACTCTAATGGAGGCAAGAGATTTATTCTTAAATCAACATCACTATTTGAAAATCTTCGATCTTGCCATAATTCTGTCTCAGCTCTTGTTGAATCAAGTAGTGTTGGTGTTCTTATTCCACAAATAGGTGAATTATTTTCAATAATGTTATCTTGACAATTAGGTAGGGTTACATCGTCGTACCAAGAACGGATATTTATAGTTGTATATTCTGTTATGTCAGCAACGCTAACAGAGAGAGTTTTAGATGTTGAACCCACGCTATCGGTAACAGTAGCTGTAGCTGTATAAGAAGTTTTTTGTTCATAATCAGCATTTGAATTTAAAGTCACAACACCACTTGAATTAACAGACATTAAGTCAGCATCTGTTCCAGATAGAGCATACGAGAGTCCCCCCGTGCCGCTTGCAGATATAGTAACAACAGATTTTTGGTTTTCATTTATCGAGACTGTTCCGTTTAAATTTGAAATTGTAAGCGAACCAGAACTTGAATTAGAACTAGAACTACTTGATGAAGGTGGTGCTGGATTGCTGTAGTATACATAACCAGCTTCTAATGCGTCTGATTCATTCCTACAAGACATAACAGTGTTTGCATTTCCTGATTCTGTATAGAGTGTATAGGGCTTAAAAGTCTCATCATCACACACTGGTTCATTGACTGGTGTTGTAGTTGTAAATTCTTCTTCAGATATTTTTAAATCATTAACAAATGAAGTGCATTTTTTGTATGCCATATATCCTGAACATTGTATTAAATCTGCCTGCACTATTCCTGTGCAATTGTTAAAAACTGACATAGCTTTGTGTGTTGAAGGACCTATAACTCCATCAATGCGAATACCTACAAATTCTTGAAATTTTTTAATACTATTTAAAAGGTTGTCGTCAAAATATCCACTAATTTTTCCATCATAAAAATTCTCACCATATAAAAATTTCTGTATATTTCTAACAACTAAGAAGTCAGTATTTTTATAGTTTTTTTGAATACACTTTTGAATTAATGAATCTTCAGAATTTACATTCTCTTTAACCGGTGCATCAACAGGTATAAATAAAATCAATACACTTACAGAAAAAAATAAAATCAAAGAAAGTTTTTTAACAACACCCACAAAGTTAAATTTTAAATAGAAGAATTTCTAATCAAAAATGATTTTATTTAATTTTTTCTCTAACTAATTTACTTACAACAGATCCATCAAGACCATCTGCTTTTGCCATTACAGCACCAATTATTTTACCCATTTGAGACATGTCAACATCTCCCAATTCAGAAAGTACTTCATCTATAATTGATGAAACCTCTTCCTCGCTTAATTGCTCTGGCAACCATCCGCTTAGAAAATCTATCTCGAATTGAATCTTATCTGCCATCTCTACGCCTCTGTCACCAAGTGATTTATATTCTTCAACAGCTTTTGTCATTTTCTTTACATAAGATGATATAACTCCAAGAACTAATTCATCAGTGGCTTCCTCGCCTTTTTCAGATTTCTTTTTAGCAATCTCAGTTTGGACTTGTCTAATTGCATCTAATTTAGGCTTATCTTTAGCCTTCATTGCCTCTTTTAAAGCAGTACTTAAATCATCGATTAAAGCCATAATCTCACTTTCTATATAACTGCATTGTATCAGGAATGTCTGTGACAATTCCGTATATTTCCATTTCCATATATCTCTGAAAATCTTTTTCATCATTAACTGTCCAAAGTACAGTCTTATGTTTTGGTAAATCAAAGTTTCTACTATCAATTAGATTGTGATGTGTCATAAAAAATAAGTTTTCATCATGAAGAGAAAGTGACCTAGCTTCAAAAAGTTCTTCTTCTTTATCAAAAATTACTCCATAATGACAATTAAATAAATCTTTAAAAGATTGAATAGCTTTCCAATTAAATGATGAAACAATATCTTGATCGTTTAAAATTGATAACATTTTTTGAAAAAGTATATCAACTTCTGCATCCTCCAAAGTATCAGTTTTAATTTCAAAATTAACTTTTCCATCAATCTGGTCCCTAGAAATTAAAACTCTATCCTCCAATGAATCATCTCCAAGAAGTAAATCAAGTTCTGATAGTGTTAAATCCTTAATTAAATCATCACCAATATTTGGATCATGGAAAAGAATAAGCTGGTTGTCTTTAGTTATACGAATATCAGTTTCTACAAAATCACAGTATTCAAAAGCTTTGTTAATGCTAGAAAAAGTATTTTCCTGGTAAATACGAGGTAAACCTCTATGGCCAAAAATTTTTCTCAAAATGCCTCCATATAAATTCGAGTTTAGTACTATTAAGTAACTAGCTTGTGAAATATTTCACAAAGTAAGGAAGTATGTGTAAATGTTAAATATTGATTTTGAACAAGAAGATTGGATGCTCGAAGGAAGCTGTCTATATTCTGATACAGATTTATTCTTTCCAGTTGGATCTTCCATGAAAGCTATGAAACAAGCGAACGAGGCAAAAGCTATTTGCATGGAATGCCCCGTAGTAAATGAATGTTTAGATTATGCAATAAGAACCAATCAAGATTCTGGTATTTGGGGTGGTACAGATGAAGAGCAAAGAAAATCAATTAGACGACAATTCCGAAAAACTGGTTTAGTAGTTAATTACTAGAAAAACCTGCTCCCCTTTTTCCATCTGTCTCGTCACTAAATTCTATAGCCTGAATTAATGAAGTATTGATAGCTATTTCTCCATCTTCATCAGTATGTATATAGAAATCATTTTCTGATGATAATTTTTTTAGTTCTTCTAAAAACTTAGCTTTGTCTTTTATATCAACCTCAACTCCAGCGGTTGAACCTACCATGTAAATTTTTGCTTTTATTTTATTTGCCATTTTTTTCTCCTATAAAACGTTTTCGCCCATAAATAATGCTGAGACAGAATCATCTGTAAATATTGATGTTAGTGCATTTGCAATTATTGTAGAAACACTCAAGGTCTCTACATTACCAATTTCTTTTGAATTACCGTTTTGGGTAAGTGTGTCTGTAACAATTATGTTGTCAATTGGTGCATCTTTCAATTCTTCTATAGAACCATCTGAAAAAATTCCGTGAGTAGCAGCAACGCTTAAGGACTTAACACCTTTTTCTTTTATTATTCTTGATGCTGCAGCAATTGTTCTACCTGTATCGATGATGTCATCTAAGATGATCACATGTCTATCTTCAACCTCTCCGATTACTGTAAATGATTTGACTTCGTTGTGAATTTTTGGATCTCTCTTCTTGTGTACAAAACCAACATAGGCCTCTAAATGTTTAGCAAAAGTTGTAGCTCTTCCTACACCACCAGCATCAGGAGATATTATAGATATTGGACCATCATATTTTTCTTTAAAATAATCTACAAATAAAGGCATAGCCGTTAAGTGGTCAAATGGTTGGTCAACAAATCCCTGAATTTGTTGAGTGTGTAAATCAATCGAAACTAATCTATCCACCCCTGCAGCTATAAACATATCTCCAATCAGTCTCGCTGTAATTGGCTCTCTAGGTAATGCCTTCTTGTCTTGTCTGGAATAAGGGTAGAAAGGGAGGACTGCAGTAATTCTTTTTGCAGAAGCTCTTTTCAGTGCATCTACTAAAACTAATTGTTCCATAATTGTTTTATTTACATCACCAGAGTGGCTTTGTAAAACAAAACAATCAGCTCCTCTTACACTTTCATTAAGCCTTATGTAGATTTCACCGCTGGCAAACTCTTTAGACTCTACAGTTGAAAGCTCTGTGCCAAGATTAGATGCAACTTTAGAGGCAAGTTCAACGTTAGAAGAACCTGAAAAAAGCAGCATCTTCTTTTTTCCAGCTTGTTCAATCATTTTTTCTTTTTCCTGTCTACATATCCTTCAACATTTTTTTGATTATTTCTTTCAATTCCCAAAGCTTTTGAAGGGACATCTTTCGTTATCACGGACCCTGCTCCTATCATTGACTCTTCCCCAATAGTCACTGGTGCTACCAACATAACATCGGAACCTATAAAGGCTCCATCTTTAATATCAGTTTTGTGTTTTTCTTTTCCGTCATAATTTACAGTAATTGCACCCGCTGAAAAGTTAACATTCTCACCTAACTCAGCATCACCTACATATGCGAGATGCGGTACCTTACTGCCTTTTCCTATCTTAGATTTTTTGGTCTCAGCAAAAGAACCTACTTTGACTCCCTCTCCGAGTTCAGAGCCAGGTCGAATATGGGCAAAAGGACCAATATTACCGTTTTCGTGGATTGTTGATTGATCGACAACTGAATTTACAACCTTAGAATTTTTCCCAATGCTTGAATCATTTATTTGGGCATTGGGTCCAATTGTGCAATTTTCATCGATACTTGTGCTTCCAGTTAAGTGTGTATTTGCTAAAACTTTTGTGCCTGAAGATATAGTTACATCAGCATCAATGTAGGTTGAGGTAGGATCTTGAAAGTAGACACCTTGTTCCATGAAACCTTCAATTAACTTTTTCTGCATTATGTCTTCAACTTCGTTTAGTTGACTCATAGAATTTATTCCCTTAATTGAATCTTCATCTACTTGTACTATAACGATATCTTGTTTTTGATTATTTGCAATACCTATTAAATCAGTTAAATAAAATTCCCCTTGAGCATTTTGAGTATTGAGATTGTCAATATTTTCAATTAAAAATTCTGTCTTAAAGCAATAAATACCAGAATTTATTTCATTAATTGCTCTTTCATCATCGCTACAATCTTTCTCTTCAACAATTTTTATTTCTTCGTTATTCTTAACTATCCTTCCGTACCCAAATGGGTCTTCAACAAGAGCAGTTAAAAATCCGACAGGCGCAGATATTGTTTTTACTTCATTTATCAGTAGTTCAATATCTCCATCCTTTATTCCTGGAACATCCCCGGGAACAACAAGTGTAAACTCTGATTTACTCTTTTTAAAAACTTCGGAGTTAATTACAGTTGATACTGCATGACCAGTACCTAATTGATCTTTTTGTAATATATTTTTGATTGAAGGAGGAAGTGAATCTATTACCAAATCTGCTCCATGACCCACTACTACAAGTTTGTTATCACTAAAAGAAAGAGTTTCCAAAGCATGAGAGAGTAGAGACTTACCTAGAACTTTATGCAAAACTTTAGGCAACTCAGAATTCATCCTTGTGCCTTTACCTGCTGCTAAAACTATAACTGAAACACTCATTTAAAAAATACTGGCTGGGGGAGAAGGACTCGAACCCTCAACGTTGGGACCAAAACCCAATGTGTTGCCAATTACACCATCCCCCATTTGTTATAAACATATATTAATCATCATTTTGGTACAAACTACAATCAATTTTTTTACTAACTTGAATGAAATTTAATAAATTTTCTTCTATTTTTATTTCTTGAATATTGTCAATTATTGAAAAAAATGATGAACCACTTCCAGACATAAAGAATCTATTTTGATATTTTTCTTCTAGTGAATCTTTTATAGTCTTTATCTCTGGATAAACATTTACAGATGCTGGCCAGAGGTCATTAAAAATTTCTAATTCATTCCAGATATACACGTCGTTTGTAGTTGAACTTAAATTGTCATAAGCGTTAAATACATCTTTAGTACTTAAACCAACTTTTGGCACAGCAACAAGCAAGCTTAAATCCTTATCTATTTCTAAAGGATTTACAATCTCTCCGATTCCTTCAACTTTTGATGCAACTCCATGAACAAAAAAAGGAACATCACTTCCAACTTCTCTAACTATGTCGATATTCAATGGTAAGTTCAATTGGTAACTGTCACAAAGATAACGAATTACAGCTCCAGCATCAGAACTACCACCACCTAGTCCACTGTTATAAGGAATCTTTTTATCCACATTAATATAGAAATTCTTATCAAATTTAGGATTAGTTTTCCTTAAAAGCTTTAAGGCTTTATGAACGGTGCTTTCAATACCATTTAGACTTTCATCACTATATGTTATTAAATCCTCCGCAGATTCCTTTATCTCCAATTCATCAAAAATATCTATTGGTATCATAACCGATGATAATTTATGGAAATTATCTTTTTTTTCAGAGAAGACTTTTAAATTTAAATTAATTTTTGCCGATGTAAGAAGCTTCATTGTAACTCCTTAGCAATTTCATAATACATGTCGGGGCTTAGGTCAGCGGCTCGAAGGTTTGGATCAATATTAATTTTTAAAAGATTATCTTCATTAATAAATGAAATTAAAGAGGTTCTAATTTTTTTTCTTTTTTGTTGAAATGCAATTTTTGAAATCTCAAAAGCTAGAAGTCTAATTTCTTGATCAAGCAAACTCTCCCTCTGAACTGTTACAACTGCTGAAGTCACTTTTGGCTGAGGTGAAAAACAATTTTTTGAAACTTCAAATTGAATCTTTGTTTCAGTAAATAGTTGAAATAAAACGGAGAGTGAGCCATAGTCTTTAGTGCTTGGTTTTGCTACCATTCTCTCAGCTACTTCTTTTTGTACCATTACTACATATCTGTGGATTACAGGAACTTCAACAATTAACTTAACCAATAATCTTGTTCCAATATTGTATGGTAAATTTGATACAAATATCCACCATGGACCAGTTAGTGTTTCATAGTCAAACTCCATAGCGTCTTCATTAAATATTTCAATATTAGGAATGCCTGTAAACCTCTCACTTAGTACTTCAGACGCAGCCTTGTCAATCTCTACAGCCTTGATTCTGTAATTATCTTTGAGAAGCTCACTTGTTAAAGAACCCGTCCCTGGGCCAACTTCAATTATCGGATCAGCTAATTGCCCTTGAACTAATTTTGTAATTTTTCTTGATATATTCGTATCTATTAAAAAATTTTGACCTAGTTTGTATTTTGGTTTTTCATTTAATTTTTCTATCCAAAAATATTCACTCATTGTTTTCTCTATTCATAACTTTATTGGTATTCGTAATTGTAATTTTTGAAAGTTCATTTGGAGTAAGATCTATTAATTCTGCAACCTTTGCACCTGTATATTTAATATAAGTTGGATTATTTCTTTTACCTTTAAAAGGTTGGGGAGCTAAATAAGGAACATCTGTTTCTAAAAGTAATTTATCAGTAGGAATTTTCGTAACTGCAGCCTGTAGATCATGAGCTGTATCATAAGTAATTATTCCTGAAATAGAAAAGTACACACCTAACTCAACAAACTTTTTAGTCCATTTATTACCTCCTGTCCAAGAATGAAGAATGATTGGATTATTTAAATTTCTATTGCTCAATATATCAAATACATCTGAAAAACTATCTCTACAGTGAATAATTAGTGGTTTGTTTAAATCTTCTGCAATATTTATATGAAATTCAAAGTTTTTAATCTGATTTTCTTTTGATGAGAGATTTCTGTAGTAATCAAGTCCTGTCTCGCCAATCAGGTCTGAATCTTGCATGAGGGACAACAATTCTTGCTTTACATCTTCTAATCCGTCTGCTTCATGCGGGTGGAGTCCAGCTGACCAATAGGATTTACTTGGGTAAGCAAGTGAAAAGTCTCTTGCTTTTATTGATGACTCTATATCTATTCCAGGAATTATAAAATATTCTAAATTTGATATGTCATTTTCATTTATCTCATCACCCATTAGCTGTAAATGACAGTGGGTATCAACCCATTTTATATCCTCTAAAGTTTCCATTTTATTCACTACTATATAAGAATAGGATTAAATAAATTTATGGGTAAAGGCAACTTAAGTAAAATTGACAATTTGGGCCGTGTCGTAATACCAAAATCTATTAGAAAAGCTTTAAATATTGAACATAATGATGAGATTTCAATGTATGTTGATGGTGAAAGTCTAGTTATAAACAAAGGATATAGAGTATGTACATTATGTGGCTCTAAGGTAATTAAACATCAAATTGGCGCAAAATTTTTATGTGATAAATGTGTCAAAAATATTAAAGATCTTTAACTCTCTCATACAAATCATTTACTGACATATTTGTTACCACAGACAGCGCTTTAGCTAATTCTCGTTTTGGTACATTTTGTTTGAGCAATATATTTATTGCTTTATCTACATCTAAATCAATATTGTTATTATTTTTTGTTGGTCCAACAACAATTGTTATCTCACCTTTAATATTTTCTGAAATTTGATTTTTTAAAGTCTCTGCAGTGCCTCTATAAATAGTTTCAAATTTTTTTGTAAGTTCTCGACAAATAACTAGTTCTGATTCAAGCCCCTCTTTTTCAAAGTAATCTAAATCCTTTAAAAGTCTCTTTGGAGAAGTAAAACAAACAGTTGGAATTTCTGAATTAAATAATTTAACTAAAAATTCTGACTTTTCTTTTCCTGCTTTGGGTATAAATCCCAAAAACTGAAATTCTTTAATTTCAAATCCTGAGAGAGTTAAGGCCGTAATGACACTTGACGGTCCTGGAATAGAGACGATTTCAAATCCCTTTGAAACTAAATACCGTATTAATTCACTACCTGGATCAGAAATTAATGGTGTGCCTGCATCAGAGATCATTGCCACATCTTTATCTTTGATAAGAGCATCCTCTATTTCACTTATCTTATCTAGCTCATTACCAATAAAATAAGATTTGAGAGGAGTCGAGATTGAAAAATGATCGATTAATTTTCTTGCTCTCCTAGTATCTTCACAATAAATAACATCTACAGACTGTAAAGTTTTTATAACCCGTTCCGAAATATCTTCTAAATTTCCAATTGGTGTTGGACATATATAGAAAGTACTCATTATTTTAAAAGTTATTTAGTTGGCTACTTATAGAATTTAATAAATCTATATTTTGTGACAAAACAATTCTTATATGACTTTGATCTTTTGAAATCCAAAAATTTGTATCCCCTGTGAAAAGATTTCCACCTACCAAAGAATCTCCAACGACAAATCTAGATTGCGCCTCAGCCCACAATATAAAAGTATCGTAAATTTCTTGAAGTTCTGTTGAATTATCTCCAGAAAGTTTTAAAGTCATTAATAATTCACCAGAGTCATTAACGTAATCCTTCCACGAGCCCCCGCCTATTCCAACCGCAGCATTTATAGCGTTCTTTTGACCAATCTTGTCTTGCATTAAATAAACTAAATCCAATGCCCCAACACTGCCTTCATCTATCAACGTAAATCCATCTACTTCAATAGAATCAATTACTAATTCTTCATATCTCTCATCAGTAAAGAATTTATCTGGTGCATAAATTTGTTCAGAAGTTGGTAAGGTATTTAAACCATTATCAACATATCCATACAAAACTGTATTTAGGGCTTCCATTTTCCCTTTTTTAAGAATCTGCTTAGCAAGTAGCGGACCGAAATTATAATAAAGCTCTGCTGGAATATAGAAATAAGATGGAAGACTGACTCTACAAGTAATATTTGGAATTTGAGAGTTGAATGTCTGCCTATCATATTCATCAAAAGCACCTGTCCATTTACCTTCTACATAATCAGCCTGAGCTTCTATTAGTGCTACAAACCCTGGATAATAAGTAAAATCATCCAGATCATCCATTTCCTGATACCATTTATCAGCTTCAAAATGCTGTCCTTGAAGAGAGTGGACTAATTCATGAACTACAACACTTTGCTCATATAAATTAAGTTTTCTTTGTTTTTTCTTAATTGGTACTCGAAGTATTTTATCTAACAAGTTGTAAGAACCAGCAGAAAAACATCTTTGAAATTCAACTTGAAGGTTAAGCAGTTCATCAGGAGACAAATTATTCAAACCCCACATATTTTCAGAGAGAACTGCTCTCTCCCATTCATCCTCTTCATAATCTTCTTCAAAATTATCCATATATGATAAAGCATTGTATTCCTGATAATTATTGAGAGAATAAAAATGGTATTCAGGATTATCGATAAACTCTAAACCAACCCACTTTTCAACAAACTTCATTAACTCAAGTATCTGTTCTTGCATTTCAACTGGTGGTTCAACAAGTTCTAAGCCAAACTCATCCAAAGCAAAAGGCTCTTCTATAACTGTTGTACTAGTAGTTGAAGTTGTAGTTGTATCATCAGTTTGAACCTCTAGCGGAGATTCCTCCACAATATCATTTGCTACTGGTTCAGCAGAAGAGCAGGAGACTAAAAGTAAAACTAGGAAAGTTAATAAAAATTTTTTCATAGGTCCTCAGATTACATGTATTCTATTATTTATAAAAACAATAGGAGGAAAATTGATAAAAGAATTTAGAAACTTTATCAATCGAGGGAATGTTGTTGAACTTGGTGTAGCGTTTGTAATGGGTGCTTCCTTCAAGTCTCTCGTTGATGTCTTTACTAAAAAATTGATTGAACCATTAATTGGGTTAGTTATAAATTTACCAAATCTTGATAATTTAGGATTATTTGGTGATGTAGATCCTGTGTCAGGTTTGCAATCGGGTAGCTTTGGTGCTTTTTTAGGTGAAATAATAAATTACACCATTATTGCATTTGTTATGTTTTTAGTAATAAAAGCTTATAATCATTTTGAAGAGATGGTTGACGACGAAGAAGATGAAACTGTTGTTGCATCTGAATCAAAAGAAGTTCAATTACTTAAAGAGATTAGAGACGGAATTAATAAAATAAGCAAATAGATAAATATTTATGAAAGAAAACAATTTAAAAGATCTATTCAACTACGCGCTAGAGCAAGGCACCAAAGTACGCAGAGGAATAATTTATTCAATACTTAATAAATTATTTGATTTAGCTCCTCCTGTTTTAATAGGTGTCGCTATAGATATAGTCGTAGAAGGATCTGATTCATTTATTGGAAACCTTGGATATGCCGATAGACGTCAGCAATTAATAATACTTGCAATTGTAACTTTCATAATTTGGGGTCTCGAATCATCATTTGACTACATTGCTGCTGTTACGTGGAGAAATATTTCTCAAGATATAGAACACTCCTTAAGAACTGATACTTTTAATAATGTTCTTGGACTTGATTTAGCTTTTTTTGAAAATAAATCTTCAGGAAGGTTAATGGCAATTTTAAACGATGATGTTAACCAACTAGAGACTTTCCTAGACAATGGTGCAAATAGGCTTGTCCAAACTGCTACTACAGTAGTTGTTATCGGTGGAACATTTTTATACATCTCACCATTAGTGGCAGTGTTTGCTTTTATTCCTATTCCAATAATTATTTTTGGATCACTCAAATTTACAAGTAGGATTGCGGAACGATACAGCAAAATTCGTAATGACATTGAAAATCTAAATGCAAATTTATCAAACTCAATCACAGGAATACTTACAGTCAAGAGTTTCAATAGAGAAAGAAAAGAAAGTGAGAGAATTACAACATCCTCAAGAGAAGTTAAGAGTGCAAATTACCATGCAATAAAACTTTCAGCGGCATTTATTCCAATAATTCGAATAGCAATATTATTTGGATTTACAGCAACGCTTCTAATTGGTGGTTTTTTAGCATTAGATGGAGAAATTAAAGTAGCAACATATTCTGTAATGTTATTTATTACTCAAAGATTATTATGGCCCCTAACTGAACTTGGCATCATATTTGACGCATATCAAAAAGCAATGGCATCATTTAGGCGTATAGTAAATTTAAAAAATACCAAAGCAACAATTGAAAATGGTTCAAATAAATTAGTAAATTTCAATGATAAAATTCAAATTTCTAATTTAAATTTCGAATATGTTCAAAATTTTCCAGTATTAAATGATATTTCTATAGACATTAAAAAAGGTGAGACATCGGCAATTGTTGGAAGTACTGGTTCTGGTAAATCTACATTAATAAAATTACTTTTGAGGTTATATGATTCTACATCTGGAGAAATAATATTTGATAATGATGACATTAAAGATTTAGAAATTGATAGTTTACGAAATAAAATTGGCTTAGTAAGTCAAGATATTTTCTTATTTGAAGGAACTGTGTTTGAAAATATTGCCTATGGAAATCTTAATGCATCTGATGAAGAAGTTTGGGAGGCCGCAAGACTATCGGAATCAGATAAGTTTATAAATTTATTACCAAATAAAGAAAAAACAATTGTAGGAGAAAGAGGCCAAAAACTATCCGGTGGTCAGAGACAAAGGATTTCAATAGCTAGAGCTATATTGAAAAACCCTGAGATATTAATTTTGGATGAAGCAACCTCTGCAGTGGATAATGAAACAGAAGCAGCAATACAAAGATCTATAAATACACTTAAAAAAGGAAGAACTGTAATTGCAATAGCTCATCGTTTGTCCACCATTAGGAATGCAGAAATTATCTATGTACTAGAAGAAGGCAGAATTGTGGAATCAGGAAATCACGAAAGTCTATTAGACATCAAAGGAGTTTACTCAAAATTATGGTCTGTTCAAACAGGTGAAAAAATTAGCTAACCTTTGCAGCGATGTATTCACCAATAGCTAAAGATGCTGTAGCAGCAGGACTAGGTGCATTTAAAACATGCAGTGAATTATTACCATCTGCAAATACAAAGTCATCAATTAAATCACCATTAGAACTTACTGCTTGAGCTCTAACTCCAGCTACTCTTGGCTTTAAATCACTAAGACGAACATCTGGAATATAATTTAATATTTCTTTTAAAAATACTCTTTTATTTAAAGATCTATACATTTCTGAAACTCCAGTTCCTAAGTACTGCTTACCTAGTTTCCACATTCCTTTGTAAGATATTGTTTTCATGAATTCAGTGACATTAATATTACTCCACTTATATCCCTCTTTTGCAAAGGCCAAGACAGCATTTGGCCCTGCTTCAATTTGACCATCCACTGTTTTAGTAAGATGTATACCTAGAAAAGGAAGATTGGGATCGCTGATTGGATAAATCATATTATTTACCAAGTATGCTTTTTCTTGACTCAGTACATAATATTCCCCTCTAAAAGGAATGATTCTTAAATCTGGCTTGATATTATCTAATTCTGCAACAGTATCAGAAAATAAACCTGCACAGTTAATTAGAAACTCTGATTTAAAAGTTTCCTTATCGCTCGTAAGAACTTTTAGATTATTTTCTGTATTTATAGTTTTTATTTTTTGAAAATATTTAATTGTTCCACCAAGAGATAGAAATTTTTTTGCAATCATTTCACTAACTACTTTATAATCAACTACCCCAGCTTGAGGGACATACAAAGCTGATTGAAATTTACAACTTGGCTCAAAACTTAAAATTTCATTTCTTTCTAAAACTCTCACACCATCCATATTTAACTCTTCTGCTCTTTTATTTAATGTAATAATTTTTTCTATGTCATTATCAACGACGATTTTTCCTTCAATTCTATGGGGAATGTTTTCATTGTTCATCAAATCAATTAATAACTCTCTACCTCTTATGCAAAGATCAGATTTAAATGACTGTGGTTTGTAATAAATTCCAGAATGAATAACTCCTGAATTTCTGCCTGACTGGTGTAATCCTGGTGACTTTTCTTTGTCCAAGACAAGAACCTTTTTACCTTTTTCTTGTAATTTAAGTGCAGTAGACAAGCCAACTATTCCTGCTCCAACAACTGCGACGTCATATATTGTATTCATTGGTGGAGGTGCGGGGAGTCGAACCCCGGTCCTTCCAAGCTATCTAACAGCTTCTCCGAGTGCATCCGATGAAATACAATCAGGCTAGTCATCGGAACCTATGGCCTGAAAGGTTTACCTAAATCTTAGTAGTTAGTCGGTATCCTAACTAAGCATCCCACATTTCGACGCCATTACTATCCGAGGTGGGAGCCCCGATAGGTGACGAGCAGCTTATGCTGCTAAAGCCAACTTAGGTTTGGCAGTTATATTGTTTTCCTACGTTTTTTACGAGGCCCTAGGACCCTCGACTCGCTACTGAGAGACTCACTTCAAAGTCGAAGCCAGTTCACCCCCATATTTTTTTTTAGCCCTAAAATTATACTTTAGAATTACAATATTAGAAATATGAAAATTAATAACAATAGTTTTGGATTAAATGAAAAATTGTCAGTTTTTATTGATTCATCCGATAATGATGGGTTAATATTTATCCCCAAAAATATTCAACTCACAGCTGAGGTAGAGAATTATTATGGCAAAATAACGATAAATAGTATTGCTATTTCTCCATTAGAAAGTGAATTTCAAATTAATAAAGTTAGTGTAGAAAACAATATCCCAAATCTTGACATTAAATTATTGGATCGATATATTTATAAAGTTTTATCAGATAAAGCAGGTCTAGCCTACTCACCGTACACATACTTTCCTGAATATGATTTTACTGTTTTTGAAAAAGGAAGAAGGCCCTCAAACTTAGACTGGGCAATGTTTTCCTCACTTTATGTATTCAGCTGTAACGTACTGCCTGTTTCAATTAAGGTTGAGCTTTCTTTAGCAAAATTTTTAAGAATCTCAGAGGATAATTTTAAAAGATTTATAAAAAAAATACCTCAAGACTTATTCAGAAAATCTGGTCATATTGATTCTAGAGGTGGAGATATATCTTTAAATGCTGAAAATTTAATAAAAGAATATCTCGGAGTCGACGAAAATACATTTGAAAGTAATCCATTTTTAAAATTTTATTCAGAAGTAGATTTTGCCTGAGGCCTAAGCATTGAATTAATTTTTTCTGGTTTAATTCTCCATAGTTCTCTACTTTTAATTTTTTCATAATTCCATTCCTCACCAAGTTCTCTTCTGTATGGCTTACCGGTATATCTAAGAGAAAGTTTATCAATGTGTGAATCAGCTGAATGATCTGACAAAATTTCTACAACAACTCCTCGAATTTCCCAACTTGAATACATTGCTGTTGGATGAAACACAACTAAAGATATATTTGAGTTACTTCTTATGTTTTCTGTTTTTTTTCTTTCTTTTTCCGTATTAATTATTAAATAATCATTGTCATAATCAATCCACATAAGGTGAGTCTGTATTTCATCATCGTTTAAATGTGTTGAAATAGCACAGAAAGCGTTGTTATCAATTGATTCTTTAAGTTCATTTGAAAGTTGCATACATAGTTATTTTAAGTAAAAATTAATAATATGGCTTTTATTAAATTATTTGATTTTAAAAATTCGAGCGGTCTTTTGAAAAAAGAATATGAGAAAGGCTTGCGAAGAGCTGGAAGAATATGGAATGTACTAACAATTCAATCACAAACTCCAGAAATACTTAGAGAATCCATGAGGCTTTATAACTCAACTATGTTTGGTAATTCAAACATTCCTCGTTTTGATCGTGAATTACTTGCAGTAGTGACTTCAATATCAAATGAATGTGAATACTGAATAAGAGCTCATTTATATGATCTTCGGTCGGAGACAGACAATCAAAAATTAGTAGACGAAGTTGCTGACAACTGGAAAGAGAGTAGCCTTTCAGAAAAGCAAAAAGCTATTTGTTATTTAGCTGAAAAATTAACTTTGAGTCCTGGAAAAATTCATGTAAATGATATAAATGAAATAAAAAAGTTTGGATATACCGATAAAGAAATATCAGAGATTGTACAAATTATTTCATTTTTTAATTATATAAATAGAGTTGCTGATGGACTTGGTCTAGAACCTGAAGAATTTATTGATTCAAAAGGCTACAAAAAATAATTTGCTTTGTTAGAAGATAATATCCTTTTAACATTAGTTGTATGAATCAAACTTTAAAATCTTCATTACTACTTATCAGTTTGCTTGGTGTAAGTTTTTTTGCTTTTAGGTTTCTTACTAATTCGTTAAATCAACAGGGTGAAACTACAGTAGTTGAAACTACTTTAGTAACTACAACTACTCAAAAACAAGTAACTACCGAAAACTTTAAGCCTTTAGAAACAACCTTTGATGATTTTATTGATGACGAGCTGGCTTTGATAACTGATAGTTGTATAAAATTTGGTTCTTGGTTTAGCCTTTCAGAAGAATGTCTTAATGAATGGTTTTTGGTTTTAAACAATATAGAAGAAAAAAGTACACTTTATTTGTCTCATTATGATTATGCATTAAATTACTTTTTATCAAATAATCAAAGTCTTAACAAAAGTGACCTAAACAACATTCTTGCATCATTAGAAATTGAAACAAAATTAACAATATGGAATGAAAAATTAATTGAAGTCACTAATGTATTGAACATAAAAAGTGTTCAAGAAGAAACATCTACAGCTATCTTTCTTGATAGTGCCATTGTGAATAAATCAAAAAATATTGGGACTAGTGATTTAAATAGTGGTTGTATTGATTCAAATTTGATTAGTACAGTCTCAGAACAGGAATGGATAGAACCTGAAAATGTAAACTCCAAGGATGATGAAAAATTCAATTATGGAATCCGGATTGAGCCCTCATTAGGTCTCGATCCTTTGTGTATTAAAAATCTTTTATTTCTTATATTGAACAATGACTTGGGTTGGAAAAATGTAGCTAATAAATCATTCCAATTAACAAGTGCTGAGGACTCAGACTATATTTATATATTTGCTTCACCCGATAAAACTGATGAGCTTTGCGCACCTATTGAAACAAATAGTATTTATTCATGTCGTAATGAAAATAATATTGTTCTAAATTTTTTCAGATGGCAAGAGGGTGCAGTAGATTTTAAAAATGATATGGAGACTTACAGAATATATTTAATTAATCATGAAACAGGCCACATTTTAGGCTGGGGTCATGTTGGCTGCCCTAAAGAAGGTGCTGTTGCTCCAGTTATGATGCAGCAAAGTAAAGGTACCGATGGATGTGTTCCTTATGGATGGCCAGTTTATGAAACTGTAAAAAGTAAATATAACAGATAAGAAAAAGTTATTGGTGCCAGCCTAAACAACTAATTCGTATCTTTATTATTGTATTTTTTTAAAACTAACACAACAGTTTTTTCATAAATTAAATGACTACAGTTGTATCGCCATCCATTATTTTTTTTATGTTTTCAACTGTGTCTAAACCAGCTTTCAGTTGCGCTTCACTTGTAGACGCTCCAATATGCGGTGTAGATATTAAATTTAGATCAGAAAAAGTATCAATTTTTTTTGGTGGTTCTTCAGAGTAGACATCTAACCCAGCACCAAATATTTTTTTTGATTTTAAAAGTTCAATTAAATAACCCTCGTCTAGAACACCTCCTCTTGAAGTGTTGATTAATATTGCATTTTCTTTGAGTAAATCTAGTTTTTCTCTCGATATAAGGTTTTCAGTTTCTTTAGTTTTAATAACATGAATACTGACAATATCTGACGAGGTAAGAAGCTCATCAAGCTCTAATTTTTTTTCTGAACCATTCCAGTCTTTTATATAAGGATCATAAAAAGCTATAGACATTCCAAATGCTTTCATTCTTTCAGATACCAATTTACCCGCTTTGCCAAATCCTATAATTCCCAACTGTTTACCGGATAACTCGATACCTACAAATTCTTTTCGATTCCACTTTCCTTCCTTCAAATGCTTATCGGCAAGATTAATTTTTCTGGCAGCACTTATTATTAAAGCTACTGTAAGTTCGACAACCGATATTAAGTTTGCTGATGGAGAGTTGGTTACAAATATATTTTGTGATTTAGCATAATCAACATCAATGTTGTCAACACCTACGCCACAGCGTGCAATTATTTTCAAGGATTTTCCTTTTTCTATGATTGCTTTATCTAAAGTGGTTCCACTTCTAATAACAACAATTTCAGCATCTTCAATCTTTTCATCTAAATCTTCATTCTTTGTATGGGAAGAAGAAATATCAATACAATCGCCTATAGCTTGAAGTTCTTTTAAAACTTTCTCATTTAAAGAATCACAAATCAGTATTTTCATTCTGTGTCTTGTAGTTTTTTCAGAGCCAATTCATGAATATCACTTGAAGCAGATGCTAAAACGTAAACATTATTTTGGTTAAAATCTAACTTTTTACCCTCCCAGTCTGTCATGATACCACCAGCTCCTTCAACAATTTTGATAAGTGGCAAATAATCATGAGGAGCAGTCAAACGCTCTGCAACTATATCAATATATCCACTTGCTAGTAATCCATAGTTATAGCAATCACTACCTGTTGTAGTTACTTTTACAGACTGTTCAAGTGATTGATAAGCTCTCCATTTTTTCATTCCAAACTCATGACTTGATGTGGTTGCCATAACAGCATTACTTAGATCTTCAACGGCTTTACATTGAGTTATTACTTGATTTACCTTAGTTTGTTTAGGTTGAAAAGAAGTCCATCTTTCTCCTAAAGCAGGACAGTCTACAACTCCCCCAATTATTTCTTTATCCATGACTACAGCTAAAAGTGTTCCAAAATCATGTTTTCCTGCTACAAAACTCCTCGTACCATCTATTGGGTCAATATACCAAGTAATATTTTCTGTACCATCAACATAATCTAATTCCTCACCAATAATTTTATGATTAGGATAATTTTCTAAAATTTTTGTTCTAATATATTGCTCAATTTTTATATCAGTTTTAGTGACTGGGCTAGAGTCTCCTTTAAGACTCATTTCTCTAATCTCTCGAAAATTTTCTAAAGCAATTTTGCCAGAGACATCTAGCATTTCATTGATAAATTCTTCTAGTTCTTTTAATAGACCTTTTTTCATTACAACCACTCTTTGAATTAAAGGTAATTCTATATTGTTAAAAAAGTCTTAGGACTAGTTAACAAAGATTTAACAAAGGATTTTAAATATATTTTAATTCTTTAAGCTTGTTTTCCAAATCAACATCAGATGGCTCGACTAAAAAGGAATCATCGTCAAAAACAATTGTGGGAATTCTTCTCTGATTTATTTGTAATGTCTTAATATATTCATTTGCATTTTCATCTAAGTCAACATTTATCTCATTAAAATCTAAATCGAATTTTTTTAATAGGGCTTTTGATCTAACACAATCACCACACCAGTCAGTAGTATAAAAATCTATTTTCATTTCAAGAATTACCCTGTAATGGATCTAGCAATAAAGTTAAAATATCATTTATGCCTGATAAGCTCTGAAAAGCTGCTTCAAGTGAAATTACTGTATCTATTGCAACCTCTAATTTTGGCAATAAGCTTTGAATATCATTAATTACCAATAAAGCATTATCGACTTCAGTTGAAAGTGTTTGTAATTCAGAATATAAAAAATATCCAGCACCTAGAAAAAGTGTTAGTAAAACTATCTGGAAAAAAAGTATTAACTTTAACAAATTAAATTAATGCTGAAACTTTTTCTTTTATAACTTCTTTTGGCTGAACACCAACAAAACGTTCTTTAACTTCCCCGCCTTTAAGCATAACAACAGTTGGCACTCCCATTACGCCATTTGCTCCAGCTATTTCAGGATGTTGATCGACATCAAGCTTCACAAACTCAACACCAGTAACTTCATCCGATAGCTCTTCTAAAATCGGGCTTAAAACTTTACAGGGACCACACCATGTAGCATGAAAATCTATTACAACTGGTGCCTCAGAATTTAATAATTCGTTATAATCTTCTGCGTTTATTTCTTTCATTTATCTCCTTGATTGTAAATTTATTGTATAGGTGTTGAATTTATACAAGTAACTTTCTGGGATAAATAAATTATATTTTATCTTTATAATTAAAAGAATGAACAATGTTATCGTTTCACCACATTATCTTTCAACTGAACTTGGATCAACAGTGTTTAAAAAAGGAGGCAATGCTGTAGATGCTGCAATAACAACTAATCTTGTTCAAGGTATAGTTGCTCCTGAGACCTGTGGTATTGGTGGAGATCTGTTTGCACTTATTTGGATTCCCGGAAAAAATAAGCCAGAATTTTTAGATGCTTCAGGTTATGCAGGTTCCTTGGTAAACATTGAGAGCCTTGCAAATTATAAAAATATACCTTTGAACCATCCATTATCAGTAACTATTCCTGGAGCTGTTGCAGGGTGGATTGAATTAAGTAATAAATACGGCAATCTTCCTATCAAGGAAATTTTAGATATTGGAATAAACCTTTGTCATGAAGGTTTTAAGTTAAGTAATGAACTTTATAGCTCACTAACAAAATACTCTTCGGAGTTAAGTGGGCAAAAATCTGGATATGCTTTTTACAGAAATAGTGAACCATTCAGTCCTGCATCAATAATCAGACGACCTCAACTAGGTAAAACACTTGAACTATTAAAAGACAACGGGCTTGATTATTTTTATAACAGTGACATTGCTAACGAAATTTCAAAATCTACAAATGGGTTCATTACTAAAGATGATTTATCAAATTACAAACCAGCCTGGAGAGAACCATTGCACATTAATATTTATGGTTATGACGGCTGGACTAGTCCACCAAGTACTCAAGGTTACTTAACTCTAAGTGCGTTAAAAGGTTTTGAAATCATTGATGATAAAGAAGACTACCTTCACACATTGATTGAATCTTATAGAATTTTTGCTGCCGATAGAGACAACATTACGTACGATTATATGGGGCAAGACGATAACTTTAAAGGAACTGATTACGCGTACATAAAAGATAAAGTAAAACAATTTAATAGCAGCACATCTGGAAAATTTAATTCTCCACAATCTCATGGTGGTGGAACGGCATATATGAATTCTGTAGATGAAAGTGGGTTAGGAGTATCATTAATACAGTCAAATTTTCATGGAATTGGAAGCAGAATTGGTGTTGGTAGTTATGGATTTTTTCTTCACAATAGAGGTTGTGGATTTAATTTAATTCAAAACCATCCAAACGTGATACACCCAGGCAAAAAACCACTTCATACTTTATCTCCAACAATTTGGTCAAAAAATAATGAATTAGAGTTTATAGTTGGTACGAGGGGCGGCAGATACCAACCACAATTACTTGCTCAACACATCCTCCCTTACATCTTAGAAAAAAGCAGTTTTGAAGAAATAGTAAAAAAACCAAGATGGTCAATAGAATATTTTGGTTCAAATACTGATTCCGAAATCAAGTTTGAATTTATAGAAGAATCAGCAAAGAACTCTTTAATTAGCAAAGGACATAGAGTGACTGCCGAAGAAAAACTGGTTGCAGGTTATGGGCCTATTTCTACAATTTATAAAAATCAATCAGGAAATTTCATAGGAGTACCTGATGTTAGGGTCGGAACTGAAAAAGCATTTAATAATTCTTAATTTCTTTAAGATGTTCTTTATTGATGATTTTTTTCCTCTTGTCATAATCTTTTCTTCCTTTAGCTAATGCAAATTCTATTTTGATAAATCCATTCTTTTCAAAAACTTTTGTTGCAATCAATGTATAACCTTTTTGTGAAAGAAGGCCAATAAGTTTTTTTATTTCGCCTTTATGCAAAAGCAGCTTTCTAGGTGACTTCGGATCATAATCAGAAATATTTGCATATTTATATGGCTCTATATTCATTTCCATGACATAAGCCTCTTCGTCATCGATAATTCCAAATGCATCAACTATCGACACAGCACCATTTCTTACACTTTTTGTTTCTGGTCCTGATAAAACAACACCGGCTTCGTAAAACTCATGAAAATCATAAGAGTTTTTTGCTTTCCGGTTTTCAGCAAATACTTTCATCAGTTAAGGAAGCAATAAGGGTTAACTCGTCCGCGTGAAGTTGGATCAAGATATGGTAAAGAACAGTTTGCTGAGCTAGGACTCCTTAATCTTGTTTCAAAATGCAAGTGAGGACCTGTTGATCGACCAGTATTTCCTACAGTTCCAATCTGGTCGCCGGTAAATACGGTTTGGCCTACATTAACTAATATTTTGTCCATATGGAAGTATAGGGTTGTTAAGCCACCGCCATGATCAATGAAAACAGTTCTTCCTGCAAGTCCATAATATCTCGCAAGTATTACCACTCCTGCACCAGCTGCCTTTATTGGAGTGCCTCTAGAAGCAGCTATATCGATTGCACCATGAAAACTTGTTGTGCCACCTAGTCTTCTCCATTTATAACCGCTTGAGACGTATCCAGTAGTCACTGGCCAAGCAAGTGAGGAAGGTGCAACTCCACCGGAACTACTTAACCTATCAATATCTGCTTGTATGGCATCTTCTAATTTTTCTAAATCAGCATGCTCTTTATCTAATTTTTCAAGCTCTTTGTTGGCTTGACTTAATAAATTCTGAGCATTTTGCCTTGCTCTTACGACTTGGGCCTTTTTGGACTCTACAATTCTTTTTTCTCGCTCTACAGCTTCTTTCTTATCCTCAATTTCTTCAGCAAACTCCTCTGCTGCAATAGAAATTTCATTTTTTCTTTCCTCTTCATTTTGTAAATTACTGACAATTTCAACTCTTTCATCCTCACGCTGAGTTAAAAATTCTGTTTGGCTGGATGCAAGCGATTCTAATGCATTTAACTGTTCAACAATTGCATAAGCAGAATCAACGACCGTTGAAGCATATCCTAATGCAACTAAAAAGTTTGAAAGTTCGTCTAGTTCTATAAACAAAGCTGTCGTAGGACTCATAACTCCATTGATATAAAGATTGACAGCTTGATCTTGTAAGCTCTCATCTGCAACTAAGAGATTTTTTTGAGTTTCAAACAACTCACTTGATACATCTGCAATCTCATTTTTTATTTTTCCAAGTTTTATTTGTTCATTAATTATATTTTCTTGAACTGCAACAAGATCATTTAAAGAGAAATCATAATTTTCTAACGCTTTTTCTAGCTCTCTTTCAACAACAGCCAATCTGCTCTGAACTTCCGCTAGTTCACTATTTACCTGTGCTAAGTCTTTATCATTTGCAATTATTGCTTTTTCTAAGTCTGTCCTGTCACCTTCATATTTGCTTATCTGTTCAGCTATTGCCTGTAGTTGTCTTTCAACTTCAATTAATCGATCTTCAGCAGTAATAGCATTGAGTTCTGCGGGAAACATAAAAGAGGTGAGGAAAAATACAGGAATAAAGAGAATTGTTATTTTTTTAATCATTTAGAGCTTTCCTTATACCAACAAAGGAAGCAAATAACCCAAAAATAAGTGAGAACATTAAGAGAGACAGGGTCAAAAATATTAAATAATCATCGGAGATAGTTATATCGAAAATGCTTTCTGCTACTACTGAATTCTTAGAATACTCGATTACTGCCCAACCAAAACCTACAGCAATACTTGTTCCTATCAGAGATTCAATTACTGCTTCAAATATAAATGGCAATCTAATATACGTAGAAGATGCACCAACGAGCCTCATTATTCTAATTTCTTTCTTCTTTGAAAATGCAGCTATTCTCAATGTATTTATTATCAATATAAAAGCTGCAAAACCTATCAGCAATGCAAAGGCAGAAGCTGAAATAACTAATGTATCAGTGAGGCTAAGGAGTCTTTCAATAGCTTCTCCTGAAGATCGAATCTCTTTGACTGCTGGGTTTCCGTCAAGCCTTTCAATAATTAGGGTATAGTCTGAAGGGTCATTTAAATTAATTCTTAATGAAGAAGGTAAAATTTCATAATCTACTTCTGCAAGTAACTCTGGTTGATCTTTAAATAAAACTTTAAATTCTTCTTCAGCTTCTAGTTTTGAAAAATAATCGACGGTTCTTACTTCTGGGTAGCTCTCCAAAGATTCTTCCAATTGTTTGTGTGCTGTTGTAGTTACTCTATCATCAAGAAAAACAACAACATGTACTCCATTTTGCCATCGTATAGTATTGTTTTCTACTATTGACCTAGCTGACAAAGTTGTAAAAACAAGAAAACTTGATACTAGAACAGCAATAATAGTTGCAAACACAAGAAGCGGTGTTCTTCTCATATTTAATAATGTATTTTTTAAGACATATGAAAATTTACTCATATTTACCTAACTATATAACTTCCGTCTTGCTCGTCGCGAGTAATTTTTCCATCTTTTAGCTCTATAACTCGTTTTTTTCTTCGATTAACAATTGTTGAATCGTGAGTTGCCATTACTACCGTTGTGCCGGCTCTGTTAATTTTTTCTAATAATGAAACTATCTGAATACTTAAATCAGGGTCCAAGTTTCCTGTTGGTTCATCACATAATAAAACTACCGGATTATTAGCTAGTGCTCTTGCAATACTAACTCTTGTTTGTTGACCTCCAGATAGTTGTCCTGGATACTTATAAGCACTGTCATTTAGTTCAACTAAATCTAAAAGTGTGTTGGTTTTAGCTTCAATTTCTTCTGGAAGTGCTCCCATAACCTCCAGAGCAAAAGCAATATTTTCAAATGTATTTCTGTTTTCCAATAATTGTGGTTCTTGAGTTACAATCCCGATTTTTCTTCTTAGTAAAGGTATTTTCCATTTTGGCAGTTTAGATACATCAATATTAGCTACTTCGATTTCTCCTTTTGTAGCAATATATTCTTTATATAGAAGCTTTAAAAATGATGACTTCCCACTTCCTGAGTGGCCAACCAAATAAACAAATTCACCCTCCTGAACTGTGGTTGTTAAATTAGAAATAGCAACACTGCCGCCTTGAAATACTAAAGAAACATTTTTTAATTTAATCATTTATTCCCTGTCTACGCCATTTTAGATAATCTTTAATAAATAAGGAAATATCTCCATCAAGAACACTATCAACATTACCAACTTCAGTGTTGCTTCTTGAATCTTTAACTTGTTGATAGGGCTGTAATACATACGATCTTATCTGTCTTCCCCATCCTGCCTCATGTTTATCCCCTCTAATATCATTAATCTTAAGAAGTTCTTCTTCTTTTTGCTTAAGAATCAATTTTGTTTTCAAAAGCTCAAGCGCTCTAGTTTTATTTTGTAATTGTGATCTTTCTGCCTGACATGCAACTACGATTCCTGATTCTAGATGGGTTATTCGCACAGCTGAATCTGTGGTGTTTACATGTTGTCCTCCTGCACCTGATGATCTGTAAACATCAATTCTTATTTCATCATCTTGAATGAGAATATCTTCATTATGTTCAATGAGAGGTACAACATCTACACCTGCAAAACTTGTATGTCTTCTTTTATTGCTATCAAAAGGGCTAATCCTAACTAGCCTATGAACTCCCCTTTCGCTTTCTAATGTTGCATAAGCTCGATATGCATCAACTCTTATTGATGCTGATTTTATTCCAGCTTCTTCTCCTTGAGAAATTTCCTCAATTTGATATTTCATATCTTGATCGGATAAAAACCTCGTATACATTCTGAGTAACATTTCTGCCCAATCATGTGCATCGACCCCACCTGCACCAGCATTTATAGTAACTACAGCATTTAAGTGATCATACTCACCAAAATAAAGAGCTTCATTTTCGATTTCTTCAATACTCTTTTCAATTCTTTTTATTTCACCAGAATACTCTTCTTCATTAATGTCTTCTTCATCCGTCAGTTCAACGAGTTCATTAAATTCTGATAAATCTTTTTCTAAATTGCTAAGAGATGAAATTAATTTTTCTATAGAGGAAGCTTCGATTGAAACTTTTTGAGCCTGTTGCGGATTATCCCAAAAATTTTTATTATTTATTTGAAAATTTAGCTTCTCTAGCTGTTTTACCTTATTTTCAAAGTCAAAGATACTCCTTAGCCGAAACTAATCGTTCTTTAAAAATACTTATTTTGTTTAAGACTTCTTTATACATGCATTAACCATTCCACATTTTTTATATTTCTTACCAGAACCACAATAACATGGATCATTTCTTCCTATTTTGTCCTTAATAATTGTCTTATCTTCTACCTTATCACCGATATTATTTTCTTTTTTGACTATTTGATTTTTATCAAAATTTAACAATAACCTTATAACGGAAAATTTTACATTATCTATTAACTCTTCAAAAAGATCATATCCTTCATTCTGATACTCTACTAATGGATCTCTTTGACCCATTGCTCTTAAACCAATCCCTGAACGTAAGTAATCCATTTCTGCAAGATGATCTTTCCAAGACTGATCGATAAATGAAAGTGACGAACCCCTTGCTAAATTCCAAAAATTATTTTCGTCTTGTTTTTCATTATCATAAAAAAGGTCTTTTAAGCTTTGTTCAATATCTAAATTGTCATTAATTTCTAAATTTTGAAATAATTTGTTTTTTGAAGAATCACTTAATAGTTCACTTAGTTCATTTTCAACTAAATCTCTAAATTGTTCTAGACTTTCATAGCTTTTTTTATAATTTTCAATATTTTTTGAAATTATATCAACAACGTCCTCAAACCACCCTTTGATCAAGTCATGGACGCTTTCAGACCTTAATAATTCTCTTCGCCATTTATATATTACGTCACGTTGCTGATTCAAAACTTGATCAAACTTAAGAACATTTTTTCTAATTTCAAAATTTAATGACTCTACCTGTGCTTGAGCTCTTTCTATGCTCTTTGTAACCATTGATTGTTCTATTCTCTCTTCATCAGGTAGGTTTAATTTATTCATAATTGATTCAATTCTTTCGCCTTGAAATCTTCGCATTAAATCATCTTGTAAAGATATATAAAATCTTGACTCACCTGGGTCTCCCTGTCGACCAGACCTACCTCTTAACTGATTGTCAATTCTCCTCGATTCATGCCTTTCAGTTCCAAGAACATATAAACCACCTAATGCCAGAACATCTTGCTTTTCTTGCTCTACTTTTGATTCAAATTCAAGAATCTTGGATTTTAAAAAACTAGGATTATCTTGTTGATTTTCTTTTATTTGTAATTGAATTGCCATCTCTTCAGGGTTTCCACCGAGCTTTATGTCAACTCCCCTGCCTGCCATATTTGTTGCTACAGTCACTGCACCCAATCTTCCAGCTTGTGCAATTATATTTGCCTCCTGTTCATGGTTCTTAGCATTTAAAACATTGTGGACTATGCTTTTTGAAGTTAATATTTTGGAGATTTCTTCTGAGGCCTCAACGGAGACTGTTCCCAAAAGAATTGGTTGACCATTATTGTTGCGTATTTTTATATCTTCTATAACCGCATCTAACTTGGCACTATTTGTTTTATAAACCGCATCTTGTTGATCCATTCTTTGAATAGGTAAGTTCGTTGGTATCTCAACCACCTCTAAATTGTAAATCTGTACAAACTCTTCCTCCTCTGTTTTAGCCGTACCTGTCATGCCAGCCAAATTTTCATACATCCTGAAATAATTTTGATAAGTTATTGAGGCCAAGGTTTGATTTTCATCTTGAATTTTGACATTTTCTTTAGCTTCTAGTGCTTGATGTAAACCATCTGAATATCTTCTTCCTTCTAATACTCTTCCTGTGAATTCATCTACTATCTTTATCTGACCGTCTGAAACTATATAATCCACATCTTTTGTAAAAATTGTTTTAGCTCTTAAAGTCGCAGTAAGGTAATGAATAAAATTAGTTTGAGTATTTTCATAAAGATTATTAATTCCAAGTTTTGATTCTACATACTCAACTCCAGCTTCAGTTGTATGGACCTGTTTCTTTGCTTCATCAATCTCATAGTGAATGTCTCTTTTCATTCCTTTTACTATTCTTGTAAAATCTGAATACCATTTTGTAGAATCGCTTACTTTTCCAGAAATAATTAATGGAGTTCTTGCTTCGTCAACTAGTATGGAATCAACTTCATCAATTACGCTATAGAATAATTCGCCTTGTACTAACTGTTCACTTGAAACCGCCATGTTGTCTCTTAAGTAATCAAAGCCAAACTCGTTATTAGTTCCATAAGTAATGTCTTTTTTATAAGCTGCAGCTTTGTTTAGTGGATCTTGATTTGAATAAATTAAACCTACTTCAAGTCCCAAAAATTCATAAATTGGACTCATCCATTCTGCATCTCTTTTTGCTAGGTATTCATTTACAGTCACAACATGGACGCCTTTTTTAAATAAAGCCATTAAGGAAATTGGTAACGTTGAAACAAGAGTTTTACCTTCTCCTGTTTTCATTTCTGTAATTTTATTTCTTAACAGAACAAGTCCACCAAATATCTGTACATCGTAATGTCTTTGGCCTATTGTTCTTTTTGCAGCTTCCCTGGTGTATGCAAAAGCTTCAACTTCAATATTTAAAGGGTCGTCATTAAGTTGGTTTGATAAATTTTGAAAATTTGTTTTTATTTCTTGGTCAGAAAGTCTTTCAAACTCTAGCTCTTTGTCGTTAATCGCATCAACAATAGAATTGAGTTCCGAAGCAAGTTTCCCACTTCCTACAGATAAAACTTTTTTAAATATACTCAAACTTAGCTGGTACCATGCTCCCATGAGTCAAGATATTTTATTTGTTCCTCAGTAAGGATCTCTAACTCTCCGCCCATAAGTCCCAATTTAGTTGCAGCTATCTTCAAATCTACTTCTTTTGGAAGTGTATAAACTTTTGATTCTAAATTTTTGTAGTTATCTTTAATCCATTCAGCCGCAAGTGCCTGATTTGCAAAAGACATATCCATTACGGAAGCAGGATGCCCTGTTGCAGCTGCTAAATTGACTAATCTTCCTTCAGCAAGTACTAAAATTTCCTTACCATTGTATTTATAGCTATCAACATGCTCTCTAACTCTATCAATACTAGAACTTTGATCTTTTAGTGCCTCAAGATTTATCTCCACATCAAAGTGGCCTGCATTTGCTAAAGATACTCCATCTTTCATAACATCAAAGTGTTGTTTATCTAAAGCATGCATATTGCCAGTTACTGAAATAATAACGTCAGCAATCTTTGCAGCATTAATGCTAGATTTTACCTCATAACCATGCATCAAAGCCTCTAAAGCTCTTACTGAGTTTGGTTCAACAACTGTTACTTTAGCTCCCATTCCGTAAGCTCTTTCTGCAACTCCTTTTCCACAATCACCAAATCCTATAACCACAACATTTAAACCTGCTATAAGCAAGTCTGTAGCTCTGACAACACCATCCATAGCACTCTGACCAGTTCCAAATCTATTATCAAAAAGGTGTTTCGTATCTGAATCATTTACAGCAACAACTGGAAATCTGAGTTTGTTGTTCTTTTCCATTGATTTAAGTCTTATCACTCCTGTAGTAGTTTCCTCCATTGAACCCATAACAGGTATATCAGATCTATCAGTATGCAGTAGAGAAACTAAATCTGCTCCATCATCCATTGTTATATCTGGTTTTGTATCTAGAACAGCATTAAGGTGCTTGAAAAACTCTTCATTACTTACACCATGAATTGCATGTACTTCAATACCGCACTCAGCAAGATAGGCCGCTACCGAATCTTTAGTAGAAAGAGGATTAGAGGCACACAAGGCAACATTTGCACCTGCTGATTGTAGAGTGAGCATTAAATTTGCAGTTTCTTTCGTGACATGCATGCAAGCCCCAATATTCAATCCTTCTAGAGGTTTTCTTTTTTCGAAATCAATTTTTATTTCTTCTAATACCTGCATTTGCCTCTGTGCCCAATTGACTTCAGCTTTTCCTTCAACAGCTAGTTTAGAATCTTTGATGGTAGACATAATTTCTTTACCCTTTCAATAATTTTTTTAATTGTTCAATTGCAGTAATGTCATACGGATCAATATTTAAATTATCAGCCATATAAACACTTACTAAATCACCTAATAATGTTAGATGAAATAAATTACTAATAATATTCTCCGAAGTAATATTCTTTATTTCAGAAATGTCAACTTTATCACCAATTATTTTTTTAGTTAATTCAAATCTTTTTTTTACTTGAGAATTTTCATTCGCTGATCGTAAAAACAATACCTGATAATTGTTTTTTGAGTCTTTTTTATTTCCTTCCCAGGAGAGGATTTCATTATGATGAATTTCTGGCATGTACCCAACAAAAGCTTTGGATTTTGCATTTTCGTTAATTTGAGTCTTCCATCGTTGAGCAACTAAATAAGTTAATGGCGTGCCACCATAAATTACTGATGACTTCGTACCAATCTCATTTGAAATTTTTAACGCTTCAGACATTAATTTATTCTCTGTATGATTTGCCAAAATTTCATTTAAATAATCACCTGTTTGGTCACATAATTCTAGATATTTTCTGTTTTCATCACCTGAGATATAATGCATTACAGCTTTTGTCATTAACCCAAAAGCAGCTCTAGGTTGGAGTCCTGATGGAACTTTAACGTATGGTTTTTTATGCTTTAATGCAAGTTCAACTAATTGGCCTCCACTTGAGATTACTGACCAATCTAAATTGTACTGAACTGCATCATGTACAGCCTCAACTGTTTCCTCAGTATTTCCTGAATATGAAATAAATAGACACTTTGGCCTCTTTTCGGCAGTAACTTTTGGAATCCCATAAGTTTTCCTTACTTCAACATTTATTTGAGACGCCTCATTCATTACAAGCTTTAGAACATCTCCTGCCACTCCAGAGCCACCCATTCCAACAATTAATAAGTCTTTATATGGCTCGATTACAAAATCAGTTGAAGTTTCTAATTCTTTTTTTAATTGATTACCTAAATCAAGTACATGCTCAATCATTATTACCTATATAGTAGTTGATATTTTCTCTAAAACTTCATCTAGTATTTTTTGAGAAAATGCTTCAATATTTACTCTTAACTTAGGTTCAGTATTTGAGCCTCTTACATTAAACCAAAATTTCTCATCAAAATACGACAGCCCATCTAGTTCATCAAAATTACCAGAAAAAACTGTTTTAATTTTTTTTAAAGAATCATTTACATCTTTAACTGTAAAGTTAATTTCCCCTGAGGATGGGGGGAAATTATATTTATCAATCATGCTACTAACTTTTTGATCTTTTTCAGTAATAATACTCATCAACATCAGAAGAGTTAGGATTGCCGAATCTGCAAAATAATTATCTTTATAATAAAAATGAGCACTATGTTCTCCACCAAAATCTGCATCGAGCTCTTTCATCATTGCCTTTATATTAGAATGCCCGACTTTACATCTAAAAAGAGACACTCCTTTTGACTCAAGTAATGATAAAGCATGGGGAGAAACGTTTACGTTATATACAACTTTTAAATTATCATTTTTTTCAGACAAATAATCTGCAATGAGGGTTGTCATCATACTGCCAGAGACTACATTTCCAAGATCATCTATAAAGACAGCCCTATCAGCGTCACCATCAAACGCTACTCCAAAATCTAAATTGTTGTCTTTAACAAGTTTTATTATCTCTTGTAAATTTTCCTTACTAGAAGGATCGGCTGGATGATTTGGGAATGTACCGTCAACCTCCATATAAAGTTGGTCACAATTAAAGTTGTAAATATTTTCAAGATCATTAAATATTGATCCTATTGCACCATTACCTCCATCAACTCCAAATTTTATTTTGTTATTAATTTTCTTTGGGCTTACCAATCTTTGAATATGTTCAAAATATAAATCTAATTCATTATTTTTTTCTAATTGAAAATTATTTATTACACCAGAGTCTATATTTTTAATACTATTTTTAATATCTAATAGACCTGAATGTTCTCCAATTGGGACAGCCCCAGAATTACAAAGCTTTAGTCCATTATATTCTTTAGGATTATGAGATGCAGTGATGATAACGCCAGGCAAATTGAGTAGTCCAGATAATGAATAAACAACATCTGTTGGTACAAGGCCTACATACAAAATTGACTTACCAGTGCTAGATATTCCAGATGCAACTGCATCTAGCATTTCCATATTTGATACTCGTCCATCATGCCCAATTAATATAGAATCTGAATCGACAAACTGTGAAAAAGAATAACCTATTTTATAAGCATCCTGCATGGTTAAAGAGTCTCCAAAAACTCCTCTAATATCGTAGGATTTAAAAATTACGTCTAGATTATTACTCATTACCCAATTATTGTACTCTTGATGGAATCAAAGTTTAACTATAAGAATTTTTCAATTGTAATTCCTATTTATAACGAAGAGGAAATTATTGAGGAATCTACCAATGCAATTTTCGCAATATGCAAAAGAACAGGAATAGATTTTGAAATTATATTTTCTGAAAATGGATCTACTGATAGAACAAAAAAAATTGCTGAAAAACTAATCAAAAAATATACCGAGATAAAAATTATATCTAATCCGAAACCAAACTATGGAAATGCTTTAAAAGCAGGATTTGAATTAGCAAAAAATGATTTAGTCATATCATTTGATATTGATTATTATTCAGAGTCATTTTTACATGAAGCTTTAATACTTAATAATAACTATTCAGCTATCACAGCCTCAAAAAGACTTCAATCTTCTGAGGATGGGAGGAGATTCGTAAGAAGATTAGCCACCAATTTTTTCGTAATTCTTTTAAAAACACTATTTGGAACAAAACTAAGTGATACACATGGAATGAAAGCTGTCAAAAAAGAAGCTATTAAACAGTTTGTACCACAAGTTGTTTCTACACAGGATATTTTTGATACTGAATTATTAATTAGAATAGAAAAAAATGGTGGAAAAATAAAAGAAATTCCAGCAAAAATTAATGAGATTAGACCAAGCGTTTCATTGATTTATAAAAGAATCCCAAGAACAATAAAAAGTTTGGTTAAATTAAAAATTATTTTTTACAAAGAATCCTTAAAAACAAAAAGCTTATAAATCAAATATTTTAAAGGTAATATTGCACCATTAATTAAAATTGTAATTATGAGAAACCATGCTTCATCTTTTTGCAAGTCATCATTTATGAAATTGATTATGAACCAAATTAAATTTGGTGCAAATAAACTAATTAAGTTTGTATAGGAAAAATTCATAAACTCTTTTAATTTTCCTCCGAAAAAACTAAATTTAAAAATTATTCTTCTAGATAAATAATATGAAATCACTACTCCGATTAAAAATGCCAATACATTCGTTAAGTAAGTTCTCAGAGGGAATGAAATAAAAGTAAGAAGCCAAAATTGAAATAAATATGTCAAAGTTAAACCAATCATCAGATTTATAGCACCCACAATATAAGTTCTAAAAAGCTGCATTAATGAAGTGTCGCTTTGAAAAACTTTTAGCGACTTAAGCTTATTCAACATTATTGATCCTTTTTTTAAATGAGTAAGTTATAAGTAAAGCACCAAAAAGAGCAAAAAACGATAAGAAATTAAGAGATTTTTCAACGTTAGTGGACTCGAATTTTATTTCTACAAACTCTTCGCTAGGAACAACCGCCATAAAAGATGGGGAGATTCTAAAAGGTCCTTCACCACTTGTAATTTTCCAATTTGGAAAATAGGAAACTTTAATTAAATGGAGTTGATTTGGTTTATTTGTTTTAAAAGTTATTAAGTCATTCTCTATATTTAATTCGCTAATTGAAAGTTCAGTATTTTTATCACTTGACACTGAAAAACTTTTATCATAGTTTTCAATTATTTTATAGTTTGTTTCATCTTTAAAGCTTTCAAATGCAGCATCAAAAAAATTTTGTTCACTACTGTTTCTTAAAATTGCATTTTTAAGACGCCCGTAAAAATCTGGACTTTCGAATAAATATAACTCATTTTCAATTAATTCCACTTTCTCAGTTTTGATCGAATAAACATTAAAAACTTCATTTGAAAACAAAAAATTAAAATTTTCGTTCATATCTGCTTTATCTTTAATTGATGCTGTGTATGCAATAAAATAATCTACGCCTAATTCATTCATTAATCTAAAACCTTTTTCAAATTCGCCATTGATATAAGTTAAGCCACCAACTGGGTTAGAAGGCCTTTCAGCAAGTCCAGAAACTGTTAAAAAATGAAATGGTGTTGTTATGCTTGAATCAAAATATAAACCTTCAACACTTTGGTGTTCTGTAAACATTGGGATAGTCATTAAAACCATAGGTGTACCATATTTGTTTAAATCAGAATTTGGTTCCCACATTATTCGACCTGGTTCAAGTTCCGCTAAGCCCTCATAAAGAGTAGTGATGTCTGTCCAGTTGCCTTTACTTTCATAGCCGGTAAAATTCCAATTCAACCAGTGTGGTAAATAGCTTAAAGTTGCAAAGGTGAGAGATAGAAGGGTGGTATATATTAAAAAGTTATTAGAGTTTATTGAAATAACAGTCATAATTAAAATTATTAAAATTACACTTATGGTTGTTGTTGTATATGTATTACCCCATTTGGAATAATATAAATATATTAAATAAGAGTTGATAAATAAAATAAACAAAAGCCAAGGAAACTTGCCCTGTATTTTTTTAAATAAATTTTTTATTTCAAAATCTAATAAATTAAAAAATAGAAATATTATTCCTAGGTTGAAAAAAGGAACAATTCTGCCATTCCAAAGAGCGCTTTCAGGTCCATAAAAAAATAAAAATATTGAAATAAATATTAGATAAACTTCAAATCCAGAAATAGCATTTAAAGAAGACTTTCTAGTATTAGCAATAATATAAATTAATCCACCAATAGCAAATGGAAGAATATCAGATTTTATTAAATCTGAGATCTGAGTGTAAGGGGTGTATGTCATGTTTGTAGTGAATTCAAGGTTTAAAAATAGTGAAATAGAAAATCTCATAGAAATAAACAAAAACAATAAAAATGCAGAAGTTTTTTTATAAATTTTTACATCACTTTTCAAAAAATAAAATGAAAATATTGGTAAATAAATCATGAAAGGAATTAAATGTGAAAGAACGGACAATCCTATAAACAGAGAGGCGATCTCTGTACTAAATTTATATTTTGACTTTAACAAATAAAATATTGATAAATTAGCAAAAGCAATTGAGTAAGTAAAAGAGTACTGTCCAGCAAGAGATGAAGCTAAATTACCCCCAAAAATTGTAAAAGATTCAGTGAGTAAATAAATTAACCCTACGGTAAAACCATAAAATGAAAATTGTTTTATATTTTTCCTCATAAGCATTTCAATAGAAGTCACCAATAGAACCTGGGAAAGCAACACCATGGCTTTGAAAGAAATTGAAAAGGGAAATACAAAATTAAACAAACTAGTAATAATTGGAGGAAGGGGAAAGTAAAAGTAATAAATTGGATAACCTGCAAACCAGTCTTGAGACCATCCGCTTAATTTAAAATTATTAAACAGTTCAGTTACAAAAAACTTTGTCGGTACAATGTGCGCCCCCATGTCCCCTCCAGTTGGAAGCAAATCTGAAAAAACTAACTCGACTCGCAAAAAAATTACAAGCAAGGAGCCCAAAGCAACTTTTAAAAAAACTTCACTTTTATTTACATTAAGCATCGGTTAAATTTTTACCTAAATATTTTGTTTTTCGTTTTCCGCTCTCAGTCCACTCTGCATACCAATAAGGTCCATGAGGACATGAATTACATGACTCTTTTCCACATTTTATTGATTTTGTCCTATAAGAAACTTTTACATCAGATTTTATATTTAACTTATTGTCTACCAATAATTTAATTCTCTTTAAATCTGCTTCATCAAGTTCAGATAATCCTTCTAGAATATCTTTGTCTATCATTACTAAAATGTTAGTTGAAAGGTAAGAGTTTTAAGGTTCTTAAAAATGAAAAAAATTGTATATTTAAGCGGCGGTATTGGAGGTGCTAAGTTTGCAAAAGGATTAAGCAAAATTAAGAATATTAACTTATCAATAATCGTTAATACGGGTGATGATGAATATATACATGGGGTAGCTCTTTCACCTGACATTGACTCTGTAATTTATGGCTTAGCAAATATAGAAGGAAAATATGGTTGGGGTGTAATAAATGATAAATTCTCCGTAAATAATGAGTTGAAAAAATTTTATAATTTAAATTTTATGATTGGTGATAAAGATCTAGCTCTTAATTTATATAGAAATCAAATGTTAAGTGAAGGTTTGAAACTTACAGAAATTACAGAATTAATAAAAAATAAATTTAATATTAACTGCGATATCCTTCCAATGTCTGATGATAAAGTAAGTACAAAACTCACTACAAAAAAAGGTGAAAAATTAAATTTTCAAAATTACTTTGTTGAGAAAAAAGCAAAACCAAGATTGAAAAATGTCGTATATGAAGGATCTAGGAAAGCAAGGGTCTCAAAACACCTTTTAGGTATTATCAATCAAAGCGATATTTTGATTATTGGCCCTTCAAATCCAATACTTTCTATTGGTCCTATTCTTTCCTTAAGTGTAATTAATCAAGCAATTCAAAACCATAATAATGTTGTAGCTATTAGTCCTTTTGTGGGTAAAAAGGCTCTTAAAGGCCCCTCTGTTCAAAACTTCATTGATATGGGATACACTCCAGATATACAAGGGTTAAAGAAATACTATAAAAATCGGGTTAATAAATTTTTTGTAAACCATGGCGATTCTGATAACTCTCTGAATGTCTTCGAAGAACAAATTGTTTTTAAAAATGAAATTGACTCAAAAAATTTAGCTAATAGGATATTGCAAAATGAATGAAGTAAGAGTGATACCTGTTCAAGGAATTCCAGAAATTAAAACTGATGATAACCTAGCTGAAATCACATTTGAAGTTTTGAAAAAAAATAAAGTAACTATAGAAAAAAATGACATTTTTGTAGTTACTCAGAAAATTGTATCTAAAAGCGAGGGTATGGAGAGAGATCTTTCAAAATTTAATCTTGAAGAACTATTGCAAAGCGAATCTAAAAAAATTATAAGAAAAAGAGGAGATTTGGTTATAGCAAAGACAAACCATGGATTTATTTGTGCAAATGCTGGGATTGATAAGTCAAACGTTAGAAAAAATACAGCCTTACTACTCCCAGAAGATCCTAATAAATCAGCAAATAAATTTCAAAAAAGATTTGAATCTTTAGCGAATGTACCAATTGCCGTTATTATTTCTGATACATTTGGTAGAGCATGGAGAAAGGGTCAGGTTAATTTTGCAATTGGCTCATCAGGCATCAACCCTATTGACAGTTATATTGGTAAATTTGACAGTTTTGATAATGAACTTAACGCTACAGAAATTGCAGTTATTGATGAGCTAGCAAGCGCTGCAGAGCTAGTAATGAAGAAAACTATTGATATACCTATAGCAATTATTAGAGGAGTTGATTATGAAAATTCAAAACTTACTGCAAACGAGTTAATAAGAGATGACAATGAAGACTTTTTTCTTTAAGTTCTTAACCAGTTGAACACTGCTTTCATACCATCATCTAAACTGTATTCTGGTTCCCATCCCAAATCTTTTTTTGCTTTTGCATTATTCAATACACTACGATTTAATTCACCTTTTCTTGCAGGTTTGTAAACAGGGTTAATATCAGAATTAAATTGTATTTTCATAGAATTTGCGAGATCATTCACTGATGTTTCAACACCTGTGCCTATATTTAAAAAATGATTCTGCTCAATTTTTGATGCTTTTGTTAATGCGCTGACAACATCTTTTACATATATATAATCTCTAGTTTGTTCTCCATCTCCATAGATTATTGGTTCTTCATTGTTTAAATACTTGTTAGCAAATATCGAAACTACTCCTGCCTCTCCATAGGGATCTTGCCTTGGACCATACACATTAGACAAATTTAAAATAGAATATTTTAAATTTGAATTTTTAGTCATAATCTTTATTAACTCGTTCAATCTTTTTTTAGCGACTCCATAGGGCGATTCGGGCTCGTCCGCATAATCTTCCTCAGCTGTAGGAATCACCGTAGGTTCACCAAAAATAGTTCCTCCAGATGAAGTAAATACTAATTTTTTACAGTTAGATTTTAAAAGAACTTGAATTAACTTGATAGGCTGTAAAATATTATGCTCAAAATCAAGTGCTGGGTCTTCAACAGATATTACAACTGAAGATTGAGCAGCAAGATGGAAACATATGTCTGGATCAAATTTTTCTATTTCTTCTAAAGAGCTTTCAGAACCAAAGTCGTCATTTATAAATTTAAAATTACCGCTGATATCTAAATTTTCTTTTTTACCAGTTAAACAATTATCAAAAATTAGAATTTCATTCTCATTACCTAAAAGTTCTTCAACAAGATGAGAGCCAATGAAGCCTGCTCCTCCTGTTATTAAAATTTTCATCTTCTAATTTGTCCTTATTATTTCTTTGTTAATAATAGAGTTATTGGTAATAATTGAATTACTACTAATAATTGAATCAGTAATTGTTACACTATCTTCAATTATGCAGTTATCCAAAATGACGCTATTTTTTATCGTCGCACTTTCACTGATTTGCACATTATTTTGAGATATCCAATTTTCTTCACCTTTGGAAACATGTGCGGAAATGTATGATTCTAAAGTTCCCACATCCAACATACCTCCACTGACAGTATATGTATTTAATAAACCAGCTTTAGATAATTCTGGAAAAACCTGTCTTTCAAAGGAGCATGGAATTTCAAGACTTTTATATATTTTTAAAATATCTTTTTTATAAAGGTGATACAAACCCAGACTTATTTTATTTCCATAAGTACTGTCTTTTGGTTTTTCTATAAATTCCTCTACTTTGTTATCAGGATTTATTTTTAATACTCCAAATCTTGTTGGGTCTTTCACTTCAAATGATCCGATCAAAGAATTAGAGCATTTTGTAGAAGCTGCAATGAAGTTATGTAAATCTACATTTAATAATAGATCTCCATTCATGCAGTAAAAAGAGTCTGGCAATGAATCTAAATTTTCAACAATATATCCTGCTGTGTCTAACTTAGTTTTTTCAAAATGCAAATTCACACTTTTGTTGTGATTGATTTTATAGTCTCTCCATAATTCTTCATGTTTGATTGAACAAATCAAATTAAAATTAAATCTTTCTACATTTGAAAATTCTTTAATAATTTTATCAATTATTCTTTCTCCCCTAATGGTGAGCAAAGCTTTGGGTATTCCAGAGGAAAGTGGTTGAAGTCTAGTTGCTTCACCTCCTACTAATAAATATATTTCATTCATCTTCATTAAGAATATTAAAAAATATATTTAAATCATCATCTTTTTCTAAGTTTATAATTTTATCCCAAATATTTGATGCTTTTTCAGCTTCAAATACGGATTTAACATTTCTAAGAAACTTATCTTTCAACAAAGGAACTGCTTCATGTCTTCTTGAAGGATGGCCTATTGGATTTTCTATAGTAATTTTTTCTGAAATAGAATTATCAATATATTCAATTTCTATTGAGTTTGATATGTGTCTCTTTGAAAATTCATAATAATCTTTCGTAAATTTTGGTTCTTCAGTAACAAATATTTTTTTTCTTAAATTGTTAATATTTTCGAATCCTTCAAAACTGTCCTCATACATTTCGTATTTTAATTCTCCATAGAGAAGTGCAGCAGCAACCATATACTCGAGGCTATGGTCTCTATCAGAAGCATTTTTTAAAACTTCTTTGTTAGATATTATCCTTACTGCAGGTTCGTGTGTATATATATTTATCTTTTCAACCTTATTTATATTTTTATTAAATTCTTTACTTAGCTTTATTGCTGCTTCGACTGCAGACTGACCATGGAACTCGGCAGGAAATAAAACTTTAAATAATATATTTTGAATAACCCAATTGTTAAGTTCTTTTCCAAATTCTAATTTTGAGTTATCCAAGAAACTAGATTCAAATCCCCAGTTATTTTCGTTTTGAACAGATTCATAAATTTCATCTTCATAGGCGCTTATAATTGCAAGTTCAATACCTCTTTTAGAGGCGTCTGCAGCTGCCCAGCTTTTTCTCTTTCCAACATTTGGAAAATGCCTGTATGCCCTCAGACTAGGTCCATCTAAAAGTATATTATTTACTGTTCTTCTAGTAGCTTCTATATCACCATTGTTAACTAAATGCGAAAAAACAGAACCTGAAGCAAGCTTTACATAAAAAACGTGATCATATCCTAATTTGTTTAATGATGTTCCTAAACATAAAGAACCCTGTATCTCATATGCTTTTGTAAGAGAATTTACAAAATCATGAAATTTATAATTATTGTTTTTATAAAAATAACTAAAAATTGCTCCAAAATTATCTGAAGGATGTGCCCACTCATTTGCCAAAAAAGTGTCATTATAATCAAACCATCTAGTCAACACAGTAAGATACCAAGAGATATTCTCATAACTTTCATTGGTAGTTAAATTTTTAAATGGATTTTTAAAATTTAGACTTAAGTTGTTATTTGAAGCAAATTCGATAACTTCTTCATTACTACTAGCTTCAAATATGCATCCTATAGTATCTAAAATCGCTAATTTTGATGAGAAAAGGTGATTGTCATCTTGCATTAAATCATTAGATATATATTCAGTAATTACATAATCTAAATTGTTAGAATTCAAAAATTATCTTTCTGAAGGCCCGATATATTTAGCCGCAGGTCTAATCAAGATATCTTGTTCTCTTTGTTCAAAATAATGTGATGCCCAACCTACTGAACGCCCAGCAACAAATATCGGAGTAAATAAATCCACTTCAAATCCAAGCTCAGATAGAAGAAGACCGCCATAAAAATCTACATTTGGAAAAAGATTTTTTTCTTCATCCATAACTTCATCTATTTTTTGTGCTATTTCAAATCGTGTTTTAGATGCTTCGTTATTCGAGAGTTTTGCAACCCAATTTTTTACAATTGGACTCCTGGGATCCTGTACTTTATACACACCATGTCCAAATCCCATAATTTTGGTTTTTTTCTCCAAAAGTTCTTTTATTCCTTTTTCAGCATCTTCTAATGTTTCAAAAGAGTTAATGAGTTCAACTGCTCTTTCATTAGCGCCGCCATGTAGTTCTCCTTTTAGCGTTGCAATCCCAGAGACAATTGCACCTGTTAGGTCTGCTCTAGTAGAAGCAGTAACTCGTGTAGCAAAGGTAGAAGCATTAAAGCCATGTTCTGCATATAAAATTAACATGTCATCTAGCGCTTCTAATTTTTCTTTTGATGCTCCATTAGGAAGGAGTGAACTAGCAACTAAATACTGGCTGTCTAATTCATCTGTACCTTCATTGTGGTAAGAGGCAATGATGTAACATACAATTGCGCTAATTCTTGCAGACAACTCTGTTTTATCTTCAGTGTCTAAACTCTGTTTTCTTAATGTTGTTAATTCACCTTTATACGAAACAATTGTCCTCACAACATCCATAGGGTGAAGCTTTTCTTTTATTTCTAGCAACAACTCATTTAATTTAATATCTTTAATAGTTTCTAAATAATATTTTGAAAAGCTTTTTTTAAAATTTTTATCATCTAAAGTGTTTGTAAGAATAAGGGCTGCAACTTCTTCGTATGTATTTTTCGATGTGAGCTCAGTTGCGTCGTAACCTCTGTATCTGAGTGAAGTACCCTCTTTACCAACAGTAGAAATTGCTGTTTCTCCTGCAACAACTCCTCTTAAGCCAGGTGAATAATCCATCGGTACAATTGTACATTATTAAAACATATAAGGCTAGAAATTTAACTCTACAAAGTAATTGTTTATGCTTAATATGATTATCATTTTGATATGGCACAAATTCATAATTTAGAATCAAAAACTAGATATGGCTCAAGGTACGTTGCTGGCTTTATAATTTTAATTTCAAGTATTTTGCTTGCTGGATGGGTAGCGTTTTTTATATTCTTGCCGGTTAAATCAAGTATGGAGATTGTAACATCTCTTGAAGAAAAATTTTTACCAAGAGCAGAAGGTATGGTACTAAATTTTGTCTCACTTTCAGAACCATCCACAATCATTACATCAGATAACAAAGTTTTAGATGAATTACATGATGGACTAAATAGAGATCCAATACCTCTCTCAGAGGTTCCAACTTTTGTGATAAACACACTTCTTGCAGCTGAAGATAGTAATTATTATCTTCACGAAGGTGTTGATTTTGTAGCAATTTTAAGTGCAGTAATAGACAATTTAAGAGGCGTCACTCGTGGAGGTTCTACCATTACTTCCCAAGTAGCTAAACAATCATTTGTTGGAGATGAAATTTCTGTTAGGAGAAAAGTCGCTGAGGCTGTCGTTGCAGCTGAACTGGAGAGAAGGTATACAAAAGATCAAATTTTAGAATACTACATTAATTCAATTTACTGGGGTTCTGGTGCATATGGTATCCAATCTGCCGCATATGAATATTTCAATAAAGATATAAGAGAAATAACCCTAGATGAAGCTGCAACTTTAGTAGTAATAATCAGAAGTCCCGCTTATTACAATCCGAGAAAATATCCAGAAAGAGTTATAGATAGAAGAAATGATGTTTTAAATATCATGCTTAAAGAGGGTTTTATAGTGGACATACAAGCAAGGTCTGCAAAACTTGCACCCCTGAATATAGTTGATTCTGTTCAAATTGACTCACAAGCAGAACATGTTGTTGCAGAAGTAAAAAGGCAACTTCTCAACGATCCTCAATTTGCTGTTCTTGGAAATACAAAAGAAGAAAGAAAAAAGAAAATTTTTGGCTGCCCTTCTGATGACACTTCTTGTGCAGGAGGTGGTGGTTTAAATGTATATATAACTTTAAACCTTGAGTATCAGCAACATGCTAATCAAATTTTAAATAAATGGGTACCATCCGAAATTACTGATGAAGAAAGTGATGAGCAAACCCCAACAGGTGTTATAACTTTAATCAATAACTATACAGGTGGTATCGAAGTAATGGCTTCTGGAATCCCTTTTGAAGAGGAACAATATAACCTAGCTACTCAAGGAAAGAGAAACCCTGGATCAGCATTTAAACCAATAACCTTATTAGCTGCTCTAGAATCTGGCTCAAAACTTTACAGCTATAGGGATTCAAGGAGTCCAGTAGAAATAGACTGCGGATATCCATGTGCTCCAGACGGAATTAGTACGAAATGGGTTGTTAGAAATTATGGTACCTCAATCACCGCTGATCGCTATTTAAATAAAATAGCCGCTCAAGATAGATCGATTGAACTTCAGTGTGTTGGGTATCACATAGAAGATTTAAAAAATGCTGACTTTATGAAACAATTTCCAATTACTTCAAATTTAGATGAAATAGAAGATGAGTCTGAAAAGCTTATAGAAATTGGCAAAGCATTAAATCAATTTGATGAAGATGGAAATGCAATCATATATCAAGAAGATACTGATGGAATCGAGTTTCCAGAAGACACTGTTGTAATAAGTGATATTAAGCTAATTGAAGAACAAGCAAACACAACTCAAATAGATATTGAAAGTGAAACACAATATCTATTTAAGCCTTGCAATGATAAAAGTGAGTACAACAGATCGATTAAGCTTCTTGATACTTCTGGGATGATTTCGCTTGAAGAAGCTACTAGAAGGTCCATAAATACAGTTTATGCACAGATGGCTTCAGAACTTGGTGGTGAAAAGCTTGCTTCAACTGCCAACCGAATTGGAATTGATTCTGAGATTGACCCCGTAATTTCACTAACCTTAGGAGCAGGTGCGGTTACACCTATTGAAATTGCTTCTGCTTATTCATCTTTTGCAACTAATGGTATTTTGGCCCCACCATATTTAATTGAAAGAATTGAAGATGCTCAAGGTGAGGTTTTGTATCAAAATATTGTATCCCAGAGAATTTCTATTCCTGATCCTGGTGCAGCAGCAGCCGTTAGGAAAACTTTGGAAGTAGCTGCCCAATATGGAACAGGTACAAGAGCTGTTCTTGATGATAGGCCTATAGCTGGAAAAACAGGAACACATCAAGGATTTAGAGAAGCATGGTTCATTGGTTTTATTCCACAATACACATCTTCTGTTTGGATTGGATTTGCTGAAGAACAACTTCCTTTAACTGACGTTGAAATAAATGGAGAATTAATCAAAAATGTTTCTGGTGGAAGAGTTCCTGCGCCAATGTGGAAAGAATTTATGACAAAAGTTGTTGAAGAACTTCCTATAGTTGAATGGCCCGTAGATCCGAGTGATATTGAAAAATATTATGAAATTCCAACAGTCATAATCCCTGAACTTACAGGCCTTAATGTTCTTACTGCTGAAGAGATAGCTTTTTCAAATTATCTTCTACCGAATGTAAATTTAGTTGACTCAGAAGAGGCTCCGGGACTTGTTTTAAGTCAAAGCATAGAGTTGGACGAAGAAGTCCCTGAAGGAACAGTTATAGATCTAGAAGTATCAGGTCAAAAATACTCTGCACCTATTCCAAATATTCCTCCGTGTGAATATACAGTTGAAGAAGCAGAGAGTCTCATAAAAAATTACATGCTAGATAATAATGTTATATTATTTTTGCGAAGAAATTACGAAGCAAGTGAGGTTCAGGGCTGTGAAGGAAAAGTAATTGGAACAAATGTACCTCAAGAAGCAATTATGTCCACAGGTGATACTTTAATATTTGTTATTAAGAATACTTCTAACGAATCTTAGTTATTTGACTGTTCAACTAAAAAATTAAAATATCCTAAAACTCCAAAACCAGTTCCACCTTCAGGATAAACAGCTGAGCTACTTCTAGATCTGCCTGGTCCCGCTATATCTAAATGAATCCAGTCAATATCGTTAACAAATTCCTCGAGAAGCAGTGCTGCAGTAATTGCCCCTCCAAACCTTCCGCCAGAATTTTTCATATCTGCAATATTAGATTTAATAAGCGCCTTGTAACTTTGTTCAAGTGGTAGAGAATGATAATTTTCAAAACCATCACTATTTGAATTTAAGAAATTATCTAATGTTGAATTATTATTTGAAAATACAGCCCCAATTTCAACACCTAATGCAACATATGCTGCACCTGTTAGAGTTGCTACATCACAAATTATATCTGGAGAGCTTTCACTAGCATAAGCAAGTGCATCAGCCATAATAAGCCTGCCTTCAGCATCAGTATTCATAACCTCAATAGTCTTTCCATTTCTCATTTTTAATACATCACCAGGTCTTATCGCTGTACCACTCGGCATGTTTTCTACGATTGGTGTGTAAACCTTTAGTCCAATATCTAATTTTTGTTTTGCAACTAAAGCAATAATCCCCCAAGCTGTTGCTGCACCTGCCATATCAGACTTCATTGTTTCCATTCCAGAAGGAGACTTTAATGAAAGTCCGCCTGAGTCAAATAAAACACCCTTACCTATAAGTGCAATTTGTTTTTTTGCTTTTGGATTATATTCACCAACAAGAAACTTAGGAGATCGTTCAGAGCCCTGAGCAACACCAACTACACCACCCATATTGTTTTCTAATAACCATTTTTCATCAAAAATAGTTAAATTAATGTCTAAACTATTAACTAACTCCTCAACCATTTGTTGAAAAAAATCTGGTGACTTTGTTAATGCTGGATAATTAACCATATCTCTAACCCAAAATATTGAATGTATTTTATTTTGGATTTCTTCGGAATACTCACTGTCAATTATATTGAAATTTATGTCAGGAGTTTTTTCTGATTTGAACTCATCAAATGAATACGTAGAGATAGCTAGACCAAATTCAATTGAATACATATCAAAGTCATTATTTTTTTGGAGTAATTTAATATCACAATCTTTACCAATTTTTTTACCAATCTTGGCTCCTAGATTTACAAAATCATATTCAGAGTCACAACCATTTGCTCCAACTATTAGCGTTGACCATTCTGAGTTATCAGAATCTGCTAAAAAAAACATCTGACCTTTTTTTGCCTTAAATTTATTTACTTGAAATAAGTTTTTGTTAACTTCATAATTATTTATTAATTCAGCATTAACATCATCCATATTTTCAATTAGTAAAACTTCTATATTCATTTGCTTGATGTCCACTCCTTTTCGTTATCTCTTGCTAGCATCCAAAGTAAATCAGATAATCTATTCAAATATACTATTACTTTTGTGTCTTCTACCTTATTTAACTTTTTCCAAGCAACGCATTTTCTTTCAGCACGTCTAGAGACAACTCTGCACCAATCAAATTTGGAAGAAATACTATTTTCACCTGGTACAACAAAATAATCGGGAACACCGTTCTTCTCTGTTAGGTAATCAATTTCTTTCTCAATAGTTTTTACCATGCTATCTGTAACTAATGTTTCATTTGGCTTTAACTTTGTTCTGTTATCTTTTGAAGTTGCCAATTCTGCTCCAACAACAAATAACTGCCTTTGAATTTGTAGTATATGCTCTTTAGCTTCTAGTGGTAATTTTTGTTCGTATCTAACTAATCCTAAAGCAGCAACTAATTCATCAACTGATCCATAAGCTTCTGGTGCAATACTGTCTTTAGAAACTGCATCACCATACAAAAGTCTTGTTTCTCCTTTGTCACCTTTTTTTGTATAGATTTTCATGATCTAAGAATAGTGTTAAATTGAAAGTATTAAAGTTCCCGACGCACCCAAAGAAACTATAAGAGATAAATAACTCAATCCGGTACTAGCCATTACTCCAGTGTACGATTTTTCTTGTAATGATTTAAATGATCCGAATGATAAAATTCCAGCTGATAAATAAAGGAAAATAATTACATTATTCAACAAATTATTACCTACTAAATTAAAAAAATTAGAGTTACTTTCATATATATTTGTAAATACTAAAAATGAAAGAATTAATGAAAGATACATAGAAAATTTTGCTATATTTTTCATTCCCTCCCTATTTATGGTTGGATCAACAAGAAACCAGTGGCCAATCATCATCAATGAAAATACTGAAGAAATAAGCAAAATAGGAAATATACTACTTAAATTCTCTATGCCAATATCACTAAATATAAGTGAAATAAATGATATAAATGACAAAGCTAGGTAATATTTACTTTCTTTTTTTTCATATGCATACAAATAGAAAACCAAGAAAAATGAGCCAAGAAACGAAAAGTTTTCAGGTTTAAGAAAGAGATTTAATGAAATTATTGCAATAAACAATATACTAAACCCCTTTTTAGGGACCGTTGACTGCACAATATAATACAAAAAAGGTATACAAAGTGTTAAAAATATAAAGGTAAATTCGCTCAATTGCATATGTAACTTACAATAATATATATGTTGAAAAATATAGTTAAAAATAATTACAAGGTTGGGCTGCTTTTAACCTGTGCTTTTATGCTTTTTCTAACAAACACATCCAATTCGTTAAATAGCATATTTTCTTATGATTTTATTTTTTCATTTATTATGTATTTTGGGTTTTTTATAATTGCAATACATGGATTAAAAAAATATAGAATAATCGGCATATACCTCTTAATAACAATACTTTTTATACCACCGAATATACTTCCAGAATACAGAGGATTGCTTTTCCCAGTAACATATCTTTCTTTTATTTCATACTTGGGTTTTATTATCTCAAAGCAATTATTTAAAAAATGGAAAAACGAATACGAATTATGATAATTAATTTTAAGCTATCTACAATGAAATAATGAAACAGGGGTATAAAAATTTTGTATTATTTTTAGTGCTATTTGCTACTTCGTTTTTCCTAATTAATAACAAAAATCATGCAGCTCAGGCTCAACAAATACAATATCAATCTCCAAAATTGTCATGTTCTGATAATGCAGTCGCCCCTTTAGATTCATTAAAAGATATTCAAGCTTTTCTCAATTGTAATGGATTCAACCCTGGTCCAATAGATGGACTGAGCGGGTCAAGAACAGATGGAGCAATCAAAAGTTTTCAAAGAACTGTCGGATTAACAGCTGATGGTGAAGTAGGGCCTGCAACAAAGCAGGCAATGAGAAGCTACAGCTCTGTTAGTTTTACTTTTAAAGGAAGCGGATGGGGCCATGGGGTTGGATTGAGTCAGTACGGTGCTAAAGGCCTTACTGAACTGGGTGCTAGCTTTTGTTCCGACACAAATTCTTGTAACTCTAGTGAAGTTGTAAATTACTACTTTAAGGATACCTCAGTAAAGCAATTGTCTGAGATTAGTCTTTCTTCGCCAGATATTGCAACTACAAATAACTCTCTTTGGGTAGGGTTAGCACGTAATGCAAAGTCTATTACCTTAACTACCCTACCTTCATCAAGTCCGCCAACATTGTCTATTTGTCAAGATGGTCTCCCTCAAGTACTGGGTGTTCAGGTATTTCTTACATCTAGAGGCTATGATCCAGGAACTATAGATGGTGCTTTTGGAGATAAAACTTCTAATGCACTTAAAAATTATCAGTCTTCTGTTGGGCTCTCACAAACAGGAACAATTAATGATGAAACATTAAATAAAATAAAATCTGATGCAAATTCTGATGGACCATGTGAATCTGAATTTGGACCTTTAAAAATAAATGGTGGTGCAACATTAAACTTTATTCATTCAAATGGAAAATGCTATTACAATGGTCATCCTTTAGCGCCTAAAGTATCTGCTTCATGCAATATAGGTATTAGCTGGTCTGATGGAGGTAGGATCAGAGTTGGACCTCGTGAACATAAGCATGGAGTCCTTAAATTAAGAAGTAAAAATGTTTCATCTGGTTTTCATGTTTCTTTATCTGTAAACATTGAGAAATATTTATACGGTCTTGCAGAAATGCCATCTCACTGGAATGTAAAAGCATTAGAATCACAAGCCTTAGTTGGTAGAAGTTATGCAGTTTATCAATACTTGAAACAAAATATCCCCTCAGAAAAAACAGACATTGATGCTGGACTTTCAACTTCAAGAGAAGCTTATTGCTGGTGCCACATTGGCTCAACTGCATCGAGCCAGTATTACTATGGTTACTTAAAAGAAATTGCTGGTCCCAATTGGGTACAAGCTGTTAATAACACTTCCGGAAAAGTTATTACATATGATGGCGGCTATACACAGAGTTCAGTAGTTCAAGCTTTTTACTCATCTTCAACAGGAGGAAAAACAAATGACAATGCTGTGGGTTTTGGATCCGCAACTGCGTGGCCTTATTTACAAACTGTTGATGACCCTTGGTCAGTTGATAATAGAGTTGGAAACCCTAAGGCTGCTTGGTCTTTCGATTTTAGTTCTTACCAGCTTTCAAAAAATATTCTTTGTGGAGACACTCCTTGCTTTGATGCCGTAACTGACATATATATTTCTTCTGTAGCTGAATCAGGTGCTGCCCTAGAAGTCACCATGAAGGGTTTTAAAAATGGTGCTGCAAAAAGTGTTACTAAATCCGGTAGAAACATAAAATCTCAACTTGGATTTACCTCTCATTATTTCAAAACAACAAGTCAATCAGATGTTTCAAATCTAAATGTTGGACCTGTAACAGCAAATACAACAAGTACTTCAACAACTACTACTTCTTCAAGCTCTACAGGAGATATTCCACAATATGCTACTTCAACTAATGGATTGAACATTCTTTCAAAATCAGGTCTTTTAAATAACTGTAATGAAACATCTAGTGCTTGCCAGGCTAAAACTATAACAAGAGAAGAAGCCGCCGCAATAGTAGTAATAGCAGGTCAATTACCATTAGATGCACCCAACGCATATAGTGACGACGATCAGAGTGTCTATCAAAAAGCAATTAATGCAGTTCCTTATTATGGAATGAACAAGTGTATAGGTGGTCCTTTTCAATTCCAACCTTCAGAACCTGTCTTTAGAGATCAGTTTGCCTGTATGTTAGTAGTTGCAATAAATGCAGGTAATACCACTGACTTAACGGAAAGCAATGATAAATATTCTGATGATGGTGCAAGCAAATTTACATCTGAGATTAATCTTTTAGCTTCAACAAATGCAATACCTGCGTGTAGTTCTATTTCTGATAAGTTTTGCCCATCTAGAAGAATCTCGATTGGTGAGGTCTCGTATGTGATTGACTCATTAATTAAAAACTCCAAAATTCCGTCAGGAGTTTTCACAACTAGCTTATTTCAGCCTGGTTGGGAAGCAGCTTACGGAGAAGTTGCGGAAGTAGAGTCTACTGCTGTTTCTAATCCTAATTCTGGAAATGATGCTTGTGTTCCAAAAGACAACAGTTCAATTGTAATTAATTCAGTGTTGGATGTTCAGCAGTTTCTTGCAAATAATGGATTTAAACCTGGTCCTATAGATGGGCAATCTGGTCCTAAGACTAAAGAAGCAATTAGAGAATTTCAAAGTACTAAAGGTTTGTTTGCAGACGGAATTGTTGGTAACAAAACTAAGGCGGCAATGCGTGCTTATACAGGCTGTGAAAGTGCCAATACTTGTAAAGCTAGAAACAACACAGGCGCAAAGCTTGATACTGTTGCGGATGTGCAAACATATCTTGCAAATAATGGATTTAACCCAGGGATTATTGATGGAAAGATGGGCTCTTATACAAGAGAAGCAATTAAAGCGTTCCAAAGAAAAGTTGGTTTAATTCCAGATGGTGTTGCGGGTGCTAGAACTAAATCTGAAATGAAGTCATTTACAGGCTGTTAGTCTAAATATCTTTTAATTTTTTTAGCAATTGAATCAACATTTATCTCGAAAAATTTACCTAGATCTTCCATAGGTGCAGATTTTCCAAAAGTTTGAATACTAAATGATTCTGTTACATTACCTATATAATCAGACCAGCCAATCGACTTTCCTAGCTCTATGGTGAAAGCTAGTTTGTTATTATTCAATGTTTTAGACTTTTCAGGTGTTAATTTATTAAGTATTGGAACGCTCACAACTCTGACAGAGTATTGTTCAAATCTTTCTTTTAACTCAAGTGCAATATTCACTTCTGAACCTGAAGCAAAAATTGTAAAATCTTCTCCCTCAGAAATAATAAAACCTCCATATAAAAAGTCTTTGTAATCTACTTCATAGTCAAGATATTCTAAGTTTTGCCTTGTGAGAGAAAGAACCTTTGGACTATCTGTATTTGAAAATAAATAATTGTAAGAATGAGTAATTTCAGTACTATTCGAAGGCCTAATCACATCTAAGCCCGGTATTAATCTTAGAGACATAAGATGCTCAATTGGTTGATGAGTTGGCCCATCTTCACCTAAGTAAATTGAATCATGGGTAAAAATATAAGATGAATTAATATTCATCAATGAAGCTAGCCTTATGCTTGGACGCATATAGTCAGAGAATACTAAAAAGGTTGAACCATACGCAAACAATTTACTGTGTAGATTTATACCATTAACAACTGCAGCCATAGCGTGCTCTCTTATCCCAAACTCAATGTTTTGACCTTTTCTATTATTGCTTGAATAGACTTCATCAGAAATAATTTGCTTTGTTGATGCTGCAAGATCAGCTGAACCCCCTAATATGAACGTATTTTCAGAACCGATTAGATTCAGATAATTTCCACCTGAAACACGGGTTGCTGCATTAGTAATTCCAGAATATTCTGGAATTAATATTTCAAAAGATTCAAACTGCTCCCATAATAATTTGAATTTATTATCTTCTTCTAACTTTTTATTTAGATTTATTTTCCAATTTTCATAAGTTAAATTATCCTCTGTTCGCTTTTTATCAAAATATTCATAAATATCATCATCATGTGAAAACGGATCTCCACTCCAACCAATCTCACTAAAAAATAGATCCATTTCTTCTTCACCTAGTGGAGCGCCATGTATTGAGCTTGTGTTTTGCTTATTTGGAGAAAATTTACCAATTGTACTTTTTGCAATTATTAAAGAAGGCTTATTTGTTTCTTTTTTTGATGCTTCAATAGCTTTAAAAATTTCTGACTGACTATGGCCATCCACTTCTAAAACTTGCCATCCAATTGACTCAAACTTTTTCTTTTGATCAGTGATTGAAACTTTATCCACATTTCCATCAATAGATATATTGTTATCATCAAATATGTAGACTAATTTTCCTAATTTCCATACTCCAGCAAGTTCAGCAGCTTCAAAGGAAACACCCTCCATTAAGTCTCCATCTGAGACAATGCCATATACATAATGATCTATGACATCTTTTCCAAAAATTTCAGCTAAATATGTTTCTGCTAATGCGAGTCCTACTCCTGTGGAAAAACCTTGTCCTAAGGGCCCTGTTGTAATATCAATTCCTAGTGCTGTATCTACTTCAGGATGACCTGCTGTGTTTGAATCAAGTTGTCTAAATGCTTTGATGTCATCCATTGAAATATCATACCCATTAAAGTGCAACAAACTATACAACAACATAGAGCCATGCCCAGCGCTTAAAACAAATCTATCTCTATTTATCCAATCAGGATTCTTATTGGAAATATTTAGTATATTTCCAAATAACACCGTTCCAACTTCTGCCATTCCCATAGGCATGCCCGGGTGACCGGAGTTTGCCTTTTCAACTGAAGCTGCGGAAAGAACTCGAATAGATTTTGTTACTTTATCAAACATTGTTTTAAGTATATAAGAAACTAAACAGAGGCAAAGGAATCTTTTGCATGATATGAAGACCTTACTAATGGACCAGACTCAACATGTGGAATTCCAAAAGACTCACCAATAAATTTGTAATATTCAAATTCTTCCTCGGGTGCGTATCTATCAATAGGTCTATGTTTTGCAGTAGGACGTAAGTATTGTCCAATAGTCACAATATCTACATTTAATTTTGAAATATCTTTAAGAACAGACACGACTTCTTCTTTTTTTTCACCCATTCCAACTATAAGACCAGTTTTTGTTTTTCCTTCAAATCCTTGAGATTTAACATAATGCAACAATGAAAGAGATCTTCCATAAGAAGCAGAGGTTCTTATTTCTCTTTGCAAACTTGGAACAGTTTCAAGATTATGATTGATTACCTCAGGAGAGGCTTTAATTATATTGTCAATGGCAGCCCTGTCGCCTTTAAAATCAGGTATTAAAACTTCTACATCACATTTAGCATTTAATTTCTTAACTTCGTTAATAGTATCAGCAAAAAACTGTGACCCACCATCCTCCAAGTCATCTCTATTAACAGAAGTAATCACAGCATGGGTTAATTCCATAGCTTTAACACTCTCTGCTACTCTTGCTGGCTCACCTAAATCTAAAGTTCCAGGTTTTCCAGTTTTAACATCACAGAATCCACATGCTCTAGTACAAACATCTCCCATAATCATAAAAGTTGCTGTTCCCATAGACCAACATTCATAAATGTTTGGACAAGAAGCTTCTTCACAAACTGTATTAAGTTTTTTTTCACTTAATAAATTTTTTAATGACCGATAATCATTTCCTAAATTAGCTTTAACCTTCATCCATTCTGGCCTTTTTGGTTCAGTAGGTAAGACCCCTTTTATAGTTATTGGAATTCCTTTACTAGATGGTTTAAAAACTCCCGCAGCAACCATCTTGTCTATATTGAATTCTTTTTTTGACTTAAGTTGCTTTGGAGTAAACTGCGAGAACTGTTCATCAACTTCTGAATACTCAAATAATTTAGAGAAATTATCTGAAACTATTCTTGAAACTTCATCAAAAGAAACTTTATCATTAAAACTTTGAATAGATGTAATACTCTCAGCATCATTTCCACAAGGGTTTATTAAATCGAAACCTTCTAATTTATCGAAAATATTAAGCGAGAAGCCATGATAAGTTGTCCATTTGCTAACTTTTATACCAATTGAAGCAATTTTTCCTTTTGAAGTCCAAACTCCCGTGTCATCTTCTTTAGTAAAAGAATCAATAGATAGGTCATTTAAAGACTGAATAAGAATATTTTCAATAGACCTTACAAAAGGTACTACCTTTTTTGGATCTTGAAGCCTGATTATTGGATATCCTATTAGTTGTCCTTCTCCATGAAAAGTGACATCACCTCCCCTATCAGTATCAAAAAAATCTATATTCATTTGGTTTAAAGTTTCTTTAGAAACAAGTAAATTATTCTCTTTTGAAGACCTACCAGATGTTATTACATTGTCATGTTCAAGTAACAAAAGATAATCATCATCTTCATAATTACTTGATACGGCATTATGTAAACCTAATTGAAGATCATATGCTTCAGAATATGGAAGCTTTCCAATCCAACGAATGTTTAATTTTCTCAAGCTAATTCCTGAGACCAGTCACTATTCTCTAATTTTTCTTTTATAGAGTTTAAAAATAATAATGCAATTGACCCATCGAAAACTCGATGGTCCCAAGTCAAGCTAAGTAATCCTGTATGCCTAATTGCTATAGAATCAGTTCCATCCTGAGCCTCTATAACAACTGGCCTTTTTTTAACAGACTCGGTGGATAAAATTGCAACGTTAGGTTGGTTAATAATTGGAGAAGTTAAAAATGAATTGAAAGATCCATTATTAGAGATTGTAAAAGTACTCCCTGATACATCATCTAGTTCATAACTACCTTCACGCAATTTTATAGAAGTATCAGAAATTTTTCTTGCTAAACCTTTCAGACTAAACGAATCCGCTTCACGCATAGTTCCTACTAATAACCCCTCTTGGTTAAGGTCTACAGCAATACCTAGATTGATATGGCTATGAATGCTGTGAATTTCTTTATCTAGATCGAATGAGCTATTTACGACCGGGTGTTCTCTTAAAGCGTAAATTGTTGCTAAAGAAATGAATGGAAGGTAGGTCAGAGAAAAGCCATTATCTTCTTTGAATGATTTCTTATGTTTACTTCTTAACATTTCAACATTTTCGTAATCTACCTCAACAGAGGTCATAACATGGGCAGATGTTTGTTTAGACATAACCATATTCTCAGCAATTCTTCTTCTTAAACGTGAAATTTCACCAGTTGTAGCTTTTGGTTGTTCTTTCTGTTTTACTTCTTTTTGAACTGCAGTATCGATTGATTGTTTTTTTGCTACATTTCCAGAAGCCATATAAGCTTCAACGTCTTTTCTCGTAATCCTTCCATCAGATCCTGTACCTGTAATTTGTGCTAAATCTAAATTATTCTCAGAAACAATTTTCCTGACAACAGGAGATAATTTTATGTTGCTACTTTTAATAACAGGTGAAGAAGCAGATTCTTCAACTTTTATCTCTTCTACAATCTCTTGAGTTGGTTCATCGAAAGAATCAATATCATTTGGTATTTTTTCATCAACTACCGAACTGGAAGCGTCTCCATTAAGTTCCAAAAGCGAAGCTCCAACTTCAACTGTTTCTCCCTCTTCAACTAAAAGGGAAGTTACTTTACCAGAAAAAGGTGATGGCACTTCTGTATCAACCTTATCGGTAGAAATCTCTAATATGGGGTCGTCTTCTTTTACTTCATCCCCTACTGCAACAAGCCAACGAAGGATTGTTCCTTCTGTGACAGTTTCGCCCAGTTGGGGCATAGTTACAATTTCACTCATAGTTTTATTGTAATTCTTTTACGGCTTTTATGACTTTTTCAACACTTGGTATAAAAGCATCTTCAAGAACAGGTGCGAAAGGAATATGTGTATTTGGAGGAGTAACCTTAATTATTGGATTATCTAAACTCCAAAAACCTTTCTCAGCTACTAAAGAAGAAATCTCTGAAGCAATGGATGAGAACGGTACATCTTCTTGCAAAATACACAAGTTAGATGTTTTCTCAACTGAATTAAGAATTATTTCTTCATCTAAAGGAACGATTGTTCTAATATCAATAATTTCAACAGATAAGCCATCTTTACTTAGCTCTTGAGCAGCCTGTTCAGCAACAGATACCATGCCAGACCATGTAACAATCGTTAAGTCTGAGCCTTCTTTTACAATTTTACCTTTGCCAATTTCAACCTCATAAAGCCCTAAAGGTACTTCCATTTTTAAATCTGGTTTCCTATAAAGTTTTTTGTGTTCTAAATACATAACCGGATTTGGATCATTAACAGCAGCAATCAAGAGACCTTTGGCATCATAAGGGTTTGATGGGGCCACTACTTTAATTCCAGGATGATGTGCTAATAACGACTCAGGGCTAATGGAGTGAAATGGTCCCGATCTAGTACCGGCTCCAGTTGGGCCTCTAACTACCATTGGAACAGGCTTTCCTGCTTTCCAATTATATTTTGCTGCTTCGGTTGTTATTTGGTCCAACGCAGGATAAACAAAATCATAAAACTGAAGTTCTACTATTGGCTTTTTACCCGCAAGAGCAGCTCCAACAGCCGCACCTGTGAAGCCTCCCTCAGATATTGATGTATCAATTACACGAAATGGTCCATACTTATTGAAGAGGCCTTTTGTAGCTTTAAATGCACCTTCAAAAACTCCAATATCTTCACCCATCATGAAGACATTTTCATCATTATCCATTAACTCATCTAATCCATTAGTGATAGCTTCTATAAAATTCATAGTTTCTTTATTGTTCTCACTGTTTTCTATTAAAGGCGTAGTTCTATCGGCAAACATATCTGACTCTTCGTTTTTTGGATCTGGATCATCTTGATTTTTTGCCCAATCTATTGTTTCTTTAATTTCAGCTTCTAACTCTTCTGACAGACTGACAAACTGTTCCGTAGTGAACAAACCTTCTTGTAACAATGCGTCTTCAAACCTTGCTATAGGGTCACGTTTCATCCAAAATTCCCTCACTTCATCATTAACGTATTCAGCAGGGTCATGACCAGCGTGGCCATAGTGGCGAAAAGTAACTAACTCAATAAGTGACGGACCATTACCATTTCGAGCATTTTCACAAGATTCGTGAATAGCATCGATCACTTCATAAATATCATTTCCATCAATTATTCTTGCTGGAATTCCATAACCTGCAGCTCTATCAGCAACATTTGGTGTTCCAAACTCTGTGTCATTAGGTGAAGAGTATGCAAATTGATTGTTTTGGACTGTAAAGACAACTGGCAAATTAAGAACTGCTGCCATGTTAACGCTTTCATGCCAAGTACCAGTTGCAGTAGCTCCTTCACCACAGTTAGCAACAGCAACTACACCTGTTCCGCTTTGTTGCGATGCTAAAGCCCAACCGACAGCTACAGGGGCCGAATCTGGTAGCGGAGATACAACCATAAGCGTACCTTTGTCAACAACACCAAAGTGACTATTTCCATCTCTACCTTTAGAAGGTCCATCATTTTTACCAAAAAAATTCAAAGCGATTTCTTTAAGTGTTACTCCTTTTTTTATTTGAACACCTAGATCTCTGTGCGTTCCACCAAAAATATCTTTCGAATCCATACCCGCTGCAATACCGGCCATACATGCTTCTTGACCAATTCCTGGATATACTGCACCACTTAATTGTCCACCTTTGTACATTTTCAGTAATCTATCTTCCAATAATCGTTGGGTTTTCATAGATTTATAGATATCCCAGAGAACTTCTTTAGAAAGTGTTGCTGCATATCCTTGTCTTGTTATTTTTTCAATCTGCATATTAATGTAACCCCCTACCGCTTAAACTCATTAATGATTCGCCAATTGCTTCACTCAAAGTTGGATGTGCATGAATAAATTCTGATGCCTCTTCTGGAAGAGCTTCCCAACCTATCATGTACATCAATTCATGTATCATTTCACCCGCAGCTGGACCACATACGCTTGCTCCTACTATTGGGCCGTTTTCTTCTGAGTAAACTTTAACTAAGCCTTCATTTTGATTTTGAATCATCGCTCTTCCAATTCCTGCAAAACTATGCTGCGATTGATTGATTTTAATTCCCAAATCTTTTGCTTTATCAGAATTTACTCCAACCTCAGCCAATTCAGGTCTTGTGTAAACAACATAAGGAATTGCATCATAATTTATTGGGCTATTGTCTCCAGTAGCAATATGGGTAACAGAGCTAATAGCTTCTGCAAAAGCAACATGAGCTAACTGTGGAGTTCCATCAACAATATCTCCTAAAGCATAAATATTTTCTACTGCTGTTTGTAAAGTCTGTAAATTTGCTTCTACAAACCCATTATTTATTTTTATTCCTACTTCTTCTAATCCAATATTTTCTGTTAATGGTGCCCTGCCAACTGCAACTAAAACACATTCAAAATTTTCATTGTCTCCATCAGAGAAATAAACACTCTTATCATTAACTGAATCTACAGATGTACCAAGTTTAAAATTTACACCTCTTTTTGAAAGTTGCTTTCTCAGTTCTCCTGATGTTCTCTTATCTAAGCCAGGTAATATTTCTTTAGCAAGTTCTACAACAGTAACTTCTGATCCTAAGTCATTTAGTAAACTGGCAAACTCGCATCCAATTGCTCCTGCTCCTATTACGCATACTTTATTTGGTGGCTGTTCCCAATTTAAAGCTGAGTCTGATGTTATAACATACTCATTATCAATTTCAATATTAGGTATTGACCTTGGTTTTGAACCGGTAGCTAAAAGTATAAAGTCAGATTCCAATACTATTTCTTCACCATCTGCTTTTTTAATTAATACATTATTCTTATCTTTGATTGTCCCCCAGCCCTCCAGAACATTTACTTTTTTAGAATTTAGCAACATTCCAATACCGCTTACGAGGTTATTTATAATTTCAAATCTTTTTTCAGCTGTCTTTGCCCAATCGATAGTCTTTTCATTTATGTTTATGCCAAAGTCTGATGAGGTTTCGATTTCATGATTTAATTCTGCAACGTGAAGCCAATATTTTGCAGGTATACAACCCCTGTTGAGACATGTTCCACCAAGAGTATCAGATTCAATTAGAGTGACTTCTAAGTCGAAATTGCTTGCGTAAAGTGCAGCAGCATAACCTGCTGGCCCTCCGCCAATAATGGTTAATTTTTTCAAATTACCTCTTTCCAGACAGGATCTCTGTCTAATCGAGATAATAACTACATTCCTACGTGGGGTTCCCAAGAAAAATGATAATAGTTATTGTCACTTATAAATTTACTAAAGTTTGGTAAAAGTTCAAAATTAGGAATGTTTTATATTGAACTAGAATGTAACCATGCAAACAAGACATTTGATAATTGCTTCTCTTTTGACAGGTTTACTAATACTTGCCGCTTTTGGCGTTTGGTTATTAACATATTAAAATTGAAAAATTTTAACTTAGAACATGGCATAACTCATATACCCTTAGAACTTCCTTGGAATTCACCTGGATTCGTCAATGTTTACTTTATTGAAGATTCAAATGGCTTGGTAATGATTGATTGTGGTGTAGATGGAAATGAATATCTTAAATTATTAGAAAGCAAAATGGCTTCGATTGGGATTTCATTTGGTGATGTAAATTTATTAATAGGTACACATATGCACTCTGATCATATTGGACTTTCTTCAACAATAAGAGATAAAGGTATTCCATTTGCTTTATACAAAAATTCTGTCGATTTTATTAAGGGCTATAACGATTGGTCTATTAGATTCAAGCAATTAAAAATATATGCAAAAAAAGAAGGTGCTCCAAAAAGTTTTTTAAATGATCTTGATCAAATAGAAACGCCTGAATTTGCTGGAAAAATCTCTAAGCCAGAAGTGCTACTTGATGAAGGAAAATTAAAAGATTCAGATAGAAATATTGAAATAATATTTACACCCGGACACGATAGAACAGAGATTTCAATATTGGACAATCCATCAAAAATATTATTTTCTGGTGATCATATTCTTCCTAAAATAACTCCATTCATTCCATTAGAAGATGAGAAAGATGACATGCTTGAAAAATATACATCCTCACTTGATAAGGTTTATAATTTAGAACAAAAATTAATTGCACCTGGCCATGGAAGCTTGATAGAAAACCCTTATTCACGCATAGAACAAATGAAGCTTCACCACAAGAAGAGATCAGATAAGATTATAAAATTAATTGGAAACTCTCAATTATCAGGCTGGGAAGTTGTGAATTTACTTTTTCCAAGAAAACTTGATTCACTTAATTTAAGACTCGCATTTCAAGAAACTATGGCTCATTTGAAATATTTAGAAAATAATAAAAAAGTTAATCATATTGTTGGTGAAAAAGTTAACCTATGGGAATCAACTAAGCGGGCTTGAATCCTCTATTTTTAGCTTCATCTACGTTATCAGGTGAAAATGCCTGTAATAAATTTAATTTTATGTAATCAAGATTTTCAGTCATTTTAATTAATTTTGAGAATTGCTCTTCACTGTCGCAATCGTAGACTTTCATATTTTTTTTAAATCCAACAAACCTAGAATTCTCGAACCGGTCTAATCTGTTCAATTTAAAAGCTTAATAATTCTGCTATTTTGTCTCTTGCAAGCTTAGGTGTACCAAATAAAAGTGAGTCAGATTTTGCTTTTTTAAAATATAAATGTGCAGGATGTTCCCATGTGAAACCAATCCCTCCATGAACTTGAATATTATCTCCCGCAATTTTGTTAAAAACCTCAGAGCAGTATGACTTTGCAAGCATAGAACTCATTTCAGTTTCAACAATGTCAGAATAATCAACTCTGACAGCACTATAAGCAACCGATTTTGCACTCTCCAACTGCATGAGCATATTTGCACATATATGTTGGATTGCTTGAAAAGACCCAATAGGTCTTCCAAATTGTATTCTTTCTTTTGCATATTCTGTAGACATGTCTAAACAGGCTTGAGAAGCTCCTACTTGCTCCATAGCTAGATAACCAAGTGCAATGTTTTTGATTTTATTCCATTCAGATAGTTCTTTATCTAAATTTATTAAAATTGAATCTTGTCCCAACTCTACCTCTTGCATAGTCACTTCACACATTGGACGCGTTTGATCAAGTGATGATGTTTGCTTAATCTCAACACCTTTTGCATCTGTAGGGACCAATATAAACTTAAAGTTATCTTCAGATTTTGCTAATACAGCAATGTAATCAGAAACATCACCAAACATAACGTATTTTTTGTTTCCATTTAAATTAAATCCAGAATCTGTAGGAGTTAATTCAGTACTGATTGTGTTTTCATTAATGTCATACTTATCATTTTCATAAACTGCATATGTTCCTATTTTTTGACCACTAATAATTTCTGAAAGTAATTTATCTTTTTTTTCATTTTTAGAATTTAATAAGATTTGCTTAAAAACTACTCCCGAACTAAAGATTGGAATAATTGGCATGTAGTATCCAAGTACCTCTGAAAGTATTGCAGTATCAGTATTTGTAAAACCAAGCCCCCCATCTTCCTCAGGAACATCTAAAGCTAACCAACCTTGATCAATAACCAGCTGCCAAACTTTTTCATCTAATCTACAATTGTCATCTACTTTTTGAATTGTCTCTAAAAGGTCTATATTCTCTTTTAAAAGCTTACTAGAGTTTTCCTTAATCTCAGTTTGAAGATCAGTTAATGTAAATTGCATTATCTAATTGTAATTTTTAAATTTAATTTCGCTAATCAAATTTAACTTGTTTCAAATCGTAATTAACATAGATAATATGTTAGAAATTAAAAATTTACACGCAGAAGTTGACGGCACTGAAATATTAAAGGGTGTCGATCTAAAAATTAACCCCGGAGAAGTTCACGCAATCATGGGGCCAAATGGGTCTGGAAAATCTACCTTAGCAAATGTTGTTATGGGAAATCCTGTATATGAGGTTACCAAGGGATCAGTAGTTTTTGAAGGCGAAGATATCACTGAGGAACCAGTAGACAATAGAGCAAAATTAGGAATGTTTCTAGCATTTCAATACCCAGAATCTATACCCGGAGTAACAATAGTAAATATGCTTAAAACTGCGCTAACCAATATTGAGGAAACAGAATACACTACCCTCGAACTTAGACTAAAGGTTGCGGAAGCAATGGAACAGTTAGGCTTGTCTGCAGACTTTGCAGATAGATATCTAAATGAAGGCTTCTCAGGTGGTGAAAGAAAAAGAAATGAGATTCTACAACTAGCCGTTCTTGATCCAAAACTTGCTGTTTTAGATGAAACTGATTCTGGATTAGATGTAGATGGTTTGAAAGTGGTTGGTGAAGGTGTTAGTAAATTAAAAAGTGATGATAAAGGCTATCTAGTTGTAACTCACTATCAGAGACTTTTGGAATATATAAAGCCAGATTTTGTTCACGTTTTTGTCGATGGAGCAATTGTAGAATCTGGTGGAGTAGAATTGTCTGAAAAGCTTGAAAAAGAAGGATACGAATCATATTTATGATAAAAGTAAGTGATTTAAAAAAAGATTTTCCAATTTTCGAAAGAGAAATAAATGGAAAGAGGCTTACATATTTAGACTCTGGTGCAACATCACAAAAACCAAGTGTTGTAATAAATGAAATGTCTAATGTCTATGCAAATATGAACGCAAATGTCCATAGAGGTACTTATGTCCTATCATCAGAAACAACGACTAAATATGAGGATGTTAGAAACAAATTAAAAGATTTTATAAACGCATACTCTGCAGATGAAATAATCTTTACAAAAGGATGTACAGAGGGGTTTAATTTTTTAGCGAATTCAATATGCAAAGAATTAAGTCCCGGTGATGAAATTATCCTTTCAGAAATTGAGCATCATGCAAATATTATTCCATGGCAAATGGCTGCTGAAAAATATAGCTTAAAAATCAATTATATAAATATCACAGAATCTTTTGATTTAGACCTTGATCATTTTGAAAACCTACTAAGTGCAAAAACAAAAGTCGTTTCAATAGTTGGTGAGTCAAATATGTCCGGGATGCTTCCTGATATACAAAAACTAAATTCACTTATTAAGGAAAAAACCGATGCCATTTATATTGTTGATGGTGCTCAACTAGTCCCACATAGAAAAATTGATGTACAAGAACTTGGAATAGACTTTATTTGTGTTTCTGGTCATAAAATGCTTGGTCCGACCGGTATAGGTGTAGTTTGGGGTAGAAAAGAATTATTAGAAAAATTAGATCCAGTTTATGGTGGCGGAGATATGATAGAAGAAGTTTTTTACGATAGTGCAACTTGGGCACCAGTTCCGCATAAATTTGAAGCTGGTACGCCTCCGTATGTTGAAGCAATTGGCTTAGGAGCTGCAGTTGATTATTTATCTAACTTGAATATGAAAAATGTAGAAAAACACTCTGATGATCTTCGAGAATATGCAAAGAAAAAATTAGAAAATATAAAAGGCTTGAATGTTGTTCATACAAACTCTAAATTAGCTGGTTGTACTTTTGCAATGAGTGTTAATGGTGTTCACGCAACAGATATTTCATTAATGTTGGACACATTTGGAGTAGCAGTTCGTGCAGGCCATCACTGTGTTCAGCCATTTCATAGAAAACTGAACCTTGATGCTACATTCAGAGCTACAGGTTATATTTATAATGACGAAGAAGATTTTGACATTCTAAGCGATGCGATTGAAGAAAGTATAAAAATATTAACTTAAAATGAGTATTGAAGAAAAAGTTGAAGACTACAAAAAAACTCTTGCAATGTTTCCAAATCCGCAAGAAAAATATCAATATTTAATCGAACAAGCAAAGAAAAACGAAGACTTTCCGCAAGAATTGAGGATTGATGAGTTTAAAGTTAATGGCTGTCAAAGTCAGGTTTGGTTGGTTCCAGAAGAAAAGAAAAATAAATTATATTTTAAAAGTGATTCAGATGCTTTAATTGCAAAAGGGTTGGTAACTTTAATTGCATCAATCTATTCAAATGAAGCTCCTGAAGATATTGCAAATTCCAAAATTGACCTTATGGAAGAATTTGAACTTGGAGTGATCTTAAGTCCTGCTAGAAGAAATGGAGCTTTTAGTATGTTAAAAACTATTAAAGAATTTTCCCAAAAATTAGCTAATTGAGCCTTCCCACCAATTTTCATGGGGGAAAAATACCCAAACAGGCTCACTATCTTTAGCTAAGTCTCGTGTATAGTAGTGTGGCTCAAAGTCACATTCATTATTCCACCACAATGCCGAAAAACGAACTTCGCAATCATGATTAATATTTTCTTTTATATAATTTGATAATCTTTCAAAAGTCTCTCCACTATCACATATATCATCAACAATTAAAACTTTAGAATCGTTTGATTTTGGAAGATAGTTTTCCCAGTGAGGAAAATCTCTTGTAGAGGCATGAACTGGTTTAAAAGGAATATTTAGTTTATGTGATATCATCACACCAGGAATTAATCCCCCTCTACTAATGCCAACAATTACATCTGGCTCAAAGTCATCTGCATTAATTTTTTCACAAATTAAATTTGTATCTGCAATTTGCTGTTCCCATGTGTAAATTAATTTATCCATTTTCGTAAGTGTTAATTTTATCAAAGATTTAAAAGTGAATTGTGAAATTATTTAATAAATTTTTAACGCAAAAGGAAAGGCGTAGATTGAGCTTGTTCTATAATAATCGTATGAAAAGGAGGTAAGGATGCGAAGAAGTTGGGCGGTAGGCCTACTTATTATCAGTATTCTTGCTATGGCCTGCGGGGGAGCCGCAGACGTAGACGATTACAAAGCTGCATTTGTGTATGTAGGTCCAGCAGACGATGGTGGCTGGTCACAAGCACACGATGTAGGAAGACAGTTCTTAGCAGATGAAACTGGAATTGAAACAGCTTATACAGAGCTTATACCAGAAGATGCTACAGAATTCAGAACAGTTGCAGAAGCTTATATTGAACAAGGTTACAATATAATTTTTGGAACAACATTTGGTTACATTGATGCGATGGCAGAAATGGCAGAAGAATATCCAGATGTAATATTTTTGCATTGTTCAGGATATTTAAGCAACGACAGTAACTTTGGAAACTACTTCGGCAAAATGTATCAACCAAGATATGCTTCAGGTATGGCTGCTGGTTCATTAACAGAATCTAACAAAATTGGCTATGTAGCAGCTTTCCCAATTCCCGAAGTTATAAGAGGAATTAATGCATTTGCTACTGGAGTAAAGGAAGTAAATCCTGACGCAACAGTAGAAGTTGTTTGGACATTTACCTGGTTTGGACCAGAAGAAGAGACACAAGCAGCAAATGCTTTAATTGAAACTGGTGCAGACGTATTAGCGCAACATCAAGACTCACCATCAACTGGTGTAGTTGCTGAAGCTAATGGCGCTAAATGGATTTCATACAACACTGTTTATGGGCAAGAAGCAGCTCCGGAAGCATTTGTTGGAGCACCTGTTTGGGACTGGGGTCCATATTACGTTGATGTTGTAAATTCAATTATCAATGATGAATTTGCAGGTGGTTCCTACTGGGGCGGAATGGAAACAGGACTTGTATCTTGGTATGAAGAGCAAGGAACTATTGATGGAGCCGTTTCGGGTGACATAAGAAGCAAAGTTCTTGCAATGATTGCCGGAGAATTTGATCCTCCAATAATTGAGGAAGAATTCATCGATAACATCATAGGCACAGTTAGTCCGTAACATTTATATTTAAAACACTCCAGCTTCAATGCTGGAGTGTTTTTACTATTATTAATAAATGAAACAATATATTCTAGAAGCCAAAAATATATCAAAATCATTTGGTAATGTCAGAGCACTAGAAGATGTTAACTTTTATCTTGAAAAAGGGATAATTCATGGTTTGCTTGGAGAAAATGGTGCAGGCAAATCATCCTTAATGAATGTACTATCAGGAATATACCAACCTGAAAAAGGAAGTATATTTGTAAATAACATAAAACAAACAAATCTTAATCCTGAATATGCATCTGAGTTAGGCATAGGTATGGTTCACCAAGAATTTAGATTAATTGAAAGTTTTAGTATCCAAGATAATTTAACACTTTCCAAATCAAATATCTATCGAGATGATTTCAAAAATGCATTTGAAAAATATTCAGAAATTTTTTCTTTATCAGTTAATCCAGAAAAAACTATTTCAGAACTATCAGTTGGTGAAAAACAAAAAATTGAAATAATGAAATTAATTTTTAACAACAGTAGCATCATGCTCTTAGATGAACCTACTGCTGTTTTAACTCCACAAGAAACTGATCAACTTAAAAACTCTCTAAAAAGATTATCTGAAGAAGACGAAAAAACGATTGTATTAATTTCTCATAAACTTAAAGAAATAAGGGAATTTACAGAAACAGTATTTGTTATGAAGAATGGGGAAATGGTTGCAGAAAACCTTTTAACTGAAAACGTTACAGACAATAATCTAATTGAATTAATGATGGGGCATATCAAAAAATCAGTAATTGACAAATCAAACAAAGTCGGGGATGCAAAACTTAATATAAAATCAGTTGAGTATGTTGATAAAGTAAATAATTACAAGCTTTTGGATAATATCAACTTTGAGATAAAAGCTGGTGAAATTCTTGGTATTGCTGGAGTATCTGGAAACGGCCAAGTTGAGCTTGCAAATATTATTAGTGGGATTCAAGTTGATTATTCAGGAGAAATATTTATTAATGGACAGGATGTATCTGGAAAAGGAGTTAAATCAAGGAAAAAACTCAACCTATCTTATATACCTGAAAACAGACTTGGTGTTGGTCTAGCTCCAGGAGTGTCAATTTTAGATAATTCAATAGTTAAAGATTATTTTAAAACTAGACGTGGTCCACATCTTTCTAAGACCAAAACCAAAACATATCTAGAAAATTTGATTAATACATTTTCAATAAAAGCGCCTGACTCAAAAGCTGAAATATCGACTTTATCAGGGGGGAATATGCAAAAACTATTGATGGGTAGGGAATTAATTAGTAAACCAGAGGTAATTATTGCATCTCAACCTACCAGAGGATTAGACGTAAATGCAGTAGAAGCAATTCATAACTTACTCGTAGATCAAAGAGATGGAGGATCTGCAATTTTATTAATATCCGAAGATCTAGATGAATTATTTAAACTTAGTAATCGTCTTCTAGTTATGTACGAGGGAAAAATTGTAAAATCCTTTGATATTAACAATGCAGACATTAACAATGTTGGCCTTGCCATGGCAGGTGTAATTGAATAATTTAAAATTATTTAAACGTCAATCAATTAATGAGTTATCAACTTTCTATTCTTTTCTAATTGGTTTTGTAATTGCAATTTTTATTGGTTCGATAATATTACTGGTACAGGATAAAAATCCTATTGATACTTTTTCACTAATGTTACGTTTATCGGTTGGAAGTATTAACAGTCTTAGTTCATCATTAAATAAAGCAATTCCACTTATTCTTGCTGGACTTGGAATATCAATAATGAACTCGGTCAAACTTTGGAACATTGGTGCAGAGGGCCAAATATTCCTGGGAGCAATTGCAGTAAATTATTTATATATAAATACACAATTCAATAGTCCAACTCTTCATATTTTTGTTCTTCTTATTGCTGGATTTGCTGGTGGTTCATTGTGTATATTGATACCCGCAATCACAAAAGTTGTATTTGGTGTAAATGAGATCATTACAACTTTATTAACAAACTATATAGTTTTTGGTATAACAATTTTTCTTATAAACGGCCCCTGGAAAGATCCTAAATCTTTAAATTTTCCGGCAGCCGCGTATGTTGGAGAAGAAGTATTTTTACCAACAATTTTTGGTAAATTAAGCCTTGGATTTTTAATATGTATACTTTTTACAGCTTTAGCTCATTATCTAAAAAACAAATCCGTATTTGGTTTTGAAATGAGAATTGCGGGGGGCTCTGCACTTACAGCTGTTTATGCTGGAATTAATGCAAGGCAAAAAGCTTTTATTGCAATGTTAATTGGTGGAGGATTTGCTGGACTTGCAGGAGCTATTGAATTATTAAGTCAAACACATAGAGTCTCTACGGGGATCTCTCAAGGATTTGGATATACAGCTATAATTGTTGCCGCTATTACTGGAATGAGGCCCTTAGGAATCTTTTTGGTCGGATGCTTATTTGGAGCACTTTCGATTGGTGGTTCTGTAATTCAGACTATTGGAGTAAGTGCATATATTTCCGATATAATTCAGGCTTCAACGCTTTTCGGAGCACTCATAATACAATTTTTCTTTACTTATCAAATAAAGAAAGTCGAAAATGATTGATATTCAACTTATTGGGCTTTTTAATGCAACTTTACAGGCTGCAACACTTTTATTTATTGCGGCTTTAGGAGAATTAATAACCGAAAAATCGGGAATACTTAATCTTGGTGTTGAAGGTATGATTTCTGTTGGTGCTGTTACTGGTTTTATGACCGCAGTAAACACTGAAAATATATTTCTTGCTGTTCTAGTTGGTGTTCTATCTTCATCAGCATTTGCATCAATACATGCACTAGTCACTGTAGTCTTAAAACAAGATCAAACTGTTTCAGGTTTGATTCTCACAATTCTTGGATTAGCTCTCTCTTCTTTATTAGGTAAAAATTATGTTGGGAAAAAACTAGTAACCAAGTTGGAGGGCGTCACTTCAGTAACTGACCCCTCATCAATATTAGAAGTTTTAATTAGCCAAAACATAATTTTTTATTTAGCTGTTTTATTAATGTTTATTACTTCTTTTGTATTAAAGCATACGATGTTTGGTAGAAGGCTTGAAGCTGTTGGAGAAGACTCCAGATCATCAGACTCAATGGGCTTAAAAGTTGCCAAGACACAATTTATTGCGACATGTGTAGGTGGAGCTTTTGCAGGACTTTCTGGTGTTTACTTAACATTAAGCTACGTTCCATATTGGACAGACAATATGACTTCAGGACGAGGTTGGATTGCTTTAGCACTTGTCATCTTTGGAGGATGGAAACCATATCGAACTGCACTAGGCGCATTATTATTTGGATTTCTTGAAGCATTAGTTCCAAGATTGCAAACATATGGTTTTGAATTAAGCCCTTACATCGTAAAAATTACTCCATATGTAATCACAATTTTGGTTTTAGTTATATTAACAATTTACAAAGGTGGAAAAACAGGAGCACCAAAAAATATTGGCGTTCCATTTTTTAGAGAAAATAGATAAATAATAATAATTAGGTATAATATAAATAGCTTTAAACAATGTCTGCGAGCATTGAAAGGAAAAAATGACAATAGACAAAATTCTATTCCGCCTCAGTAAAGAAATTATTGAATCACATACTCCAAATCCCTATTTAATTGGCATTCCAAAAAGGGGTGATCTTTTAGCTCAAAGAATATCAAAAAACTTATTAAACGAATACTTTAAACATGATGTTGGAAGCATAAATTACTTACCATTTAGAGACGACTTAGATGAAAGTATAGAGAAAAGTATTCTTGAGATATCTCCTGAAGATCGAGATGTAATTTTGATAGATGATGTAATTTATACAGGTAGAACACTCAGAGCATCTATAGAAGCAGTAATATATTCCGGAAGACCAAAAACGATCGCACTTTTATGTCTTGTTGATCGTGGCCATAGAGAATTACCAATTACTCCCACTTTTATTGGGAAAAACATACCTACAAATCAAAATGAATATGTATCAGTATTTTTAAATGAAATTGATGAAGAAGACAAAGTTGAGGTAAAACTAAGGGGTAGCAGTAGCTAATTATTTAAATTAATGACTGAATAAGATGTTAAAAGTCTACTCCTTAGTTTTACCTCATACAAAATTTATATAAAATAATAATTAAAAATGGTTCATTGTTAATTACATATAATATTTACAAAATTAAAAAATCTATGTGAAAAGTCTTTGAAGAGAGGTATTTAGGATATGTTATTTTGCTAAAAATGACATAGCCTATTATTCAAAATAAATTAAGGACATATCAATTTAATGTTCTAACTTACTAATCCTTCTTATATACCTTTCTTTTTGAATAAATTTGGCTTCTAAAAAAATTTCAATAATGTCCAAGACATTTTTTTCATTTACATTTTTAGAACCTAAGCACAGAACATTTATATCATTATGCTCAACACTTTGTTTAGTTGTCTCGACATCAACAACATTGGCTGCTCTTATTCCTCTATATTTATTTGCAGCAATAGACATTCCTACACCACTCCCACAAATCAATAAACCTCTAGTAGATTCATTATTAAGAACAGACTCACAGACTTCTTTTGTAAAATCAGGAAAGTCGCACCTCTCGTCACTGTCTGTGCCAAAGTCTTTAAAATTTATTTCTTTTTTAAGGTTGTTAACGATATAATTTTTTAAATTGTATCCAGCATGATCAGAAGCAATTGCTAAATTTAGGATCATTAAATTAATTTTTCTATATCGAGAATTTCATCTATTTGTTTTTCTGAAAGTAGTTGTTTCTCTAAAAGGACATCTTTTATCGTTTTACTCTTTGAAATTGCTTCTTTTGCTATTTCAGCAGCTTTATCATATCCTATTTCAGGAACAAGTGCTGTTACCAAAATTGAATTTCGCTGAATGTTTTCTTCTAACTTTTCTGTGTTTGGTTCTAAATCTTTAATTAACTTTTTCTCAAAAACATCTGTACCTGTAGATAATAAGTTAATACTTTCAAGCAAGTTATGAGCCATTACAGGTAACATTGTATTTAACTCAAAATTACCATGAGATGAAGAAAAAGTAATAGTATTGTCATTGCCAATCACTTGAGCAGAAACTTGCATCATCATTTCTGGTATTACAGGATTAACCTTACCTGGCATAATTGAGGAGCCAGGTTGTAATGCAGGTATTTTAAGTTCATTTAGCCCTGAAATAGGTCCACTACCCATCCACCTAATATCGTTAGCAATTTTGAAAATTGAAACTGCATAAGCTTTTAAGCAGCCTGAAAGATGTACAATCTCTTCTCTCGAACCTTGGCGAGTGAAATGATTTTCAACTTCTGTAAATTTAATACCTAAAGAATTTGAAATCTCTTCTGCTACATCGCTTCCATAATTATCAGGTGCATTGATACCAGTTCCAACTGCTGTGCCACCAATTGCTAATTTACTGGCGTTATTCAGTGACGCTCTTATATCCTCTAATCTTTCAGATAAAAGCGCAGCATATCCATTAAATTCTTGTCCAAGAGAAACAGGAGTTGCATCCATAAGATGTGTTCTACCGTTTTTATAAATTTTTTCCCATTTTTTAGCTTTAGATTCAAGAGATGAAATTAAATTTTCTATGGATGGAATTAATTTTTCTGTAATATCCGTGACTGCTGCAATATTTGTAGCTGTAGGAATAACATCATTTGATGACTGACTCATATTAACGTGATCATTTGGATGAATTTCATCATTTGAAATATCTGTAGCAATTTTTGCAATTATTTCGTTAGCATTCATATTCGTGGAAGTGCCTGATCCAGTTTGAAATATGTCAACTACAAAATCAGTATCATGATCACCATTAACTACTTGCTGCGATGCATTAATAATTGAATCGGCAACTTTCTTTTCTAATAACTTATTCTTTAAATTAACTTCAGCACAAGCTTTTTTAATCTCCCCTAAAGCTTTAATGAATGATCTAGAAAACCTTAGGTTTGAAATCGGAAAATTGTCTACTGCTCTAGCTGTAGAAGCTCCGTATTGTGCTTCAGTTGGAACTTGAAACTCTCCCATGGAGTCTTTTTCAGTTCTAAATTCTTGTGTCATTTACTGTTCCTAATATTGAGTGTATCCACCAGAATCGACTTCTTCAATAAGTTCTTTAGTTCCTGTCTTTGCAATTTCACCATTTACTACAATATGCACCTTGTCTACATCTAAGTAGTTTAAAATCCTGCTGTAGTGAGTAACAATAAGGTATGCAGTTGTGTCATTTCTATTTTCATTAATCAGCTCTGCAACAGTTTTTATAGCGTCAATATCTAGTCCTGAATCTATTTCATCTAGTAACGCTACCTTTGGACTTTTAAGTGCTAATTGAAAAAGCTCACACCTCTTTTTTTCCCCACCTGAAAAATCTACATTTACTTCACGATCAAGAAATTCTTTTACTTTAAAACTCTCAGCAAGGCTAGTAATTTCATCATCAGATAAGTCTGGATTTATAATTTTAGAAAATTCGAGAAGCGTTACTCCAGGCAGTCCAACGGGATATTGAAAAGACTGAAAAACTCCCATTTCTGATCTTTCGTTTTGTTGTTTTTTACTTATTTCTTCTTCATCTATAAAAATTGAACCTTTGCTTTTATAAACTTCATTTCCCATTACAACATGACATAGTGTTGATTTACCTGAACCATTGGGCCCCATTACCGCATGGAGTTCACCAGGCTTAATTTCTAAATCAACTCCCTTAAGGATTTCTACTTCACCTATTGACGCTTTTAAGTTTTCAATCTTAAGCATCAGTACCCATTTCTACATATATATAACCATCAATTATTTCAGTCTTATAGGTATTAACGCTCTTTGTAGCGGGTAAAGTAACAGCTTCACCAGTTTTTAAATCGAACTCGGCACCGTGAAGAGGGCATTCAACTTTGCAATCATATACTTCCCCTTCAGATAAGCTAGCTTCAGCATGAGAACACATATCATCAATGGCATAAAATTGCCCTTCACAATTAAATAAAGCAATCTGCTGAGTATTGGTTTCAAATAAAGCCGATGAGTTTTCAGCAATATCTGTACTTTTAATTGTTTTTACTTTTTCCAATTTAGTTACTTTCGATTATGTTCATATATTTTTTTTCAATAATATTAGAAACTTTGTCATGAATAATTTCCCACTTAGAATCATTTATTACTTCATTAAAAAAGCCTTTGATGAGTAATTTATCTGCCTCAACTTTTTCAATACCTCTAGCCATAACATAGTGATAAACACTTTCTTCAATTGGACCTACTGAAGAACCATGACTGCAGATTACATCATCACACAATATTTCTAGATTAGGCACAGATTGAGCGGTAGCTTCTTCGCTGAGTAGTATATTTCTATTTTCTTGGTGAGATTCTGTTTTTTCTGCTCCCTCAGCTATGTGTATTGTTCCAGTAAATATGGAACTACTTTCGTCACCTAATACACCTTTAGTAATCATATTTGATGATGTATTTTTGCCTAGATGATTTACAAATACTCTGTTGTCGTGAATTTGCTTTTCTTCACCAAAATAAATTCCATCTAAACTAAATTCTGAACCATTGCCTAAAAGATCTATATCCATTCTTGAACGAGATAATCCTGCTCCTGTGCTTATATTATGAATAGTTAAATTAGAGTTTCTTTCAAGCTGGGCATATATTGAATTTACGATATTGATTTCTTTTGTAGAAGTTACAGAAAGTATTATTTCTAAATTTGAATTATCATTTAGGAAAATTTCAATAATTGGATAAATGTTTCCAATGACTAATTCATCAAAATTTAAATATAATTTTCCAGATTTGTTCTTTTCTACACTAACTCCGATGTAAGGAATAGCGTTGTCATCTGATTGGAAATTCACTGAAAAATATTGTTCGTTATCTTCTTTTACATTTAATTGAAAACCACCCGTTACTTTTTCAAATTGTTCAATATTAAATTTATCAAACGGTCTTTTAATTGACTCTTTGATTAGCGGTTTTTTGATTTCATTGATGTCTATGATTTCAATATGATTAGGCTCTGAATTTATTTCATAAGTAAAACAATTTGAATCAATATCAAATGTTTTAGAAGAATTTATGTCAGTGGCTTTGCCAATTTCGATGTCATTAAGTTCGAATAATTTTTTTCCAAGATACTTCCAGTCTTCATCTTTAGCGGTAATGTTTGCAAACTCTTTTGATGAAAGTGGCTTTAACTTTTTTTCAAATAATTTATTGTTCAATTTTTACCTAATCATTAACCAACGGCGCCAGCTTCTATCATGTTTAATTCAATCAGTTGATTGAATTCCATGGCATATTCCATTGGTAACGTTTTAGTAAATTCTTCTACAAACCCTGCGACAATCATAGAAGTTGCTTCAGATTCAGAAAGTCCTCTGCTCATGAGATAGAAAAGTTGATCTTCTCCAACTTTTGAAACTGTTGCCTCATGACCAATAACTGCTGATGATTCTTCGATCTCCATATAAGGATAAGTGTCTGATCTTGATTCATCATCAAGAATCAACGCATCACATCTTACAAAACTTTTTGCTGTTTCTGCACCGTCTTCAACTCTGACTAATCCTCTGTATGCACCTCTTCCACCACCTTTTGAAACTGACTTTGATGTAATCAAAGAAGTTGTATCGGGAGCGAGATGAACCATTTTTGCTCCTGTATCTTGATGCTGGCCTGAGTTTGCAAAAGCTACAGATAAAACTTCACCATGAGCACCTGGTTCCATTAAGTAAACGGAAGGGTATTTAACCGTTAAACCTGAACCAAGATTTGCATCAATCCATTCCATTGTTGCATTTCCATAAGCTTGTGCTCTTTTTGTGACTAGGTTATAAACATCATTTGACCAGTTTTGGATTGTAGTGTACCTACACGTCCCAGATGGTTTGACAACTATCTCTACAACTGCGGAGTGTAAAGCATCCGTTGTATAAACAGGTGCTGAACAACCTTCAATGTAGTGTACAGAAGCTCCTTCATCAACAAGAATTAATGTTCTCTCAAATTGACCCATATTTTCAGCATTAATTCTAAAATATGCTTGCAAAGGATCTTCGACATGTACACCTTTTGGAACATAAATGAATGATCCGCCTGACCAAACAGCTGAATTTAGTGCAGCAAACTTATTATCACCTGGAGGAATAACCGTCCCAAAATATTCTTGAACTAATTCCGGATACTCTCTAACTGCAGTATCCATATCACAAAACAATACACCTAATTTTTCTAAATCTTCTCTATTTTTGTGGTAAACAACTTCGCTTTCGTATTGTGCCGTAACACCAGCTAGATAGGTTCTTTCAGCCTCAGGTATACCAAGCTTTTCATAAGTTTGTTTTATTTCTTCTGGTACTTCATCCCATGAGTCTGCTTGATTTTCAGTAGGTTTTATGTAGTAATAGATATCATCAAAATCTAATTGACTTAATTTTTCTTTTGCAACCCACTCTGGCATAGGCTTATCAAGAAATCTTTTATACGCTTTAAGTCTGAAATCAAGCATCCACTTCGGCTCTTCCTTAATTTCAGACATTTTTCTGATAATGTCTTCATTCAAACCTTTTTCAGGTTTAAAAACATTCTTCTCAGGATCAGACCAGCCTAAAGAATACTTACCTAAATCAATATCAACATTTGCCATAGGACTATATTAATAACCTGCTGGACCAATCATAAAAGTATTGATTTAATTTATTTTTAAAATTTGGTTAATATTTTTGTTATGCCGGCAATTTTTATAAATCCAAACTCTGAAAATCATCTAGATTTACTTCATCTACTTAAAAATCAAAATGAAGATTTAAGAGTTTTTGTATCAGAAAAAATTTCAAAAGAATTTATTGAGCGAATACCTGGAAAGAAAGCTATTGGTGATATATACGATGACTCTCATATCTACACAGCATCCGAAGGAGCTTTTTGTGGAATATTTTATGAGGGTTCAGATGATTCATTGCGTGAAGTATTCATAAAGTCAATCAATCAATCTTCTTTAAAAAGAGTAATTTGGATATCTAATATAAAAGAATCTGATGAAGTGATAAACCTAAAATATCTGACATACATTTTGATAAGTTCTGCTTCAGATTACACGAATACTGTACTTCATTTAGAAGAAGTAGAAGAAGTAGAAGAGAAATTTATAGACTTAACATAAATTTTTGAATTAAGATTACTAAATTTAAAGACTGTAAAATTCTTATATGAAAAAAAATTCTTACTTTAAATCTGGGTCAGGAACTCGCAAAGCATTTGTTTCAACATTCCAAGACAAAGATGAGTTAAAAGAAGTTTCAACAATCAATAACAATTCAAAAATTAAAGATAAGATATTTCACAAAAGTTCGGAAACTATGGAGGAACTTGAAGATAACTGTGTAAGCCTGACGATTACATCTCCACCATACAACATTGGTAAAGACAGTGACTTAGAGTTGTCTGATGATGAGTATTGGAGAATTATGGAAAAAATATTTAAAGAAACTTTTAGAGTTACTGAGTCTGGAGGAAGGATTGTAGTTAATGTAGCGAACTTGGGTCGAAAACCTTACATTCCATTTTCAAAATATTTTACTGAATTATTAATAAATATTGGTTTTATTATGCGTGGGGAAATAATTTGGCAAAAATCAAAAGGGGCTAATGCTAATTTTGCTTGGGGTAGTTGGTTATCAGCATCTAATCCGGTCATAAGAGATATTCATGAATATTGTTTAGTCTTTTCTAAAGAATCATTGAAAAAATCCTCTAAAGGAGAGTCCTCTATAGACAAAGAAGAGTTTATGGAATCTACACTTTCAATTTGGAATATTAATCCTGCAAGAGCTAAAAAAATAGGTCATCCTGCACCCTTCCCTCTAGAACTTCCACAAAAATTTATAAACCTGTATTCCTATAAAGGTGATTTAATTCTTGATCCATTTCTTGGAAGCGGGACAACTTCAGTTGCTGCAAAACAACTAAATCGAAATTACGTAGGTTATGAAATTAATAAAGAATACGTAGATATCGCTAATAAAAGATTGGAAACTGAAGTTAGTTAACTAAATTCCAAGCAGAGAATAATTGTTGATAAATCTTATTATTTGAAAGTAAATTTTGGTGATTATCAAATCCAACTAATTTGCCCTCACTCATAACAAGTATTTTTTCTGCATTTAAAATTGTTTCCAGTCTGTGGGCAATCACAATTGATGTTTGATATGCAAGCAATCTATCAGTGGCATCTAAGATTGAACTTTCAGATTCAATATCTAAATTAGCAGTTGCCTCATCAAACACAATAATTTGTCTTTTTGCAAGAACCGCTCTAAGCAATGCAATAAACTGCCTTTCTCCGGCTGAGACATTTGCTCCTCTCTCGCCTACATCTTGATCAAGTCCATTTTCATAACGTTCAAACCAGTCAATAAGTCCTATATTTTCAAGCTCAGTCTGAAGATCTATTTTATCTGGATTAGAGTAAATCAAATTTTCCCTAATTGATCCTCTAAATAAAAAACTTTCTTGCGGAACATAAGCAATATTTTTTCTTGCCCATTTCTGTGATATATCTTTTGAAGATTCTTCATAAAATTGTACATCACCTTTTGTAGGAAGATAAAATCTTAAAATTAATTTTGCAATTGTACTTTTTCCTGCACCTGTTTCTCCAACTATGGCAATTTTTTCTCCTCTATTAATTGAGAAAGATACATCATGCAAAACAGTTTCCCTGCCATAGGAAAAATCTACATTTTTAAATTCAATAACCTTGCCTGAGTCAGTTTCAGGAGATAAATTTCCAGTCTTACTTAACATAGGCTCTTCATCTAATATTGAGAAAACTTTCTTCATTGATGAGCCAGCCGACCTCAAAACATCGTAATTAAAAGAAAGCTGAATAAGCGGATCAAAAAAATAGTTTAAATAAAATAACAATGCAACTAATTCACCAACTGTTAGGGTACCGTTTTTAATCCTTGCTGCACCAAACCAAATCACAACAGCAATAGAAGTTACGCGAGTAATTTCTAAAAAAGGAAAATATATTGCAATGTTTTTTGCAGACTGCATGTTTGCCTTCAAATGTTCATCATTGACTTCTTTAAACCTTTTTAATTGTTTTGTTTCGTCTGAATATGCTTGAATTATTCTTACACCTGAAATTCCCTCTTGAAGTGATGATAATACTTGACCAATCCATTCTCTGACAGACCAATATGTCTTATCAGCATGGTTCCTAAAAATCCTTGTAGCAATTCCTAAAAGAGGAAGGATAAGAAAGGATAGTAAAGAAAGTTGTACATCAACTAAAAATACTGCAATTGTTGCACCAAATATTGTGAGTAGAGATGTCAAAATGCTACTTGCACCTTCTCTAGCAAACTCGTTTAAACTTTGCATGTCAGAAGTCATTCTTGCAACTAAAACTCCTGTTTTGTTCTTTTCAAAATAATTAATATCTAAAGATGACATATGTCTAAAAAGCTTTTCTCTAATTCTTTTTACATAAGATTCGCCTACTAAGCCTATTGAGAGAAGGGCTTTACTGGTTACAAAATAAAGCACAACAAGTGTAAGAAAATAAAAAAGACACTGCTGAAGTAAATACTGATAATCATATTTCATTACTCCGTTATCTATACCTCTAGAAATTAACTGAGGACCAATCATTCTTATTCCTGTGCCAAGTAATGCAATCAAAGATGCAAAGAAAAAAGGTCTGTAAACTTCTGGAACTAACTTAAATGATCTTACAAAAGTATTGTCTCTCATTCTATATTTCCGATGTTTGGTTTTCCAAAAATAATGACTTATAAGTATCAACAGATTTCATCAAGTCATGATGCTTGCCTTGCGCCTTTACTTTTCCATTTTCAAGAAATACGACTTCATCACATAATTCGATAGTCGGCACTCTATTAGTAATTATTAAAGTTGTCATATTAGACATTACCTGGTTCAACTCATTTCGAATTTCTTCTTCAGTGCTGGCATCTACTGCAGAAAGTGCGTCATCAAGAATTAGAACACGTGGTTTTCTTAAAATAGCTCTTGCTAAAGCTACCCTCTGCCTTTGACCGCCTGATAGTCCATAACCTCTTTCTCCAACTTTCGTTTCGTATGATTCTGGAAGTTGTGAAATGAATTCGTGTGCTCGTGCTATTAGCGCTGCATTTTCTATTTCTTCTTGAGATGCATCCTCTAATCCAAGCGAAATATTCTCTCTAGCTGTATTAGAGAATAAAAAGCTTTCTTCAAATGCAAGACTTACATTGCTTCTTAAGTCGCTCAGTCTAAGATTTGTAATATTTACACCATCAATTTCAATTGAACCAGACTCTATTTCGTATAAACGTGGGAGAAGATAGGCAAGAGTTGATTTTCCTGACCCAGTAGAGCCCACAATTGCCACTGTTTTTTTTCCTTTAATTTCAAGATTAAGATCATCAAATATTGTTTCATTACCATATTTAAAATTCACATTTGAAAATTTTAATGAACCATTTCCATCTACTGGTAGCTCGTTTGGAGTTTCATCATCTGTAATAGTTGGAATTTCGTTTAGAAGCTCCAGTATTCTGTTTCCAGCAGCAACGCTTGAAGGTATTTCGGATAAAAACCACGCTGTAATTCTCAATGGCCAAATTAATAAAAATACGTATTGTGTAAATGCAATGAATTCACCTAGAGATAGGTATTCATTTATTGTTAAATACCCTCCAAGGAGTAATACTGCAAGCGTTATAACCATAGGTATAAGTTCAAATAGTGGAACAAACCTAGTTCTTAATTTAAGATAATCGAGCGAAGAGTCATAAATATTTTGTACTGCGTCTTCAACTTTAGTGGAAGCCTGTTCTTCATTTCCAAAAGCTTTTACAACTCTGATACCACCTAGTTGCTCTTCAACTTCTGTAGTCATCTTTGCTTCTGCTTCCTTAACCTTTAAAGACACACCCATAGCTTTAGATGAAAAGTTAGAAGCTAACCATAAAACCATAGGAATAGAAAGGAGCACTATGCCACCAAGTGGAAGACTGAGGCTTAATAAAGTTCCACTCAATATAAGTAGCAGAAAAATATTTGCAGATGCAAGTGGTGCTATGGCAAAAGCAAGCCTTACTTGTGATGCATCACTAGAGGCTCTTGCCATTAAATCACCAGTGGGTACTTTGTCGTGATAATTAAATGCTAGTTTTTGCATGTGTGTAAAAATTCTATTTCTAATCCCAGCTTCAACATTGTAAGAAACGTCCATACTGAAGTATCTTCTAATACCAATTGACATAGCCCTTGTATAGCCTGCAAGAACCATAAAAGAAATAAAAACAATAACTGATCTCTCGTTATCAGCAACTATACCATCATCAATTATTCTCTTAATTAAATAGGGCTGAAGTATAACTAAAAAACACCATAGAAGTGCTGAAGCGTTTGAAATAAAAAAACTTTTTTTATTTTCTTTTATCCCTTCTATAAAAAAAGAAATTGCTTTTTTAAATTCTGGTGTTTTAAATACTTTGAACATGTTTAACTATATTAATTGATTAAAAAATTTAAAATATTGCGCTAAATACTTTGTGCATTATTTCACAAGCATATTAACGTTGGGCTTATGAACGATGTGTTAGATAAAAAAATCGAAAATGTTTTAGACCAAGCTGATCGAATGTTTATTGCGACTAGCGTTGGCGGCAACTCATCAGGGGCTTCTGTATTTTTCAGTAGAGATGGTGAAGATTTAGTATTTTTTACCTTCCACCCTACTCGTAAAGCAGAACAAATTAGATTAAATCCACGAGTCCATGTAGTAATTTGGCCTAAAGGACAAGAAGGTATTGAAGGATTACAAATTGATGGTGAATGCTACAAAATTAAAGATGAAGACGAAAAGAAAAAAGCCTATGAACTTGTATTAAACACAACTGAAGCATTTAAAGAGTTTATGGAAGATGAGTTTTTAATTAAAAATGACGTTGTTGGTTATTACAGAGTTAAGCCAACAACTATAAAATATGTTAACTTTTTCCAAGAAGAAAAGTTTGAATGGAAAACATATCCAGCAAACAAAACTTCGGCAGTCAAAATGGCATTTAAGCTTGGGTTAAAAAGAATTGGACTATGGTTAAGGACTATTCGTGCTCCGTTTTTAACTGCTACTTTTGCTCCAATTTTAATTGGCGCAGCAGTTGCCTGGAATGACTTAAAAGAAGCTGGTCTAGATTCAAGTTGGTCATGGAGAATGTTTTGGCTAGTTCTTGGTGGAGCGTCATTAGCTCAGGTTGCAACAAACTCATCTAATGATTATTTTGATCACACTTCAAATGCAGATGAAATAAACAAAGTAGCAAGTCCATTTAATGGTGGTAGTCGAGTTATACAAGTTGGCCTAATGACACCTGGACAAGTGCTGTTAACAGCGCTAGTTAGTATTACTGGAACTGTTGCAATAGGTCTGTATCTAAATCAACAAGTAAGTGGTTCATTTTTTGGCAACACTCCAATTTTATGGACAGGAATAATTGGAACATTCTTGGCCCTTGGTTATACGGGTGACCCGGTAAGGCTTGGTTATAAAGGTTTTGGAGAAATTGCAATTGCACTTGGTTTTGGTCCAGTTATGGTAATGGGAGCTCATTATGTATTAACTGATCCAATACACCAAAATTTAGTTTCAGAATGGAATTGGATTGAGGCATTAATTGCATCTGTTCCCATTGCTATTCTTGTAATGCTTATTGTATGGATTAATCAGTTCCAAGATGCTCCTTCAGATGCTGCAATAGGTAAAAATACATGGGTTGTCAGAACTGCAGAACAAGGCGAATGGATGAAGTTAGAAAAACCTATGAGGCTATATAAACAATTTATGATTGAAGCATTTGTTGCTGTAGCTTTTGTTGGTGCTTTGAGTTTCTTTACAGATTACGGCACTGTCTATGCTTTCATGGCGTTGCTCCCCTTGGTATTAGTATGGAAAGCTTTCAAAATGGCAGATGAGTGGATGGTGAAATGGAATAATCCAGAGGCTGATCGCCAAAAAGTTCCTTATGAACTGCTTCTAGTAAACGTATCTACAATAGGGATTCATTTCCTTACTGGTATTTTGCTAGCAGTAGCATATATTCTGTAATTGGCTGAAAAAGCTAACTTTTCAAACATATACAAGTTCTATGATTTAATCAATTCTGTTATAACTCTTGGATTTGATAAGTCATGGAGAAGTAAAGCTAGTAGTCATGTAACTGGAACAAGAGTATTAGATCTTGGAAGTGGAACTGGTGCTGCTTTTCAACAATTACAAAATTTTGATGTAACAGCTGTTGATCCTGATGAGAAAATGCTAGAGCTTAATGAATTTTCAAATAAAGTTATTGGTGGTGCTGAAAATCTCCCCTTTCCAGACAACTCATTCGATAGTATTTATTGTGCTTTTGTTTGGAGAAATATAAATGAACCAAAAAAAGGTATGGATGAGGTTTATAGAGTTTTACGACCAGGTGGAAAATTTATTCTTCTTGATATGAACAGACCTAAAAATAAATTTCTAAAAGCTATTCATAAGATAGGTACATTTAAAGTGACCTTATTAATTGGGTTGTTAACTTTCAATCTCAAAGAGTATAGATTTCTTCATAATTCATTAGATAAATATCCTCAACCTGAGGAATATTTTCAAACCCATCCTTTCGAAAATTGCATTATAGAAAGAATGGGTTTGTTTGACTTTGTCTATGAAGCTGTGTTTGAAAAATAAATCGGTGCTCCATTAAACAGGAGTTTTTCAAAAATTTATCGGCTTTGTAAAGCTAAAGCTGTAAGTAGCTGGCCTACTTGATCTTGTGGAAGGTTTCCAGTTCTTCTTGCCACAACATTTAAATCTTTGTCTAAAAACACCCAGTAAGGAAATGCATTTAATCCATAAGCAGTTGCAATTTCTTTATCAAGATCGTAAAGCTGCGTCTCTGACCATCCCTCATTTGCTAACCAATCATGTGGAGGATAGTTATCTCTAGCTCTATCAATTGATGTTGCAATTGCTATTAATTCAATACCGTCCGGCACTCCAATTAAATCAACATACTCTTGTACTACTGGAACTTCTTGCTGACAATAGCCACACCAGTGGGCAAGAAAAATTAAAGCTTTTGCATTTCCATTTTTTTCAATCGTAACTATTTCAGAGTTTTCGTTTGGTGCAGAAAAAGTTGGAGCTGCGAGTCCTCTAGCAATATTATCATCGTTTTCAGAAGCAAACACTGGAAGTAAATCTCCATTTATTGTGGTTTCTCCCTCTGGCAAATTACCATCTAATGGTTCATCAACAAGAGTAACGCCTATAGCAACAGCAAGTCCGATAGCAAGAACCACACCACCAGCAATAATAAAATTTTTATTCAACTATTTCCTTCCCCGATAAATCATAATACAGCAGGGCTAAAAATATAGTCAAAAAACCTGTACTAGCCATAACTGGAATTGAAATAAATCCCAAGATATCGACATATTTAAGATTACATGGAACATCTAATGCGCATGAACCACCACCTCCTCCACCATTTTGGAGAAATATATGATAAATCCCAACACCAACACCAGCAAGACTTATGTATCCAGCACGTATAAATCTCTTGTTAAACAAACCAATAATAAGAATTAATGCAATTGGATACATTAAATACCTTTGATACCAACAAAATTTACATGGTATAAAACCAACAACTTCTGAATATACTAAGCTCCCAATTGAACAAAATACTGCAACACTTGTGGCAAAATTATAAAACTGATCATTAATTATTTTAGAAAATCTTTTTTTAGTAAAGATTAAAAACAATATAGACAAGCTGATAGCCCAAGCAACAAAAGTAAAGAAGCCAAATAAAGTATTAAAAAAAACTATTAAGTCCATATCGAATTGTAACCCAAAAAAAATTTACCCCAAAAAAAATGATAGGCGGACAATGCCGCCTATCATCAAATTTTATTCAAAAAAGTCTTAGACTTTTTCTCCTGACTTGATTCTTGCCATTCCAAGTACCAATACACCAAGACCGACTTTGTTAATTATGTCAGCAATTGTATAAAGGACTTCTCTAACAGCGTCAAAGTCTCCTGCTACTGGAGCTAGATAGCCCAAAGGATAGATTATCCAACCAACAAGAATGAGATTTTTAATTTTCTCAAACTGATCAGCTTCCGCAGCTTTGAGTCCTGCACCTTCTGCTTGAAGATTTCTCATCAAGTATATGTATGCAGCCATAGCTACTACAAATCCAACCCAGTAAGCATCACTGCCTGCAGCAGATGTCTCACCATAGTAACCGCCACCAATCATCACGACAGCAGCTAATCCCCAGTTTCTAACTTTTTCGTTATACTCTGCACCTGAAGATGTTACGGCAAGTACCTCAACAAACATTAATGGTACTGTTAGGATCCAGTCGACATATCTTAAGCCTGTATCATAATCTCCACCAGCCCATGAGCCAGTCATTTTGTTATAGTGATACCAAGCTATTCCTGTCACAAGAGCGGAGATATACACTCCTCTTCTGTGCTTAGGATCTACTTCTCTTGATGATGCTAGTAAAAATACTGTTCCAGCGAGCATGCCCACTGTTGCTACCATAAAGAGTCTGTAAGTAAGTTCAGCCATTTTAGCCTACTCCTTTTGTTTAATAATACATTGTGAATTTAATCACTATGTAATTTTATTCATTTTATGTAATTTTGATATATTTTTAGAAAAATTTTTTTTAAATCGTTGTAACTTTATTTCTACAAACTAGTATGAATGCCCAATGATTCATTGCTCCATTTTTCTAGATAGGGTTTTAAATTAAACTTTTTAGAAGTTGAGTCTGAAGTCATATATCTAATTTTGCCATAAATGCTTCTCTCAGGCCCCCATGCTCTATCGTATCTACCAAGAATCCAAAATACACCAGAATAGGAATTTGGATCTCTTCCATCTAAAGCATATCTATCATTAAGAGTAATCATATATGAGAGTGCTATTTGTGGATTTGGTGTCCATTCGAGTATTTTCTTGCCCCAAAGCATTCTTAAATAGTTCTGAATTATTCCTTGTGTCCGCAGTTGATTTTGAGCTGCATTCCAAATCTCATCATGAGTTTGCGAATAAGTAAGTTCATCAAGAGAATATATATGTTCTCGTTCATCAGAAGAATGATCAGTTAAAGTTTTAATTGCCCATTCAGGCAGACTTGAGTATTGGTCATAGTTAGCTCTTCTTACACAAGTATGATACCCAAGCTCTCTCCAAGTAATTAATTCATCCATAAAACTTTCAAAATTTTCTGTACTTCCCCACCATCCTTCTCTTCTGCCTACCATTTTTGGATCAATTGACTCTAAAGTCCATGATTCCAAATTAGATATTTTTTCAAAAACTTCATGTGTTGATATTTGGCCAGAGTGAAAATACGGTGATAATTGACTGCTAGCCTCTTTTGAAGGATTACTACTGAACTTTGCGTAATCTTCATAACCATTATCAATAAATTTATTGAGTTGCTTTAAAGCATTTGAGTATCCACCATTTATTGAGCTAATCTCTACCGTTTTGTCGATGTTTAGATTTTGAAGAAAGTCGTCTATATTTTGATCTTTAAAATTATATGGTTTCCATTTTTCTTGAACCGTTTTTATTTGAGATTGATCGAATTTCTTATTTAATAATTCTAAAGGATTTTTATGAGGTGTCTCAATAATAAAATCCTCTAAGTTTTTATGTAAATACCTTCTAAAGTCATGAGCTCTAACATATTCTTTTTCTGAAAGTCGGATAGGTACAAGTCCATTAGAATCAACAAGTTCATATCTTGAGTCAATATCACCAGAGGCTTTCGCAGTCATTTGGGGAACAAAATATGTTGGATAATCATCAGTAATGACAACTGATGCATTTTTTGCAATTTCATTAAGCAGTCCTTCTGATTCTCCTGCAGACTGCTCGACAAAAGGGTAATAATGCGCATTTGTGCAAGAAATCATTTCATCAATTTCTTGCATGCCCTCAAGAGTAAATTTGTGAAAACGAATGCTAGACATTGGATAGTCAAGAATTAATGGTTCTAGAATCAATAATGGTTGAGATAATTGGTTTGCCCATTCAACAGCACGTTGTAATGCAAAATTATACCCTACTCTTTTAAAAGCAATCATCCAATAAATCACATACTGTGTTTCAGTTAGTGACTCCGGATTAATGTCCTTAAGAGTGGTTACTCGGGTTAAGGGAACTTTTACCATACGTAAATATTTTAAATTCAAAATTGAATTAGTACATAATATTAAGGTGTAAATTAATTTTAAAATTGTAAATTTCTAGCTACACTTAAAAGGTTTAAATTATGGGTGCAATAAATATTTCGAGCGTTGGAAAAATCTACCCTAATGGCACGCGCGCCTTAGAAGATGTAAATATAGAAATCAATGATGGTGAGTTTTTAGTACTGGTTGGTCCTTCTGGTTGTGGTAAAACAACTTTACTAAGAATGGTTGCTGGATTAGAAGATATTACTGAAGGTGAGATTTCAATAGCTGACAACATTGTAAATGAAGTTGCGCCAAAAGATAGAGACATAGCAATGGTCTTTCAAAATTATGCGTTATATCCTCATATGTCAGTGTACGATAATATGGCTTTCTCACTCAAACTACGCAAGCTTCCTAAAGATGAAATTGATATAAAAGTTAAAGAAGCTGCAAAAACACTTGAAATTGATGAATTGCTTGAAAGAAAACCAAAAGCTCTTTCTGGTGGGCAAAGACAAAGAGTTGCAATGGGTAGAGCAATTGTTAGAAGCCCACAGGCATTTTTAATGGATGAACCACTTTCTAACCTTGATGCTAAATTAAGAGTTCAAATGAGAGCAGAACTAGGACAGCTCCATTCTCAGTTAGAGACAACAACTTTATATGTAACACACGATCAAGTAGAAGCTATGACTATGGGTGATAGAGTTGCAGTAATTAGAAAGGGCGTTCTTCAACAAATTGACACACCAAGAGAAATTTACTTATATCCAAAAAATATTTTTGTTGCCGGGTTCATTGGCAGCCCATCAATGAATTTCGTTTATGCTTCTGTTGGAAAATCTGGGAAAAATACAAAAATTAAATTTGGAGACGACGAAATTAATGTAACAGATGCCCCTAAGGCATTGGCTGATTTCGAAGGAAAAGAAATCGTTGTAGGAATTAGACCAGAGGCATTTGAAGACTCTGTGTACGCAAATGAAAAAGAATTTAGTGAACAAGTAAGTATAGAAGTTTCTCTTCTTGAGCAACTAGGTTCAGATACATATGTTCATTTTTATAAAGATATCAAACCAGTACAGACTAAAGCGATTGAAGAAATACTTGCTGATGAGGGCGAGGATATTTCTGTGCTAGGTGATGAAACAAAATTTATCGCTAGGATTAATCCAAACTCAACTGTAGAGGAAGGACAGAAAATTAATTTGGCATTAGACCCTGCAAAACTTCATTACTTTGATCCAGAAACAGGATTGGCAATAAAGTAACGGCCTAACTTTCTGAAAGTTCTCGCTTTATTCTTACATCAATTTCTTCAGTTACTTGTTCTAAATAATTATTAGATTGAGTTATGAAATCCCTCAATGTTGTCCATAGTATTTTCTTACCCGTTCCATTTTTCATAAGCATTGAACCATCATATCTGAACAAATTCATGCTCAATGAATCTTTTATTTGTATATATTCTTTTTTTGCAAATTCATTTTTATATTTACTTATATCAAAATCTGTTCTTGGAGAAACATATTGAGAGTCAATTTTTGAAGCCCATGTTTCACCAAAAGTTGCTGAAACTATTTCAGCATAAACCTCCATTGACGAAGGATTATCATTTAGTAATGAAACTGTATCTCCAATGCCTACAACCATGTTTGAATAATTTATTGATGGAAATTTAAAAAAATTGTAATCTTCTCCAAAGGTTTTATTTTGAGGCATATAGTTAATAGCATGGTGGCCCATCAATGAAAATACACATGTAGAATTTTCATCTAATAAATTTGATGCACTTTTGCTTATTTGTGATCTAATCAAGTATTCTTTACCTTTATAAACAGTTCCTTCATTGTGAACGATTTTTCCAATATCAAGTAAAGACAAGGCAATCTCATCATCAGAAAACTTTATCTCATTTTTAACCCAGTTGTCATAAATGGTTGTTCCGTAGTTCGCCAAAACAATATTCTCTAGCCAGTTTGAGACAATCCAGCCAGTTGATTCCCCATATTCGTAATCAAGAAGTGGTTGATTTTCCGCACTATCTATAGTCAAGCACCACAATTCATTATTTTTTGTAGAATTCAATTTAGTAAATTCTATAATTTCGTCAAATGATTCAAAATTTGGAGATCCAAGTTCTTTATATCGATCTACATTGTACCAAATCATTGAGTTGCTAAAAAGCCTTAACCAATGGCCATACTGAACAGAGTTGTCTTCTGAACTTATTAAATTAATTAAATATTTCGAATATAAATCTTTTGAATCTTCATCATAAAAGTCATTTGTAGGAAGTAAGACGTTTGAATTACCTAATTCCTGTAATGACTGCGGACTTGTTAGTAATACTAAATCTGCTTTATCTGGATTTTTTTGTATATATAGAGGAACATCATTTAAGGAAACATACGAAATTTTATATCCCGTTTTATTAGAAATCGTATTTAATTCTTCAATGAAATAATCTTCTTGAGAAAAAGTTGGTCCAACTATTACTACATCACTCGATTGGTAACTAAAAAAAGAAAAAGTAAATGTAGTAATTAAAAAGATTAAAAAAAATTTTTGACTTGACCCTACCATAAGTGCGCTGCACCTCTAACTCCACTACTAGATCCATGTTTAGCTTTTATAATTGGGGTTAAAAATATATCTGATGCTAAATAAGGAATAATTTTTTCAGGTAAGATATCATATATTTCATTAATTTCTGACATTCCTCCACCACATACAATAACATCTGGATCTAAAATATTGACAAATGAACTAAAAGCCCTTGCAGTTCGCTCAAAATATGTATCCATAATTTCCAAAGCTATATTATTTTCATTTCTATATAATTCAACAATATCTCTTGAAGACTTTTTATTATTAGTCTTAAATTCGTACCAATTTTCTAATCCCGGCCCCGATAAAAAAACTTCAATTGCACCAACTCTTCCACAATGTCTTTTTACCGATTTTTCATATTCGTCCATTGGGCCTGGTATTGGATTTTGACCCCACTCACCTGTTAATTTATTTGGACCAGATATAAGTTTTTTTTCAACAACATACCCAGCACCAACACCTGTACCTAAAATTACCGCAAAAACTGAGTTGTAATCTTTTCCTGCTCCGTCTACTGCTTCTGAAAGTGCTAAACAATCTGCATCATTTGCAATCTTTACTTCAAACCCTAGTTTTGCTTCTATGTCATTTTTGACATCTTGCCCTTCTAGTGCTTTTGTATTGGAAACTTGAACAAGTCCTGTTTTTGGATGTAGAGAGCCTGGCATGCCTATACCCACAGTAATATTTTTTTCTTTTCCTGCAGTTTCTAATATGAGGTTGTGAACAGTATCAATTATTTTTTGATAATTATCTTTTGGTGAGTCAACTCTATTCCTTACTATTTCTTCATTAGTTAAAGGATCTAAGGCTATAGCCTCTAGTTTTGTTCCTCCCCAATCAAGACCTATTTTCATATTATTTACTCAATTCAAAATTAATACTATACCTCTCAATATTACTTGTGAAGATTAATTCTATTTCATTGTTTGTATCTAGTTTCCAAACTTCTGGAGCGTCGGGATATAATCCTCCATAATCTGTGGCTACTCCAACAAGATAGCTTATTCCATTTTTCAAATTTATATCTAAAAATCTTGCATAAAAGTAGTAATTGTTGCACCTATCATCAGACTCTTGAGATAATTTTCCATTAATAGAAGCTTTGAAACTACTATTTTCATCTAAGACTACTGTAAACTCTCCCGGTCCATAACCGTCCCAGATTGGTCCTATGCAAACACCATTGAAATCGCTTTCATAATCATCTCTAAATTTCATATCAAAAACTATTTTATAGGAATCAATTAGATTCAATTCTTTTGGAAAGGCCTGAATTTCAATTTTGTGATTATTCGAATTATCTTCATGAATATTAAAATTAAGTCTTAAGTCAATATTCTCTGATAAGTTATTAGATTCAACAGAGTATTGATACGTCGATGTACTGGTGCACGTTATTAAAAGAAAAGATATTAATAAATATCTTAAAAGGCTCAACCCTTAACAGCTCCTCCAATTAGCCCTCGGATAAAATATCGTTGAAGGCTAAAAAATACAGTTAAAGGAACAATCATTGAAATTATCGCTCCAGATGTTCTTAAATGCCATGCTTCACCGTAGGCGCCGACAGCTAATTGTGATACATGGGATGTAATTACTAAATTCTCTGGCTTGTAAACCCCCAGAAATACATTTGCAACAAGAAAGTCATTATATACCCACAGAAACTGGAAAGTTGCAAAAGCCGCAATACCAGCAACTGACAGAGGCAAGACTAATTTAAAAAAAGTTGTCATATGACTTGCACCGTCAATCTTTGCAGATTCAATCACACTTTTAGGAAGGCCCATCATAAAGTCTCTTAAAAGAAAGGTAGCCAAAGGTAGACCAAACCCTGAATGAGCAAACCACGTTGCAACAAATGTACCATTAATATCTAAAGCTGGAATGATAGGTATACCAAATACTTCAATTCCACTTTTAAATAATTGCACTAAAGGAATTAGAGACATCTGCAAAGGAATTATCATTGAAGCAACAACAAATAAAAATAGTACTTCTTTTCCTCTGAATTCCATAAATGCGAAAGCATAAGCAGCAAAGGCAGCAATAGTAATTGGAATAATTGTAGAAGGTATAGTTACTGCAAAAGAATTGTAAAAAGATCTATCTAAATTGTCTGCAAAAAATATCTCTGAATAGTTAGATAAGGTAAGTTCAGTCCATAATTTTCCAGTATAAATAGAATCCCACCACGATTCTCTTTTTATTGCTTCTCCCGGTCTAAAAGAACTCAAGACAAAACCAAAAACAGGAAACACCCAAGTGACAGCTATAGTAATTAATATTAATTTTGTAATAGGCTTGTCGTACCATTTCTGATTATTTCTATTCATGATTGAGTATTTTCTCTTTCCCTAATAGCTGTACCAACAATAATTGGAAGTACACAAACAAATATAAGAACTGCCACTGTTGCTGATCTTCCAAAATTTCTATATTTTGAAAACTCATCAAGCATTTTTACAGCTAACAAATTTGTCTCTAGATCTCCTCTAGTAGAAACATAAATTATATCAAAAGCTTTCAAAACAGTAACAACCATATAAGTACCAACGACAATTATTGTGCTCTTAATATATGGAATAACTATTGATCTAAAAACCCTTAGTTCAGATGCACCATCTATTTGTCCAGCTTCCATAATTTCTGCCGGTATAGCTTTTATTCCAGCAGAAAAAACTACTGCTGCAAATCCCGTGAACATCCAAATCATAATGACCATTAGCAACATTGTATTGATAGGAAGATTAAGTAAAATACCACTAAGAAAACCCTCTGGATTTAAATTTTCTGTAAAAGGTAAGTTGGTCAAATCTCGCTGTTGAAGCCAGCCAATTGGGTTTAGACAGTCTTCATTTTTAAAATCTTTTAATTCTCCATTAATAACTCTATTGTTCATACATTTTTCACCAGGTTCTACTCCAGGTAAAGCTTGTCCTCTATCAACAGATACTCGGATGCCATTTATTATTCCAATTTGTGTTAAGGGTGGCGGTCTATATTCATAAATAAATTTAAAAATTGCGCTAGCACCAACAGCTGATATTGCCATAGGCATAAAAACTATTGATTTAAAAAAAGCTTCACCTTTATTTAGTCTGTCTGAAAGCCACGCAACTACTAGTCCAATAACCAGAACAAAAAAGACAACAAATATTAACCAGATAATCTGATTTCTTATAGTAACCAACATTTCAGGATCTGAAAATGCCCATTTGTAATTTTCGAAACCAATGAAATCATTACTGTACCTGTCTTTAAAGCTAATATATAAAGTTCTAATGGCAGGGTAAAAAAGAAAAAGAGAAATCATAAAAAGTGAGGGACCAGCAAACATACGAGCTTCCAATGATTCTCTGTTATCTATCGGAGACAATTGAATTATCTTATCCATACCGTAAAAAAGTAAGAAAACGAAACTTGAACCAACAATCAGAGCAACAACAACAAGTAAGTTTCTTGAAATAATTTCAGTTAATTCTCTAAATAAAATAGCTTGAGATAGAAACCAAACTAAAGGAAAAAATCCTAAAGCTAACATTGAAATACCTATCGACTTTAACTTTTCTTGTTGCGTTTGTTGCTTCATATCAATTGTTTAATTTTAGTCTATAAAAGATAGCCACCCAAATGGGTGGCTATCAATTTAATTTAATTTATCCGGTTTACGGCCAAGAACTTTCGACAGTGTCTAATGCAGTGTCAATGTATCCAGGACCTTCAACAGCTAAGTTCATCATTTCTTTCCAGAATGAACCAGCTCCAACTTCTGGTGGCATTAAGTCAGACGCATCAAATCTAAATGAGTTTGCGCTTAATGCTGCAGCAATTGTGTCTCCGAGAATTTTGTTTATTGGAGATGCATACAATGATGTATCAAAACCAGTATGGGCACTTAATCTTGCGTTTCCATCTCTGATTGCTACATTATTGTAGAACTCAGCACTCAACATAAATTCAGCAACAGCTTTTGTTGCTTCTCTATCGTTAAATGCTCCCCACATGTCACCGCCACCTAAAGCAGCAGCTGGTAATGATGGGTCAATTGAAGGGAATGGGAACACAGTTGTTATTGAACCTGCTCCAGCTTGTTCTCCTTCAGGCCAGAATCCTGTAATAAAAGATGCTTGTCTATGCATAAAACAACCTGGGTTGCCGTCAGCATCTTTTGAGAACATAGGATCTTGTGCATTACCAAAGTATGTTGAAACGATAGCATCAGTGCCACCTACAACATAGTTTTCTGTATGCATGATCTGGCTCAAAAGTGTTGCCGCATTTTTTACCATTGGATCGTTGAATGGAATATCGTGGCTTACCCACTGATCGTATGAATCAACACCGTTTCCGGTTCTGAGCATAATATCTTCCATCCAGTCAGTTGCAAGCCAACCTGATGCACCATTTGAGTACATACCAAAACAGAATGGATTCATTCCGTCTGCAACAATTTGATCTGCAAGTCCGATCATTTCATCCCATGTAGATGGGACAGAATATCCTCTTGCTTCAAATTCTGCTGGTTGGTACCAAACGATACTCTTCAAGTTTGCTGCATTAGCACCACCATAGATGACACCATCAACAACACCGAGTCCTACAAGGTAGGATGAGAAGTCATTTTGGTATTGATCAAGATCTATACCAAGATCCTCAAGAGGTGTTAAGTATCCTCTAGTAGCAGCATCGACTACAGCTCCTGGCTGTGGCCATAATGCGAAGTCTGGTGTATCACCAGATTCCATTTGAATTTGTATTTCTTGCTCAAAGTTATCAGACCCCTGATAGGAAACGATAATTCCAGTTTCCTCAGAAAAGTCCTCAAAAGCAGCTCTAAATCCATCTTGGTCTGAACCAATTAGAGCACCTGTGATTGTGACTTCTTCGCCTTCAAGGCTTCCACCACCACATGCTCCTAGAATAAGAGTTAAGAGTAAGAAACTAACCAATAATGGTTTTTTCATATTTCTTTCCTTTATGTATACGTACGTATGCTAAGAATAAGGATTCTTAGCTAATTTCATTTTATGATATTGTCCAAAAAGTTGATTAGAGTTTTTATATTTTTTTTCAAAATTAGTTGAAAATAATTTCAATTTTGTTAGCAATATTTAATTAATTATAAATTTTTTTATGCGTGCCCGGGGGGGGACTCGAACCCCCACATCCTTTCGAATAACGGATTTTAAGTCCGTCGCGTCTACCAATTCCGCCACCCGGGCTAATCTTTAATCTAATATTTTTTTAATATTAGACCTTCTAAAATATCACTATTTGAAACTTTAATTGAATTTACATTATATTTAAACATAATTTGATTTGCTAATAGTATTCCTGCCTGAATTGTTTTTGCTCGCTTAGGATCAATACCTTTAAAATTAGTAATTATTTGAGGTTCACTCATTTTAATAATTGAATGATTTATTTGACTAACATCATCCTTTTTCATCTCTGTTTGGTGTATTTCATCTTCATTAAATCGGCTCTGTTTTAAATATATTGAAGCAAGTGATGTAAATGTTCCAGCAACTCCTATAAGTAATCTTTCGTTAAATTCTTTTGATTCCAATAATGTTTTATTAATGAAATCTACAGCTGAATCGATATTTTTCTTAGTAGGTATTTGTTCCTTAAAAAACAATTCACTCAAGCTGACAACACCAATGTCCAAAGACTTTGATATAATTTTATTATTTTTATCAAATATAAACTCGGTACTTCTACCACCAATGTCTACTATTAGGAAGTTTTGTATATTTTCGATTGAATTTAAAACTCCTAAACTTGTTAATACTCCCTCTTCTTCTCCAGATACAATATCAACCGTTACATCATATTTTTTTTGAATTTGTTCGATTACATTCTCTGAATTACTCGCATCTCTTAAGGCCGCTGTTCCCACAATTTGAATATTTTCAACTTTGTGAATGTTAATTGTTTTAAAGAATCGACCTAGAACTTTCAAAACCCTTTTAATAGACTCCTTTGAGATATTGTTAGATTCTGTGAGATTGTCTCCCATCCTTGTTACATGATGTTCTTTATAAATTTTAGATATCGTTCCATCTTTGATGTCTGCTATGAGTAGTCTTGTAGAATTTGATCCAAGATCAATTGATGCTACTTTTACCAAACTATTTTCCAGTCTTTGTTTTTCTCAAGCGTTTTTAAATCTATGCACGCCTCTTCACAATTAAAACCCCCAATTGATTCAATAACAATTTTTCCAATTATGTTCTTTCCAGTCGATAATTCGTCAGCAGTGTGGGAATGAAGGCACTTAATTGACTCTTTTGCTCCTCCAACGCCTCCAGTAGCTTTGGGGCCCAAGTCTTCTGTTTCTAAATTTTCTCTATCCTGTCTGTATGACTTTTGTCTAGATTCCCATTGTTTTTTTAATTCTGGATTATTAAGTATTTCTTTATCAAGTTCCTTGATTAATCCATGTGACTCTAATGAGCCAATTTTTTTATTGTACATTGGACAAGTCAACCAGTAAGTTGTTGGAAATGGTGTTCCATCATCTAATTTTGGTGGAACTTTAATCACAGCTGGAATATTAAAGTGACATCTACAGCTTATTTCTGAATCACTCCTGAGCTTTCTACCTATTTGTTGCTCAACAATCTTTAATTCGTTATTCACCTTCTCTACCGACTACGTAGTCAATAACAAATTCTAATAAACTTTTGTTTCTCTGAGATTTTAATGTTTCTTCTATTGGAGTTACTGGTTCTGGTACTTCAAATCTGTACAGGACTTCACCAGGTTCTCCATACCCTCTTTTCCTGAGGATTAGTTCAGCTTTTTCAGGATCATCTAGGTCTGCAATTTGATTATTCCATTCATCAATTTGGTTTTGGATTAATACAACCTCTTCTTGTTTGTCTTGGAGTGAGCTCTGTAAAACTTTATAACTGCCATAACTTTCTTGATAAGTATCGAACAGAAAAAAGAGGAAAGATGAAATTAATAGAAAAGTTAATAATCTAGAAAATACACTGCTACCAAGAGTTTTTAAGTTTGCCATTTTTTATTTTCAAAGTTTTCAAATCCAATTGTTTCAGCGATTCTTAATAGCTCATTATATTTTGCTGTTCTTTCGGATCGAGCTGGTGCACCAGTCTTAATTTGTCCACTAGAAGTTCCTACAACTAAATGGCTAATAAATGAATCTTCTGTTTCACCAGATCTATGAGAAACCATACTTGAATAAGAATTATCATTTGCTAATTTCATAGTATCTAGTGTTTCTGTGATAGTTCCTACTTGATTGACTTTTATAAGAATCGCATTACCACATTTTTCATCAATACCCTTTTGAAGTATTTTTTCTTGTGTAACAAACAAATCATCTCCAACAAGTTGTATTGAATTATTAATTTCAGAAGTTAGGTATTTCCAGCCATCCCAATCATCTTCTGCAAGGCCATCTTCAATAGAAACAATAGGATAGGAACTAGTTAAATCTACAAGATAATCAGACATTTCAGTATTAGTTAGCTTATTTCCTTCTATTGTATAAATACCATCATTGTAAAACTCTGACGCTGCAGCATCTAATGCTAAAGATATTTGATCTTCTGGTTTATAACCTGCTTCAGCAATCGAAAGCATAATTTCATCCAATACATCTTTTGAAGATGAGAAGTTTGGAGCAAAACCACCTTCATCACCAACATTTGTTGCTAATCCTTTATCTTTTAATCTTTTCTTTAGTGTGTGATAAACCTCTACACCAGCTTTAAGACCTTCATCAAATCTTGAAAATCCGTGAGGAACAATCATAAATTCTTGTATATCTACAGAGTTGTCAGCATGAGCACCTCCATTCAGGATATTCATGAATGGAACTGGTAAGGACGGCTGGCCGTATATATTTGGAATCAATTCATAGGGTTGCTTGTTAGAGGATTTAGCAAATGCAACCATATTTGCCATTGAAACTGCGAGTATTGCATTGGCACCTAACTTACTTTTATTATGTGTTCCATCAAGATCAAGAAGTAATTTATCTACTTTAGCTTGGTCACCCGCATCAACGCCTTTTAATGCATCGAGTATTAAAAAATTAACATTACTAACGGCTTGAGTCACACCTTTACCATCGAATTCCTTGGATTCATCTCGTAATTCATGTGCTTCCAAGGTTCCTGTAGATGCTCCAGAAGGAACTGCCGATCTACCCAAAGAACCGTCTTCAAGAGTGACTTCAACCTCAACTGTTGGATTGGCTCGAGAATCTAGAATATACCTAGCATATATATGTGTAATTTTTTTATTCATAACCCTGTTACTTAAAATCTAGCACAAAATGTTTAATTTGTTACTTTTCTTCAGTTTTCTTAGCCTCTTGCCACAATTTCTCTAAATTAGAATCTTCTTTAATATGTTTTTCTACATATTGAGCTCTTTCAATGAAGCGTTGAGTCGATTTATTTAGTTGAATTTCTGGATCAGCTTCTAAGTACCTACAAACATTTATGATTGAAAAAATTACATCTCCAATTTCTCTTTTTCGATCTTCTAGTTGTTCTGCCTCCTCAAGTTCCTTAACTTCAGACAAAAGATCTTCAAGTGCTTCATCATAGTTTGCATATGAAAGATTTAGTTTTTTTGCTTTTCTTTGGGTTTTGAATGCTCTTGTAATAGAAGGTAGCTTACTATTTATATCCTCAAATATTGATAGACTGCTATCTTTTTGTTTTATTGTCTCCCACTGCTTTTCAACTTCTTCAGCGGTATTAAGCTCTACATCTCCAAATACATGAGGGTGGCGTTCAATCAATTTAGATTTAAGTGAATCAATTACATCCACAATCGCAAAGTGGTTATGTTCTTCAGCAATTTTTGAATGAAGTAAAATTTGGAGTAATAAATCTCCGAGTTCATCTTTTACTAGTGCATAATTTGAATCTTCATCTTGAATGCTTGCCAAAGCATCTAACAGCTCATATGCCTCTTCAATTAAATGTCTCGATAATGACTCATGTGTTTGCTCCATGTCCCAAGGACATTCTTCTCGGAGTTTTTTTACAATGCCTACAAGTTCATCAAACTCATTCATACTTAAAGACTACTATTTAACAATTGATAAACATGTTCAGGGCTCAAGGGATTTTTAAAATTTAAAACTAATCGTTTATTTCTGAATATAAATTTTTTATCTAATGTTTTCATTTTCAGATTTACATCATCAGTTAAATCAACAGGAAAAAGTTCAAATTGATACTCTCTTACTTTGCACCTTAAAATATTTTTTTCACCCAATACAGATCTTATTTTTGCAGTTACAAATAAGTTTTCAGTTACCTCTGGAATTTCACCAAATCTGTCAATGATTTCATCTCTGACTTCATCAACTTTTGTATGGTGAGTATGCTCAAGTCTTTTGTAGATATCAATTCTTTCTGAGTCGGCATATACATAATTTTTAGGAATAGAAGATCCCCAGTAACAATCTAATTTTATATCCGGTTTTACAATTGGCTTAACCTGTTCGATTGTTTCGTCTAAAGACTCAAGAACATATTGATTAAAAATATTTAATCCGACATTTGCAATAAACCCAGACTGTATATCTCCTAAAATGCTTCCAGACCCTCTAAGTTGCAAATCCTTCATAGCTAACGAGTATCCTGTAGCAGTTTGACCTATTGATTTAATTGCATCTAGTCTCAATTCTGCATCTATCCCTAAGTTGCTTGAATGAAAAAAATAAGCAAAACTTTGTTCTCCTCTTCTACCCACTCTTCCTTTAAGTTGGTAGAGCTGGGACATGCCAAGTAACTCCGATCTTAAAGTTATAAGTGTATTCACTTTAGGCAAATCAATTCCAGCTTCTACAATTGTGGTAGCAAATAAAACATCTACTTTGCGATCCCAAACATCTTGCATTGTATTTTCAATTTCCTCAGAAGATAGTTGACCGTGTAGAATTCTGTGATTTAATTTTGTAAATTGTTTTGAAACAATTTTCATCCATTCCTCAAGTTCACTTATTCTATTTAGTACAAAGAAAACTTGACCTCCTCTTGAAATCTCTCTCTGAATAGCTAAAGCAATAGCTGACTCATCTACACTACCAACATGAGTTAATGTTTCTAATCTATTTTCTGGGGGTGTTTCGATTCTTGAAGTTTCTCTAATTCCCATAAGAGACTGTTCAAGCGTTCTTGGAATTGGAGTGGCGGTTAATGTTAACTTGTGAACTTGAGAGGTTAAATTCTGTAGTCTATCTTTTGCTTCTACTCCAAACCTGTGTTCTTCATCAATTACAATTAACTTCAGGTTATTAAATGTAACATCATCACTTAATAGTCTATGTGTTCCAATAACAATATCTATAGTGCCATCATTGACGCCTTTAATAATTTCTTTTAAGTCCTTCTTTTTAACAAATCTGCTTAAGTGTTTAATATTTAATGGATAATTTTCTAATCTATTAACAAATGTTTCGATATGCTGTTGGACAAGAATTGTCGTTGGTGCAAGCACCGCAACTTGTCCTCCTGAAAAAGCTACTTTTACTGCTGCTCTAAGTGCAACTTCTGTTTTTCCATATCCAACATCTCCAAAAATCAATCTATCCATTGGAGTATTTTTACTCAAGTCTTCTTTTACATCATTTATTGCAGTTAACTGATCAGGAGTTTCGACATATTCAAAATCGCTTTCTATTTCGGCCTGCCATGGAGTGTCCTCGTCAATAATTAGGTTATTATTTTCAATTTTTCTTAACTTGTATAGATTTAATACTCTATCGGCTATAACCTTTGCGTTTTGTTTTGCTTTTTCTTTTGCTCTCTCCCACTCTCCGCCGCCTAATCTAGATAATCTTGGATTTTCGCCACCTACGTAAACTTCGAGTTCATTAATCTGATCAGACGGTACATAAAGTCTGTCCGTTCCACCAAACTTTATTGATAGGTAATCTTTATCTACATCTTTAATTTTCTTAACTTCAGTTCCTTCATAAAGCCCTATACCGTGAAACTTATGAACAACATAAGTATTTGGTACAAGGATTGATTCCTCATTTAATTTCCTTTGTTTTACTTTCCTATCTTTCTGTTTCCTATTGGTAAATAATGATTCATCAATAACTGCAATACTCATCTCAGGGAACATTGCTGAGTATGAAAACGGATGCTCAACGATTTGTAAATTATTTATTCCTGAAAACTTTTCTCTAATTTTTTCATTACTACTGGATAAATACACCTTTGATAAATTATTAATTTTTTGCAAAACATTATCAGCACTTAAGCCATCTAAAAATTGTGGTACATTGCTTATATTCTTTAAATCATTTGTGGAATAAAAGGTTGTTTCATATTTATTTATTTCTGTAAATGTATCTACATATCTTGATTTCATTTTTGATATATTCAAAGAAAAAAACTTTTGTAAATTATTAAAACTATCCTCTTCGATCTTTTTAATTTCACTAAAGGTTTCTTTGCATACATTGAAGTCGATTATGTTAATGCTTAATTCATCTGGTACAAAATCAAGTAAGGTCTTGAAATTTTCTAGATTTTGCGAAAATTGAAATAATTCGTATTCATCTAAATCTTTCTTTGATTCTATCTCCAATGATTTATATATATCTTCTTGATTTGTTTGAAACAACTCAGAGGAAGGAGTGACTAAAACTTTTTTTATATTTTTTATTGATCTTTGAGAAATGTAATCAAATAATTTTAGTTCAGCTATTTCGTCACCATTAAAAATAATTCTGACTGGATATTCGTTATTGAGTGGATATATATCAATCTGCCCACCCCTAATAGAGAATGTTCCTCTAGATTCAACCCTATCTTTATTTACATACCCAAGATAAGTAAGGTTTTCTATTAAATTTTCAAAATCTACTTCCTGGTGGACTTGCAAATCTATTACATCTAAATCATTAAAAAATATTTTTTGTGTAAAAGATTTCATACTCATTGCAACATCAAAAGAGTCATTAACCAGTATGTTGTGAAGTGTTTGAAGTCTTTTCCCCTGTATCTCTAGAGATGGTGTAAATGAGTCATAGGATAAAGTATCCCATGCTGGGAAATGGGATGACTCAGGTACAAAATTAGAAAAATTATTATAAAATTCTAAAGCTTCTCTTTCTGTTGAAAAAACGTAGATATTTTTTTTATTTCTCTTATTTAAATAAAAGAACGGTGCAAGAGATTCCAGAGAATAATTGAATGTTTCTACATTCATGACTTAAATTTTTTTTAGATTTACGTAGCTCTCATCAATTAACCAATTGATAGTTTTCTTCATGAATGTTTCCAAATCAACATAACTTAGATTTAACTTATCCCCAGCTTTGGAACCGTCGTAAATATGTCCATGTGTTAAAACTCTTGCAGACTCGCTACATATTAATGGAGTTGAATTGGATACAGATTTATATAGGTCTCCAAGTGGTGCAATAATTTTCAAACCAAATTTTGGAATGTACATTGGCCTGCCTGACCATTCCGATAATGACTTAAGCTTAGAGAGCAACTCTTCACTAGTTGTTTGAAAACTATTTAAAACATATCTCTGGTTATCTTTTCCATTTAATAATGCTTGGTAATGTCCGTCTGTGCAGTCATCAATATCAACAATTGAAATATTATTCCTAATTAAAGGTGGATATGTTTTATTTAATGTTGAAATTAACAATTTGGCTGTACCAGATACACGACCCGGACCCTGAACAGAGGAAGGGTTAACAGATACAAACTCAAAATCTTTGTCATAATCAAACGCTTCTTTTTCAGCTAAATACTTAGATTCTTCATACTTGCTTAGAAAGTAACCCCTATGGTCTGATAATTCATTACCCACAGTTCCCAATTCTTCACCTAAAGTGACTGCAGAGGAAGTATAAATAAATTTTTTAATTTTCAGCCTGTTGGCTAGTTGAAGTATTGCTTTAGTTCCTTCAACATTTGCATTAAACATCCCTTCAGGATTCTTGGAACACATCTTGTTAACACCTGCAATGTGAAAAATTGCATCTATGTTGTAATCAGAGAGCTCATCATAAACTGATTTTGTAAAAAGGTTGCCTTCAATCTTTTTTACACCAAGGTCTGAAAAAAAATGATCATTATTTTTTGATCTGGAAAGCGCAAAAACATTATGACCCTGATCGACTATTTTTCTAAGAAGTGGCTTACCTACAACCCCGGTTGATCCTGTAATAAAAATATTGTTATATTTCATTTAGTTTGCTGCATATAACCAGATATGTACTGATAACCAGATATGTATGAAAAAATTAAAGCATGTAGAACAATTAAATCTGCAATTGTAAAACTTAAGATAGTGAGTGGAAAATCCATCATTACAAAGCCCACAGCCCAAAATTGAAGACTTGCTTTTGCTTTACCAAATTTGCTGGGAGGAATCATTATTCCCTCATTGCCTGCAAGACCTCTTAAGCCAGTAATAATAAACTCTCTAGAAATTAGTAAAACTGTAATCCAAATACTAACTCTTTCAATATAAGTAAAACCAATAAATATAAAAGTAATGAAAATTTTATCTGCAATTGTATCTAGAAATGCTCCCGTCTTTGAAGATACATTCCATTTTCTTGCTAGTCGACCATCAAAAAAGTCAGTCCAAGCAGCGATAAAAGCAATAATTGCTGGAACCAACATTAACCCTTCACTAGTTCCATCAAGTAGCAACAAATATAAAATTACCGGAGCAGAAAATATACGAAATAAAGCTAATAAGTCTGGTATATATTTTTTCATCAAATCACATCAATAATTCTGCGCTCAGAAGCATCCCTAATAGCTAATTCTTTATCCTTTAAAAACGTATTTAAAATATCAACTGAATCTTCTATCAGGAATTCGACCTCTTCCATTTCCTCATTATAAAACTTTGACAATACAAAATCAGCTGGGTCAATTCCTTGTGGAGGTCTTCCTACGCCTACTTTTAATTTGTAATAATCTTCTGCATTTAAAACTCTATTTGTTGATTTAATTCCATTATGACCACCATCTGAACTTCCTTTTTTAATCCTTAAACGCCCAAATGCAAGATCAATATCATCGTGTACAACAACTACTTCTGTATTTTCTTTATTGTTGTATTTAAAATAACTTTTTAATGCATCTCCGGAGTTGTTCATTGAAACCATAGGCAAGATTATTTCAACATTAGATCCGTTAATTTCAGCAGATGAAAAATTGTAAATACTATTTTTGTCGAGTTTGAATTCTAAATTATTTTTCTTACAAAAACGGATCAGGACATCAGCACCTATGTTATGTCGTGTCTTTGAATGTTTATCTTGTGGATTCCAGAGACCGACAAATAAAGTTTTATTATTCTCCAGATTCATCTGAGGACTCTTCCTCAACATTCTCTTCAGAGGATTCACCTTCGGCTCCCTCTTCGCCTTCTACTTCTTCGCCCTCAAGTCCCTCAACATCTTCTTCCTCTTCAATTGCTGCTCTTGGTACAGTAATTGTAATCAAAATTGAATCGTCTTCTTCATCTGCTAGTACTACTCCTTCAGGTAAAGAAACATCCCCTGCAGCTAAGTTATCTCCAACGTTTAGTTCGCTTATATCTAAGTCAAGTGATGTAGGAATGTTTGTGGGAAGTGCGGAAATAGTAATTGTAGAGTTTATTGTTTGAATGATACCGCCTTCTTCTTTGACACCCATTGGTGTTCCAATAAAGTTAAGCTGTACGTCTGCATCAACAGTTTTGGTTAAATCTACTTGAACAAAATCTACATGCAAAAATTCATTTCTATACACATGTTTTTGTATTTCTCTTGCTAAGGCTGTGTAGTTGTCTTTACCGATTTCTAAATTAAAGATAACATTTGAACCAGCTTCGGTTTTTAGAGCGTTTGTAAACTCACGAGCATCAATTTCGACTGAAACAGCTTCCATGCCTAAACCGTAAACAACTGCTGGGATACTTCCTTCGCTCCTAGCTCTTCTAGATTCAGCAGAGCCACTATTTGCTCTGACTGTTGCTTTTAAGTTTGTTTCCATATTTATCCTTACAAATTATATAGAGTAATAAATTTTATTTACTACTCAAAGCAGTATTTATGCTTTTTCTGTAGCTTTTCTGGCTGAAATGACTGCAAGAGTTAAAGTAAGTGCAGCAAACAAGCCTGCGGAAAGATAGCCTCTAAATAATACATCAAGCTCCCAGCCATCAACCATAACTGCTCTCATGGCTTCAATGACATACGTTGTGGGATTATATGCTGCAGCTGTTTCAAGCCAACCTTTTAAAGCTTCTCGTGGAACAAATGTTGGTGCTAAGAAAATAGCAGGAAAAAATAAAAAAGTAGCAGCTTGTGCTCCTTGTGAAGAGCCTGATTTAACCCCTGCTGCTACTGAATATCCAGCAAAGCCCATTCCCCAGATGAAAGCAATCGACAACACTATTAAAAATCCAATACTGCCCACTGCAGGATCTGCGCCAATTATTATTCCAATAAATAATATCAGACCTGATTGCAGTAATACCCGAAAGGCACCGACATTCATTGGAGCCAAAATAATAGCCCACCTAGAGATTGGCATACTTTGATAACGTTTAAAAACACCAGATTCAATATCTTCAACCAAATAAATTCCTGATGCTGCACCACTCAAAGAGGCTGATACGATAGATACTGGTAAAATAAAGTTTATAAAATTTCCTTTTGCAAAATCAAAAGGAGTCCCACTAGCAGCCCCACCAAAAACACCACCTAGGGCACCATCGTATACAAATAAGAAAAATGCTGAAATAATTAAGTTTGGTAATTCAGCAAGTGGTCTTCTTATAACTCTCAAAACCATTCTTTTTGTCAAAATTTGTAGTTGTACTAAAAAAGACCTATTTGATTCCATTATCTCTTACTCTTTTCTTCTGGTTTTTTTACATCTTCCGAACCTTCGAGCCTATATCCAGTTACTTCAAGAAAAACATCATCCAAAGTTGGCTTACTTGCGGAAACCGAACTAACTTCTACTCCGTTACTGCTCAGTTTTTTTAAATATTGTGGAATTTTCGATGCCCCATCCTCAACCGTGATTCTTAATTCATTTTTTTCTTGAACTGCGTTGTTTAGAATATTTTTTGCATTTTCTAAATTATCATTATTTTCAAATGCAAAAGTTATTACATCGCCACCTATACTTGCTTTTAATTCATCTGACGTTCCTTCCGCAACAACTAAGCCCTCATCAATAATTGCAATCCTGTCAGCTAACTCGTCAGCTTCTTCAAGATACTGTGTTGTAAGAATGATTGTTACTCCATTATCACGAAGTCGTTTAATTTCATCCCATAAAACACGTCTAGATCCTGGATCTAAGCCTGTTGTTGGTTCATCTAAAAAAAGAACTTCTGGAGAATGAACTAGGCTCAAACCAAGGTCTAGCCTTCGCTTCATACCGCCTGAATAAGTTTTTACTCTTCTGTCAGCAGCTTCTGTTAATCCTACAAGCTCAAGAAGTTCATTTGTCCTTACTTCAGAATCTTTTTTAGAGTATCCCCATAGCCTACAAGTAGTAAAAAAAAGCTCTTTGCCTGTTAAAAGATTATCTAAACCTGTGTCTTGAAGTGCTACACCTATTTTTTCTCTGACTTCTTTATCTTTTGTAGCAACATCTATTCCTAAAACAGAAGCCCTTCCATCAGTAATACTTAATAATGTTGTGAGCATTAAAATTGTTGTGGATTTACCTGCACCATTTGGACCAAGTAATCCAAAAATTTCACCTTTTTTAACTTGAAAACTTACATCTTTGACTGCTTCAACAGTGTCTTGTTTGCTGATAAAAGTTTTCTTAATATTTTTAACGTCTACTGCTAACATAATGTACCTATAAGCTGAAATCCATTTTGATACTAATGGTATCAGAATTTAATTGGCCTCGTAGCTCAGGGGATAGAGCACAGGTTTCCTAAACCTGG
>CACJJR010000005.1 GCA_902593795.1 uncultured Candidatus Actinomarina sp.
CTGAAACTTTAAATGAAAAAAATGATTATAAATATCAAGATGCTACGAAAAAGATTAATAATTTAGATTCTAGAAAAATTAATAAGGCAATTCAAAATACTCATAAAATTGAAAAAATTATTAATCAATATGGATATGAAGTTGAAAATGCAAAAAGATATTTAGTTTCTATTAAGAAATTATTAGAGTTTTGAAATTCTTGATTTATTTCTATCTCTGAAATTTTTAGTAATAATGCCTTTTGAGTAAGCAATATCAAGAGTTTTTAGTGCATTTGACTTATCTTCAACAGAGCTATCTTCAACAGACTTAAGGACAGATTTAAGCTCAGTTTTAATAGATTTATTCCTAAGATTTCTTTTCTTATCTTGTCTTATTCTCTTTTTTTGTGAATTAATATTAGCCATGTAAAACCTTTCGGTATATAAGATATTAACTTAATAAATATGTTAGATAATAAAAATATAAGAAATATTTCAATTATTGCTCATGTTGATCATGGTAAGTCAACATTAGCTGATAGATTGATTGAAATGGCTGGTCTTATAAAACCAGGTGAACATTTAGATCAAATATTAGACAATATGGAGCTTGAACGAGAAAAAGGTATAACTATAAAGTCTCAACCCATACGTTTAAAATTTGATAAAGCAACCCTTAATTTAATTGACACACCAGGCCATGTTGATTTCTCATATGAGGTTTCTAGAGCTTTAATTGCATGTGATGGAGCAATTCTACTTGTCGATGCAACACAGGGAATACAAGCTCAAACATTCGCACATTCATATGCAGCAATAGAGGCTGGTCTTGAAGTAATACCTGTACTAAATAAGATTGATTCTATAGATGCTGATAAAGATTCTGTAAAAAAACAAATTTTTAATTTAATAGGTTCAAGTGAAAATGAAATATTTGAAATATCTGCAAAGACTGGTGAAGGTGTCAGTGAACTGTTAGAAGCAATACCTTCGTTAGTTAGTCCACCAGCACAAAAGACAGAAGAGACAAATGCATTAATTTTCGACTCATTTTTTGACTCATATCGAGGAGTTGTTGCTTCAGTGAGGGTATTTGGTGATGAGATAAACATGAGTCAAAAGTTAAAATTAGTTAATTCAAAATACTCATTTGAACCAACTGAAATGGGTTATTTTGATTTGCAATTCAATCCCTCTGAAAAATTATTGTCTGGAGAAGTAGGATATATTATCACTGGTGCAAAAGATTTATCGCAAATAAGAGTTGGTGATACTTTAGTACAAGACTCGGATGAAAATCCAGTAGTTGTTTCAGGATATAAAGAGCCCCAGCCAACAGTATTCTCTAGTGTCTTTCCTGCTGATTCTGACGATTACACAAAGTTACGAGACTCTTTAGACAAGTATGTTTTAAATGATGCAAGTTTTTTTTACGAACCTGAGACATCTTCTGCATTTGGATTTGGATTTAGGTGTGGGTTCTTAGGCTTATTACATTTAGAAATAGTAGTGGAAAGGCTAGAGCGAGAATTTGATCTTTCATTAATCGTTACTCCACCTTCTGTTGAATTCAAATTAATACGCAATAATGATGAAGAGTTAATTATTCGTAATCCAAGTGAAATAGATAAATATACAGATATCAAATCAATACATGAAAAATACTGTGAAATAAATCTACTTTTCCCAAAAGAATACCTAGGTTCAATAATGCAGTTAATAAATGAAAAAAGAGGAATTCAAGAAGATTTGAACTATTTAAGTACAACAATGGTAAAAGTTAGGTATAGACTGCCACTTTTAGAACTTGTAAATGGTTTTTATGATTCTCTAAAATCTATATCACAAGGATTTGCCTCACTAGACTATAGTATTTTAGATTTTGAATCAGGTAATTTAGTTAAGCTGGATATTTTAGTAAACGGCGAAATAGTAGATTCATTTAGTTCAATTCTTGCGAAAGAAAATGCAGAATATGTTGGAAGGAATCGAGTAAAAAAGTTATCAGATTTAATACCAAGGCAACAATTTGATATCCCTATTCAGGCAGCTATTGGATCAAGAATTATAGCTAGAGAAACTATAAAAGCTTTGAGAAAAGATGTTACGGCCAAGTTATATGGTGGTGATGTCACAAGAAAAAGAAAATTACTCGAAAAACAAAAAGAAGGTAAAAAAAAGATGAGGCAGATTGGCAAGGTCAGTGTGCCAAAGGAAGCATTTAGAGAGTTTCTTAAACAATAATGTTCACGCCCACGATATTCTCTCCAGAAATAAACCCTAAAATAGAAAGACTTATCTTAGAGGACTCAAAAATTCATCATTTGAGAAAAGTTTTAAGAATGAAAGATTTCGATAGTATAAAAATTTCTAACGGAACAGGTCAATTATTTTTTGGCCATCTTTTAAAAGACAGTGTTGAAATTAATTCTCAAAAATGTTTTCAAAGAAAAGGTGAAATAACAATTTTTGTACCATATTTACGAGAAAAAAACAGATTTAGATTTATGATTGAAAAGCTTGTAGAGCTAAATGTATGGAGAATCTTTATTGGCAAAACTGATAATACACAGAATACAAAGGTAGATATTGAAAGAATTAATAGTTGGGCAATATCAGCTTTAGAACAATCTGGGACTCCTTTTTTTCCTGAGATTGAAACTACAGAAATGATAGATTACTCGATATTTGATACATGTTTCGATATAACGGGAAGTGCATTGAAAAAAGATTCATCAAAAATTAGTACTTTTGCAATCGGCCCTGAAGGTGGTTGGACACCTCAAGAGTTATCTAATTTTAAATATAAATTTAAAATATCAGATTTTAGTTTGAGAACTGATACTGCAGCTATATCTGCAGTATCATTAATGATGTAAAATAAAATATGGAAAATAAATCAGTCTTTGAAATGATTTTATCTGGAGATATTGAATCAGATATTATATATGAAGATAATCAAATTTTTGCAATACATGATATAAATCCAGTTGCCAAAGTTCACATTCTAATAATTCCAAAAAAGAAAATAGCTACTATAAATGACCTAACTAAAGAAGATGAAAGTCTAATTGGGAGTATGTTTCTTTGTGCAAAAGATTTAGCAAAAAAATTTGATATTGATCAATCTGGCTACAGGTTGCTATTTAATACAAATGCGGATGCAATGCAGACTGTATTCCATATACACCTTCACCTTATAGGTGGAGAGAAATTGAAAAACATATAATGACAATTGAAAAAACAGTTCCTTTAGAACAGGAGTTAGTAAATATTTTTGGGGTTAATGATCAAAACCTTAATTATTTAAAATCTCTATTTCCAGATCTTGAGATTAATGTTCGTGGAAATATTATTTATATAAATGGGAGTAATAAAGATACTAAAGAAGCAACAAGAATTTTAGATGAAATGTTATTGATGGGGTCAAGAAATAAAATAATAGAGATTCCTGATTTAGAATTAATTGCAAAATTAAAGAATCCTGAAAAATTGAACAAATCAAAAATCAGTCAATTAAACGTTATTGATAATAAATTTATAAAAGTTAAAAATATTAATCAATTCAAGTATCTAGAAATTATCGATAACTCAACAATTACTTTTGGAATTGGCCCAGCAGGCACAGGCAAAACCTTTTTGGCAGTTGCAAGTGCAGTAAAAATGTATTCTGAAAATAAAATAAAAAAAATTGTACTAACTAGACCTGCTGTTGAAGCAGGTGAAAGATTGGGATACCTGCCAGGTGACCTTTCACAAAAAATTGATCCATATTTAGTTCCTCTTTTTGATTCATTAGAATATTTTTTTGGTAATGAAACTTTACAGTATTTAATTGAAAAAAGAAATATTGAAATAGTACCACTTGCTTATATGCGCGGTAGAACTTTGAACGACGCATGTATTATTTTAGATGAGGCTCAAAATGCAACTATGAGCCAAATCAAAATGTTCTTAACAAGATTAGGAGAAAATTCTAAAATGATTATAACTGGTGATGAAACCCAAATAGACTTACATAATAAAACATTTTCTGGTCTCAAAAAATCAAGAAAAACTATATCTTCAATTGAAGAAGTTTCGGTATTAGAATTTGAGAACGCTGATATTGTAAGAAATAAGATAGTATCAAAAATATTGGAAGTATTTCCAGATAAATAATGAACATATATCTATTACATTTAAAAAAAATACTATATATTGTTTTATTTTCGTCTGCTGTTTGGTTTATATCATTTACAATCTTTCCAGAAAATCAAGTTATTAAAATAGAAGTAGGTGAGACATCTCCGAATAGTTTTACTGCTACAAGGTTTTTGAGTGTAGTTGATGAACAAAAAACAAACCTATTAAAAGATGAAGCAGTAAATAATGTTCCACCAGTTTATTCTTTAGATACATCAGTTACGACAGATGTAATTGATGGAATAACCGAAATGTTTTTAACAGTTATAAAATCAAGAACAGATGAAATATTAGAGCAAAGTGATGATGGTGAAATAGAACAGTCAAATCCAAATCTAATCATTATTCAGTTAACTAAATCAGAACAAATTCAAAAAATAAGATCTTCAGTTTTGTTTTCTACAATCTCTACCTCCGCTATTGAAGTCCTTGTAGAAATATCAAATACTGATAAAAACAATGAAACAAATTTTTTAACTCAAATAGAATTTGAAGCTAAAAACAAAGCTAATGAGATTTTGTCTAAAGGTATAAGTAATGAAAATTTAAACCAACAAAGGCAGTCAATTGTTTCAAATTCTCCTACTTTAAATTTACCGAGTGAGCTTTATGCTATTGTTCCTGAAGCAAGAATTAGTTCTATGGTAGGTGAGATTATTGGCGAAAATTTAATTGCGAATCAAAAACTTGAAGATGAGTTATGGAACGAGCAAAAAGAAAGAGCTAAAGAATCTGTAGAAAATGTGACAGTCCAATTTTTTAAGGATGAAATTATAGTCAGTGAGGGTGAGCTGATAAATGAAGTAATATTCCAGGCCTTAAATGAACTAGGATTTCTTTCAGGAGAATCTAGAACAGTTCAGACTGCAGCTATTCCAATAATATTTTCTGTTTTTTTAGTTCTTTATGTTTTGTTATGGCGACTTAAAGACAGCATATGGGCAAACGATAATGAATTATTACTCATGCTTACACTAATTTTAATTTCTTCAATTTTCTTGAGGGGTGTGTCTTACTTTTCACAGATATCAGATTTAGAGTTTATTCAGTATGCGTTACCTATTTCTTTTGTAGGTATTATCTCTGTAACTTTATTGAATTTAAGAGCTACATTAATTTTGTCACTTTCTAGCTCACTGCTAGCCCTTGCAGGTGGGGGAAATATAGGTTTAGTTGCGCTAGGTGCACTTGGCACTATTATTCCAGGAATATTTCTATCTGAAGATACTGACAGAGCATTATTAAGACAAAGAATTGTTTATATTTCTCTTACTCAACCATTACTTGCATTCGGTGTATATTTCTTTTTGCGTGATGACGGAAATTTAACACAGATTCTAATCTTTTCATTTATTAGTGCACTGGTAGCTAACCTAGCAGCTTTTTCTGTTACTTCTTATATTGAAAGTATTTTCAGGCTTACTTCAAGTTTTAAATTGTCAGAGCTAGCTGATAGAAATCATCCAGCACTAAGGCACCTAGAAGACAAAGCACTAGGCACTTTTAATCACTCACTTGTTGTGGGTACACTTGCAGATAGGGCTGCTAATAAAATTGGTGCAAACAGTCAGTTAGCAAGAGCTATGGCTTATTACCACGATTTAGGAAAAACTTTGAATCCAACTATGTTTGTAGAAAATCAAATTGGCGCTACAAATCCACATGACCGTCTCTTGCCTATGGAATCGGCAAATATAATTAAAAGTCATGTAGTTGATGGTATTAAATTAGCAAAAAAGTTTAAAATTCCTGAGATGGTTTACCAAGGAATACTAGAACATCACGGTGATGCGGTAATAAGATATTTTTACGAAAAAGAAAAATTAGATAATCCAAATGTTTCAAAAGAAGACTTTAGGCATTTAGGAGAAAAACCCTCGTCTAGAGAAGCAGCAATACTTATGCTTGCGGACTCACTAGAAGCTGCTTGTAGAGCAATATTTATGAATGAGGATGCAGATGAAGAAAAAATTAGAAATGTAATTGAAGAAATCTTTAATGAAAAAATATCGGACGGTCAGCTAAGCAATGCACCTATAACATTCAAAGAACTAGACATTATTAGGGAGTCATTTCAAACAAGCCTTGAAGGCTTATATCATCAAAGAGTTCTTTATCCAGAAATAACTGAAGAAGAATAAATAATTTGAAAATACACTACGAAGGCTATTTTTATCGCATTGAAAAATTTGCATTAGAAAATGCTAAAAAAGAATTTTTAAATTATTTTGAAATTTCAGAAAATTTTATTTTTTATCTCCATTCTGTATCTGAAAAACAATCCACAAGTTTAAATATGCACTACTTTGAAAAAGATACACCAGCTGATGTGATAACTGTCCCTCTCTATAGAAATTTTGATGAAATTAATAAACTTGATAAGAATAATGTAGAAATTTTAGGTGATCTTTTTATTTATAGAAAATTAATTAAATACAATGCATTAAAGTATAAAAAAACAATGATTGAGGAACTTCAACTAGTTTTAATTCATGGTTTACTACATTTAGTTGGATTTTCGCATGAAAATGAGGATAGACTTAAAAAGATTGAAAACAAGATGTTAGAAAAGGTTTGGAAAAATGCAAAATAAAAAATCTCTCAACCATCTCGCAATAATTATGGATGGAAATGGAAGATGGGCATTAAATCAAGATTTACCTCGTACAGCTGGCCATGCTGCAGGAGAACATTCCCTTTCCAGGTCAATAGATTGGGCTATCGAGAATAAATTAGAGTGGTTGACGGTATATGCTTTTTCAACAGAAAACTGGCTTAGATCAGAGGAAGAAGTAGATTTTTTAATGTTTTTCAATAGAGATATTTTGATTCGAAGAAGAGAAGAGTTTAATCAAAAAGGAGTGAAATTTAAATTTTTAGGAGATTTAACTGATTCACAAATACCAGAAGAAAACAAAAAACTTATGATAGAAACTGAAGAGATAACTAAAAATAATAAAACTTTAAATCTTGTTTTTGCATTTAATTACGGGTCTCATAATGAAATTCATAAAGCTGTCTTAGACCTACATAATGAACACATTTCTGAAAATCTTAAACTTAATGACATAGAAAATAACTTTTATGGTTTTTTTCAATATTCAGATATGCCTTTTCCAGATGCTTTACTCAGAACTGCTGGGGAGAAAAGAATAAGTAATTTTTTGCTTTACCAACTTTCATATTCAGAACTTATTTTTATAGACACTTTATGGCCAGATGTAAATGGAGACATATTAGACGATGTGTTACTAGAATTTAACACAAGGAATAGAACATATGGAAGAAATTAATAAAGAGTTGTTTGAAAAAGTAGTAAAGATTGCACAAGCAAGGGGCTTTGTTTTCAATGCTTCTTCTATCTATGGTGGGCTTCGAAGTTCTTATGATTATGGTCCTCTTGGAGTATTACTTAAAAATAATATTTCCAATTACTGGTGGAAAGATATTAATCAGGATAACGATATATCCGTCTTCCCAGTAGACACAGCTATAATTCAAAGTACTGAAGTATGGAAGGCATCAGGCCATTTAGCTGAATTCTCAGATCCAATGGTTGATCACAAACCTACTGGTGAAAGATATAGAGCTGATCAGATACCTGAAGGATTAGATAAAGAAGATTTAACTGAGCCAAGACAATTCAATTTAATGTTTGAAACAAGCATTGGTCCTGTTCAAAATGAAAACTCAAACGTTTATTTAAGACCAGAGACAGCACAAGGTATATTTGTCAACTTTGAGAATGTTTTAAGGACAATGAGAGCAAAGATTCCATTTGGTATTGCAAATATTGGAAAATCTTTTAGAAATGAAATAACACCCGGGCAATTTATTTTTAGAACTAGAGAATTTGAACAAATGGAGATTGAATTCTTTTGTAAAGAAGAAGAAGAAAATAAATGGTTTGATTTTTGGGTGAACAAGAGAATGGATTGGTACAAATCTATTGGAATTCCAGAGGACAACTTAAGGCTTAGAGAGCATAGTGATAATGAATTGGCCCATTACGCTTCAAAAACGGTTGATATTGAATTCCTTTATCCATGGGGATGGGGTGAGCTCGAGGGCATAGCTAATAGAGGATCATTTGATTTATCTTCTCATGAAAAAGCAAGTGGGAAAGACCTGTCTTATTTTGATCCTGAATCAAATGAAAAAATAATACCAACTGTGATTGAGCCTGCAGGAGGATTAACTAGGACACTTTTTGCATTACTTTGTTCAAGTTATGTTGAAGATGAAGTAAATGATGCAACTAGAACTCTATTTCGATTCGAATTTGATATTGCTCCAATACAAATTGGAATTTTACCATTAAGTAAAAAAGATGAATTAATTGAAGTTTCAAATGATATCAAAAATTTATTACAAGAAAGCTATAGAACTGAAATTGACGTAACTCAATCAATAGGAAAAAGATACAGAAGGCAAGACGAAATAGGAACACCCTACTGTATCACAGTTGATTTTGAGACTCTAGATGACAAATCTGTGACAATAAGAAACAGAGACTCAATGGAACAGGAGAGAGTTGCTATTGCAGATCTTCTCAATTTTTTCAGTGATATCTAATGGGAATAGCTAGACAGTCTATAGAAGATCTTAAGAAAAGGTCAAAAATTAGTGACTTTATTCTTTCTACAACATCAGGCAAGTTAAGAGGCACAAAAGGTATGGCCCTGTGTCCATTTCATGGAGAAAAAACTGCGAGTATGAGTTTTACAGATGTTGAAAATCTTTTCCACTGTTTTGGATGTAAAGAAGGTGGTGACATTTTTAAATATGTCCAAGAAATAAACAATTTAGAGTTTCAAGATGCAATAGAGTTTGTAGCAGAAAAATATGGATTCAAACTAACTTATACACAAAGTAGTGAGAACAATGACTTTAAAGTGTATCAAGAAAAGATAGATTCAATTAATAATTATTTTTTAGAAACAATGGAATCTGATAAATCTAAAGATGCAAAAGTATACTTAAAAACTAGAAAATATGACAACAGTGACATAAAGAAATATGCTATTTCCTTTGTTAGTAAAGATGATGAGAGCTTTAATAAATTTTGTAAATCAAATGATATTACTAAAGATGATCTCAAGAGACTTGGCTTCATTAGTAGCAATGGAAATATGCTTTTTAAAAATAGAATAATGTTTCCAATTCTTAGTTTTAGAAATGATATTATTGCTTTTGGTGGAAGATCCATAGATGATTTTGGACCTAAGTATTTAAATTCTTCAGATTCAGTACTATATAAAAAAAATAGGAATCTCTACTTTACCAATGATTTCATAAGTGCAACAAAAAAGAAGGGATATGCAATTCTAGTTGAAGGTTATTTTGACGTTTTATCTTTAAATAAGTTAGGTTACGCAAATGCAGCATCCCCATCTGGTACTGCATTAACACATCAGCAATTAGAATCTGTCTCACGATATACAAGTAAAATACTTATTTGTTTTGACAACGATGAAGCAGGATTAAAAGCAACAGAAAGAGTTTTAGATATTAAGAACCAAGTTTCAAAACAACTTGAAATTCATTGTTTAAATCTTCCATCTGACTACAAAGATATATCGGAAGTTTATGAATTAAAACCAGACTCTTTTAATGAAATATTGAAAAAAAATGAGGAAATTGTTGAATATTTATTAAATAAATTTCTGAAAGAAGATTCTAATAAAAAAAATGTCTTCAATTATTTTCGAAAGATCACAAACAAATTAAGTCCACTAGAAGTTGATATTGCATTAGATTTGCTATCTAAGAAGCTAAGTACTGAAAAAGAAATTCTTAAAAGAGAGCTTAACTTTCAAACAGAGAATGACGTTGTACAAGTGAATGAAACTTCTATAAATTCTATTTCCATTTTTCAAGATATAGTAACTTCAAATATTGTTAAAAATAATTTTGAAATATTAGAAGAGGAAAAAGAGATTCTGTCATTAAATAATGAATATGCAAGCCTAATAAATTCACTAAAAAAAGACAAAAATCAAAGGAAAGATTACTTGAATGTATCTTTTTTACCTGATCAATATGAAGAAGCTGTTGTAAGACTGTTCCTTCATTTTGCAAATATAGAAATTGAAAATTTAATATATAAATTTGAACAAGAAGAGAGCAAAGATTTTTCCCTACTGCAACAGGTTGAAGACTTAAAAAAGAAAAAAGAAATTTATCAGAATACTATTTGATTCCTAGTAATATTAATTTGCTATCCGAGGTAGCTCAATTGGCAGAGCAGCGGACTGTTAATCCGTTGGTTGTGGGTTCAAGTCCCACCCTCGGAGCCATACAATAAATTTGTCACTATAATTAGAGTGAATGGAGGAATAATGGATTTAGTAGCGATAGTAAAAGAAAGAGCTGAAGGAAAAGACCTAAGTGTGTTGGGTGGATCAGTAAAATTTGTTGTTGATGAAAGTGTAGTGTTGATTGATGGAAATAGTGGTGAAATTTCATCAGATGATAATGAAGCTACATGTACAATTTCAACAGATGCTGATACCATGCAATCAATTATGGATGGCTCTTCAAGTCCACAAGCTGCTTTCATGACTGGTAAGTTAAAAGTTGCTGGCGATATGAGTATTGCACTTAAAGTTCAATCTGTAATATCTTAAATAACTAGGGCCTGTAGCTCAGTTGGTTAGAGCAACGGACTCATAATCCGTCGGTCGCAGGTTCGAGTCCTGCCGGGCCCACTTGATAATGAATAACATAACTCAGAACAAACAGCTTCTTGTTCTCGGATCATTAGGGTTATCCTCTTTTTTGATTCCTCCTAACTTCGGGATTAATATTTTTGGAATTGGACTGGAGGATATTCCATTAGTTGGAATGTTTGTATTTCTTTTTGTAAATTTTTTATCAGACAATAATAAGAATTTCAATAGGATTGATTATCTTTGGGCTAGTTCAACAATTTTTTTCTATATTTATTCCTCATTTTTAAATTTAAGTGGAGTTGATTTACTTAACAGAACAAATATTCGATTTGTATTCATGTCTCTACTTGCGTATCTTTTTATGAAGTTTCTTGTAACTAATAAACTTTATAATAATGAAGAGACTTTCTTCTCTTTTTTAATTGTTGTAATTTTTATAAATAGTTTGTTTTTAATAATTCGAGATAGGGTTTATTTACAAGATGTGGGATGGGTTTCAGCAAATATTGATTCAAATAATATTTTTCTATCTGGAAGACTAGCCGGACTTCAAGGTAGTGGCCCAAATGTCTTCGGCTTTATATGTGTTGTAGCTTCAATATATTTTTTAAATTTGTGGTTTTTAAATAAAGGAATATTCAAATCATTTTCTTTAATTATGTTTTTGATATCATTGATGTCTTTGGTATTTTCAAAATCTAGAGGAAGTTATATCGCATTTGTAATTGCTTTGCTTATTTATTTCTTTTTGAAAGAAATATTAAATATCAAAACTTTTATATTTTTTTCTTCATCAATTGTTATTTTTTCATTATTTATATTTTCATTTAATCCTCAAACTATTTTAAAGAGTTCAGATAGGGGAGTTCTAGGTAATATTGCATTAGAGAATATAAAACCCCTTGTAGGAACTGGTGGTGGAAATTATGTTTATGATACTTTTAAACCATCTTTTGATATAGTTGATTTACAACAATTACAAGATGTGTTTAATTTTGATTTAAATAAAATCAATTCTGATATTTTTCCTGCAGACAGTTCAGAAAAATACAATTTTAAATATGAATATTCTGATGAAGGATATAGTTACTTAAGCAGGTATATCTTAGATGACAATTGTGTTGAAGAAAGTAAAATTTGTCAGATTGAGAAGACAAATGTTTTACAGATATCAAGGGTATTGATTGCATTTTTTAATTCGAATGAACAGTCCTTAAGTAAAAGTAAGGATTTGTGTTTAGATAATTTTACAGATGATACATATATTTCAAGAGTACAATTTGCCTGTATTTTCTATGATCAGTTAATCACATCAGGCGACCAAGTTGAGATATCAAATAATATTTTCACTGATGTTGAACCACTGCAATCAAATTATTTTTCTTCACTAGAGTCAAATTCCCTTTTAGTCAATTGTAGTTATGACCTTACAAGTCTTTGTCCTGATAGAACTATGTCAATAGGTGAATTAGCAAAATTTTTGGAGTTAGCAATGTATAAAGGTGTAATTACAATAGACGATCTATATAATTTATGTCCATCATGTAAATACAAAAATTATCATACATTTTTAAGGCTGAAGTTTGACTATAAAGATGGGTTAGTTCCAAGATCAATTATCCAATTTTTTATTTCTGAAAATGGAAATCAATGGAATCAAGTAGGTGAAACTCAAACATATGGTGATTATATTGATTTAAAAGAAAATCCTTCATTTCTTGAAGTTGGTGGCTGGGCTGATGGGCAGTCTTTTGGAAATAATTGGTTAAATGGTGAAATATCTAAAATATCTATTACAACAGAACAAGATTTATTAAAAATAAATTTTAACGAAGCTGAATTAAACAATTTATTTTATCTTTATAAACCTAATACATTGATTTCTTATGAAGATATTAATGAACTTAAATTTACTGATTTTGGTGTCATTTCTTATTCACCAAATAAGTATTGGATTGCAATTCCTCATAATTTGGAATTTACTGGTCAGGATTTCATAATTGATCTTGAAATTTCATTACCAAGTATCCCTAGCAATAAACAAGTTTTGATTTCTTCTTCTTCCGCATTTAATTCTGGAAAGCATTCTTGGAAATGGTACATCTACGATTCTAGATTATTTTTTGAATGGGCAGACAGTACTGGAACATACAGCAATAAAGTAGGAGATCTGAGCTTATCTAGTGGTGTTTTAGCAACAAATAATAATAAAATCGTTTCTCTCCCAGGGAGAATAACTTCTAACTCACATTTAAATCAACTGACTACAGCTCATAATGGTTATTTAACGTTTGCTGTTGAGTATGGACTGCTGTTAACAGTTTTATTTTACAGTCTGATTCTTTTAATACTTTACAAATCATTTCTTGATAAAAAGAAAAACTATTTATCAAAAATAGTAATAATTGCTTTTCTTATTCAAAACTTAACGAATGATTTAATTTACTCTCCAGATGCATCTTTATTCTTATTTATTTGTATAAGTTTCTTAGTGTCTGACTATTATTCGTCTATTAGTAAATTCTCTGTTGCAAAATCATAAAAGTTACCATTAAGGATTAACACTTGTCTACCATCATTTAATTCATATGGAGATGTTGGTATGGTTAGTTTTGTTATGTTGTCTAGTTCTATTGTCCTCATATCCCATAAAATATTTGTAGCTTTATTAACACTTAATCCCTCATCAACTACAAATGTCTCTTCAAGAGCCTGGATAAATTGTAGTAATTCTGCAAAACTTGAAAAATTTTCTAATTCACTTAAGAGTTGAATTACAAGGTATTGCTGTCTTTCAACTCTAGAAAGGTCACTTACATTGTCCATTTTTTTCCATTCAGAATTATCGTTACCATTTTCATCAATAATTTTTTGTCCAATTAGTACTTCTGTATTTCTAGAACGGGTCCAATTTAATGCCGTGGAACCATTAACTTTTTGGCACCCTTCTTGAAGCTCAAATGCAAATCCCTCTCTTTGTGTTCTATCAACGCAAATTTCAATACCATTAAAAGAGTCAATAATTGTTTCGAAACCATCAAAATTAAAACTAGCAATATGTTGTATTTTTATACCAGTTAGGGTGTTTACAGCAGCAACTATATTCTCAGCACCGTTACCACAATTATTTTTTTTATAACTAGCATTAATTCTTTCAACTTCGCCAGTGCATAAATTATTTACTAATGTGTCTCTTGGAATAGAAATTAAAGCATTTTTATTTATACTTTCGTTAAAAAATCCTAAAATTATTACATCTGCACGCTTTCCATCAATATAGCTTTCTTCGTCTTCATTGCCTCTCTCGTCAGATCCAATTAATAAATAAGCAGTAATATTATCGTTTATATTTGGTGTTTTATTTAAATCAAGTAAGTTTTCAATTTCAGGAACATTTACAATTGGTTTTTCTGTAATGATATTCTCTTCATTATTTTCTGTATTACTTGATTCTTTTTCTCCATTCAAAACAGTAGTGGTAACACCATCCATAATATTTTCAACTACATCTTGATCAAATTCTTGGGTTTGAAAATTAGGAAATAACAAATATGCACTTATTCCTAATAAAACGAGGATACTAAATAATATTACGTAACGATTTTCTTTCATACTATCAAAAATCAAGTATAACTATATAATTAAGCATTGTGAATGCTATAAAATGTATTATTGCCGCTGGAGGACTTGGAACAAGACTTCAAGGTTTTAGAGGTAATGAATCAACTAAAATTCTGCTAAAAGTGAATTCGAAACCAATGATAGTTCAACAACTAGAGCAATTAATTAGCTGGGGACTAGAAGAATTTATAATAATAACTAATCCTTCGTTTGATAGCCTCATCAAGCATGAGACCAGCGAAATGAGTAAAAAATACAGTATTGAGTTTGCAATACAATCAGAACAGTTAGGTATATCCCACGCATTGAAACAAGCCAAATCAAAAGTAAATCATGACGATCAGGTTGTTTTTGTGCTTGGAGATAATTTTTTTGGAATTAATCCAATGCAAAATATTAACTTTGAGGAACTAGTGAACTCAAACAAAAATTCAATAATATTTACAAAAGAAGTACCAAACCCCGAGGAGTTTGGAGTCGCCATTACTGATTTAAATAATAAAGTAATTCAAATAGAAGAAAAACCAAAAAATCCTAAAAGCAATAATGCGGTAGTAGGTCTATATATTTTTGATGCAACATGTATGGAAAAGATTGATGAATTGAAACCCTCAAACAGAGGAGAATATGAAATTACTGATTTAATAAATCTATATATTGATGAAGATAGGTGTACTAGTGTAAGTCTAAATTCTTGGTGGATAGATGCAGGCACCCCTGAGAGAATTTTAGATTTGGAAGAAAAGTTATTGTAAAATTTCTAATTGTTTTAAATATATAAACATTGCAATTAATTGCAATATGTAAAATAAAAATGAAAATACTGAGAGCCACCCTTCAAGCATTACAAAGCAAATTATTAAAATAAAATTAATAACACTATAAATAAAAAATAGAAGAAGCACTTTTTTTTCTGAAAATCCTTTAGCTAATAACCTATGTGAAATATGGTCAGTTCCGCCAGTAGTTGGAGAAATCTTTTTAGATATACGGTAATGCATAATTACAATGAAATCCAAAAGTGGAATTGTAAAGAATAAAATTATTGGACTTAAAATATAGCTTAAGATTTGGCTACCAGAGTTATTCCAGGTGAATAAAATACTTATGAATCCAAGAAGAAATCCTATAAAAAGACTTCCTGAATCACCGAGATATAACCTTGCAGGAGGAAAGTTAAAAATTAAGAATCCAAACATCGTAAAAAGCAATATAACTGAAATATCTGTTAGTTTATTTTGTGCAAAAATATAAGTCAATAATATAATCTGAATACATATTCCACCTGAAACAACAACAGCCAAACCATCCATGTTATCAATAAAATTAATAGAATTTATAAGGAGGACTATCCACAAAATTGAAATAAATATATTTAATGTATTATTCAAATCAATTCCAAGCGTTGATTCAAAGTTTAAAAATATATTTAATAAAATAATTGGTATAGCAACGAATAAAATTTGAAAAAAAAGTTTTATTTTCCAGCTAAGGTTATAAAAATCATCAAAAGCTCCCATAATTGCTATTAGAACACCAAATAAAGCTATAGTTATAAAGTCTGATTCAGCTTGACCAAGTAACCGTACAGAAAGTAAAAAAGATAATGCTATTGCGATACCACCTAAGGGGGGTACGTTTCTTTTAGATAGTCTGTTTTCATTATTATTTTTTTGATAATTTGTATTTTTAGTGAAAGTAAAAATTAAATAATTAAATACAATCGATAAAGCTAGCGAAATGAATGCTGTAAAATATATGTTTATCTGAATACTACTCATCAAATACTCTTATAAATATTATTGAACTGTTTAGCAATTTCGTTAGAAGAATAATTTGTTTCAATTAAATCACGATTTTTACTACTTAGCGATAACTTAGTTTCTTGTAAATTTTCTAATACTTCTTTAAAACTATCGATGTTTAAATTAGAAATCAATTTTGAATTTTCAAGTTCAGAAATAAATTTAGTACCGTTATTTTCAAAACTCACTACATAAAGTCCAACAAAAGATGATTCGAGTAGAATTCTTGAAAAGCCTTCATGTGCTGACAAAGATACAAGAACATCATATTTATGTATCTCATTTTCAATATTTACAAATCCTAAATAATTAATATAATCTAATTTCTTTAAATTTTCTAATTCGTTAAAACTAAGAGACTCAGGATTCCCTAGGTCTATATCGCCAGCTATAAAAAACTCCATATTGCTCCCTTTTAAGGATTTTGCTAATTCTATAAATTCATTAATACCTTTATCTTTTAACAATCTTGATGCAAAAATAACTTTTAGATTGTTGTTAAAGCTCTTTTTTAAGACGTAATTTTTGGTATCAAGACCTGAACTTTTTACTAATTCAGTTTTATTTTTAAATTTAGAATATTCTAGAAAAGTATTTTGATCATCTAGATTTTGAAAGATAATAACATCATAAATTTTATTAATGAACACATAAAATATTGGTCTAATTAAGGCTTTTAATATTATTGCTAATACATTTTTACTAAACAGAAACCCCATACCGGTAATGGAAAGAATTGCTTTAAACTCTTTTTTAACAAATAATTTTGAAATAATATAAATAAATCCAGATTTTATAGTGAAAATATGAATGATTGACTTTTCTTCTAATGTTTTTAGTATTTTTATCAACTTAATAATCCCATTTAATTGGTAATTGTCGGTTCTATTAATTTCCCAGTTAATATTTTCTTTATAATATTTAGTTAACTCGGTGTTGTTGTCAATAGGACAAATTGACCTAAATTCAAAATCTTTAATACTCTCAACAATAGATCCACGAGATTTTGTTAATATCCATTCCCAGTGAGCTATATAATTTATCATTACTTATCATATTAAAACTATAAATTGTTAACATTGCATAATATGAACATTGTCATAGTAGGAACAGGCTATGTTGGCTTAGTGACTGGTGTAGGCTTTGCAGAACAAGGACACAGGGTTTCCTTTGTTGATTTAGACTCAAAAAAAATTGATTATTTAGCAAATAAAAATTTACCTTTTTTCGAACCTGGTTTAGGTGATTATTTCACAAATGAAGAAAATTTTCAGCGTATGTCTTTTCATGATAATTATCAAGGCCTTAGCTGGGACGAAACGGATATTGTATTTATATGTGTTCAAACACCCAACAATCTTGAAACAAACTCAGTAGATACAAAATTTTTAGAATCTGCAATCACTGAGATTTCTAAACTGGATAATCAAGATATTACAATTACTGTTAAATCAACTATTCCACCATATGAAATTGAAAATGTATGTAACAATGTTGGTTATGATAAAAAACTTTTAACTTTTAATCCAGAATTTCTTAGAGAGGGCAGTGCAGTCCATGACTTTTTTAATCCTGATAGGGTTGTAATAGGTGGTTTAAATCTAGAAAAGATTGAAAAGTTGAAACAACTTTATAGCACTTATGATGCTGAAATAATTATCACTGATCCAATAAGTTCTCAGTTAATAAAATATCTTGCAAACACTTATTTACCTATGAGACTGTCATTCGTAAATGAAGCAACAAGATTGGCTAAATATTCAAATGCTAATCTTCAAGATGTTTTAAAAGGGGTAGGCCTTGATGACAGAATAGGATCTCATTATTTTAGACCATCGCCATCTTGGGGAGGCTCATGTTTCCCAAAAGATCTTGTTGAAGTTAATAACTTTTACAAGGAAGACGAATTAAATTTACCGTTAATATCCAATATAATTGAATCAAATGATGAACATCTAAAATGGACTGTAAATCAATTAATATCATTAAAAGAAAGTAATAATTTAGAGAAAATTTATTTAGTTGGTGCAGCATTTAAAGAAGATACGGATGATTTAAGAAATTCACCAACTTTAGATATATATAAAATACTCACAGAAATGAATATAGAGGTACTTATTTTAGATCCACAGGTTGAAGTGTCTGAGCTTGCTTATATTTCTGAAATAAAAGATGTCTCTCCAAACTCCCTTCTTTCAATAATGTACCCGCAGAAAGAAGAGTTTGGAAATAACCTTAGTGAATTTTGTTCTAAAAATAATTGTGTAATTTATTACCCATGGAGTTAAGTTGAATATTTTAATTACAGGTGGGGCGGGATTTGTATGTTCTCATCTAGCAGATACCCTTTTTGACAAGAAACACGATTTAATTCTTTTGGATAACTTGCTAACAGGAAATAAAAAGAACGTAGAACATTTGTTAAACCACAAAAATGTAAAATTTATTAAACACGATGTTCAAGATCACATTGAAATTTCTGAGGAAATTGACTTTATTTTCCATTTTGCAAGTGCGGCATCGCCAATTGCATATCAAGAAAATCCTGTAAACACTTTAAAGGCTGGAAGCATTGGAACCATTAATACCTTAGGACTTGCAAAAGTAAAGAACGCAGATTACTTATTGGCTTCAACTTCTGAAATTTATGGTGATCCTGAAATTTCACCACAAAGTGAAGACTACTGGGGTAACGTAAATCCCAATGGTGAGAGAAGTATGTATGATGAGGCAAAAAGATTTGCAGAGGCTGCAACAGCAACATACAGTAGAACTTATAATCTTCAAACAAAAATAGTTAGAATCTTTAATACTTATGGACCAAGAATGCAATTAAATGATGGAAGAGTTGTAACTAATTTTATAGTTCAAGCATTAAACGGCAAAGATATCACAATATATGGTGACGGTTCTCAAACAAGAAGTTTTTCATATGTTCAGGACACAGTTAATGGAATTGTTGCTCTAATGGAATCTGAACATAATGAAGTATTTAATATTGGTAATCCAATTGAAATTACTATTAATGAGTTAGCGTCAAAAATCATAGAACTTACAAATTCAAATTCAAAGTTAATTAACAAAGATTTGCCACAAGACGACCCAAAGCAGAGAAAGCCCGATATTTCAAAAGCTAAAACTTTGCTTAATTGGGAACCTAAAGTCAGATTAGAAGACGGATTAACTAAAACTATTGACTGGGTTAGTTCTCAACTGTAGAAAGAACTCTATCTGAAATTGTCGATATGGACTCTCTTGCGACACTGAATTGTGCATGTGAAATAATTTCTAATATTTTTTTTTCATCTAATTCATAAACTGAATTCAATAAATGAGTTAAAGAATTTTGTTTAGATGAGAATTTTGTATATTTTAATGATTTGGTATCAAAAAGTTTATCGTAGTCATCATTGAGATAAAAGTTATATATCCCTGCAGCGAGAGTCTCTAAAACAGACTTATCATAAAATCCCGAGGGAGTTGAGTTGATATGGTACGAATAGCTTTTTAAAACATTGGGTAAATCTTTGTGAGGAATCATGCCTTTAAAAATAACATTATCATTTTTTTTATATTTCTTTATAAGAAAAGTTTTATAATCCTTATCATCAGCAGTTACAGCATCTCCAATTACTGTAATTGAATTTTGATTAAATTTACTTTTTAAAAAACAATCAATACTTAATTCTAAATTTTTGGATTTTGAAATCCTGCTCAAAATAACAATATCTTTGTTGCTGATACTATTTTTTTTGTATAAAAATGTTTCGTAATCTATTGCATGACCAATTACTTTCACTTTTTTCGAATAGTATGGAAACGATGATTTAGAAGCGGTGACAATTTTATTGTTTATAAATAGACTAATAAAAAGAATAAATTTTTTGGATATTTCTTTTGGCTTTGGATGTGTATACCAAAGAATTGATATAGTTTTATTATTTTGATTAAATAATTTTGTAATTATTGATAATAAAGGTGACATATGTGAAAAACATACTTCATATTCGTTTTTTTTAGTTAGGTCTTTAACTAAGTTTTTTAGTCTTAGAAATTTAGACAACTTTGATAGGTTTTCAGATTGAGAAACACCATAGATCTTAACATTTTTAAATCCATTTTTGTTATTTGTGGATTTATTAAGAGATATTAAATCCACACTTTCAAATTTATTAGAGAATTTTGAAAGCCAAGTATTAGAAAATCCCAAAGAAACATCATTATCGTCAGTTGATAGATTCAAATATAGTAGTTTTTTCTTATTCATTTTTTAAAATTATTTCAGCATATTTATCAGTGGTTAATTCAATATTGTACTTTTGATTTACTAAGTTTTTACCCATTAATGCTTTTGTTTGTTTTTGACTATCGTTTAGAGCCTTATTTATAGAATCTGCGATTTGATCAATTTCTAGAGTCTCAATAATATAGCCTAAATTATTATTACCAATAAGTTCATAATTACCACCAAATTTTGATGCTATCACAATTAATCCATGATTCATTGCTTCAAGAACTGTATGAGGCATCCCTTCGTAACTAGACATCTGTAAAAAGTAGTTCGAATTCTTGTAATATTCATCAAGTTCAAACCCGAATTTTGGCCCAACTAGAGTCACTGATTGACTTAAATCCAATTCTTCGATTAAATTCTTAATTTCTCTGAATTCAGGCCCATCACCAATTATGTTGAGGTTAAAGTTTAATGAGTTTTGCTGTCTAAGCTTATTTAATGCCTTAATTACAAGATCAATATTTTTATGATTAACCAAACGACTAACAATCAAAAAACTATTTTCATCATATTTTTTTTTAATAATTTTGCTATTTTTAGTTCCATTGTTTATTTGTATTAAATTGCCATTAAAGCCTGTATTTTTAACAAAATTTAACAAATGAGTTGAGGGTACCACTACAGTGTTTACAGATTTCAAAGATATGTTTCTGACAAATTTATAAATTTCTATAGGTAAGTTATATTTTTTATTCTGAAATTCATCAAATCCATCATTAATTTTATTTTGCGAGTAATATTTTTCCCAAACAGGGTCACCTACTATCTTTCTTATTGTTTTTTTCCTAATCAATAAATTAGCTAAGTATGCTTCAAGCCATAACCCGTTAACAAAAATAATATCTGAGTCTTTTCCAAATCTAATTATTAAATAAAAAGTTTTTAAAAACCGAATAATTTTATTCTGCCTTCTTTTGATTCTTGTAACTTCATATTTTGTTTTTTCTGTATTATTTACTATTTCGCTAAATGTAATAACATTAACGTTATTTTTTATTGATAATTTATCTGCAATTTGCGGAACAAATGTTGCAGGACCCCCAACATCTGGAGGGTATATTCCAGTTGTTATGAGAATATTCACGTTATTAGTTGTTTTGTTTGTGATTAATTATATTTTCGATCATAAATTCAATATTTTTGCTAGGTTTGATTCCTGTAAATTCAATAATTTTTTCAATCCCGGGTGTACGTCTTTTAGGATCTTCAAAAGAATTTCCAAAAATCTCTTCATGGCTTTTAAAAATTATATTCGAATTTGAATTGCTTTTTTCAATAATTAGTTCTGCAAGCTCTTTAATACTGATCTCTTCAGTTTGACCAATATTAAATATTTCTCCATATGCTTTTAACTCTGCAAGTTTTATAAGATAAGTTACTACATCTTCTACCCATGTAAAAGATCTAGACTGTGAGCCATCACCATGAATTAAAATATCTTCATCATTAATTGCAGCTTCAATAAACCTTGGTACGACCATTCCATATTTTGAGAGTTGGTTAGGCCCGATTATATTAAATAAGCGAACAACTATGGGCGAAACTTTCCCTTCCTTAAAAAGAGAAAGAGCAATAAATTCATCAATCATTTTTGATGCTGCATAAGACCATCGTAATTTTGTTGTCGGACCTATTAAGCTTTTTGTTTCCTCAGTCCAAACTTTATCCTCGGCAACACCATACACTTCAGATGTAGAAGTTAGTAATACGGGAAGACTGTTTGCTTGACACGCTTCAAGCACTTTATGAGTAGCTAGTATATTTGTTAATAATGATTCACTCAAATTATCCATTATATATTGAACCCCAACGCCAGCAGCTAGGTGATAACAAAAATCATAATCTTTAAATAAATCATTGATATTATCTATATCTTCAATTCTTGATTCAATGAATTCAATTTTTTTATCTGAAAGCAGGTTATCTAAATTTGCTTTTGAACCTGTAGAAAGATCGTCAATTACTAATATTTTTTCAATACCATATTCAATTAATGCTTTTACTAAGCTTGTGCCTATAAATCCAGCACCACCAGTTATAATTACTTTTTTCATTAAAACCTTATATATATTTTAGATTTTTAATTAAATCTCTATTTACAAAATACCATTTTACAGTATTTTCTATTCCACTTTTAATATCTGTTTTAGCGGTCCACCCTGTGGTATTTTTTGTATTTTCTAAATTTGGCAAAACTACATCTGGATCTTTATATGCTCGTTCTTGGTAATCAATTTCTGCTTTTTTACCAGTTGCTTCTTCAATATATTGTATTATTTCAATTAATGTTGAGGTACTATTATTGCCAACATTTAGTGTGCAGTTAGTATTTGTATTTTCACATAAAATTAATAATTCGGTTACATCATCAATATATGTAAATGATCTTGATTGTTTTCCATCACCAAATAAATTGACTTTTTTGCCTTCCACAATCCAGTGTATAAATCTTAAAATTGACATATCTGGTCGTCCAAACGGACCATATACTGTAAAAAATCTTGTAATAATAATATTAGAAACTGTATTTTCTAAAATATTTTTTGCAAAAACCTCTCCGGATAACTTTGATGCTGCATATATTGAAGGTGGTTCAATTTTTTCATCTTCACCCTCTGTCATTTTATTTGATCCACTATTTCCATAAATAGAGGATGTTGAAGCTAAGACCAATTTATCTATTTCGAAATCTTTGACAAAATTAGCCACATTAGTTGTTGCAATTGTATTATCTCTAATATATGAGATAGGATCTAAAAAGCTCTGTCTCACACCAGCTCTCGCAGCTAAATGAAACACTATATCAAAATTTAAATCACTGTTTTCTTTAATACTCTCTAAATTTTCATAAATATCTAGATTTAATTCGTAATCATTAAAATTTAAATCTTTTTTAAGTATCTGCTGTCTTAGTCTTTTAAAACTTGGATCATAAGCCTCATTAAAAGAGTCAATTCCGGTCACTTTATGACCTTCATTTAGTAAGCGTTTCGAAAGATTAAAACCAATAAACCCTGAACTTCCAGTGACAAGAACGTTTTTACTCACATTAGACATGGTAACAAAGCTTGATATATATCTGTTTAAGAAAATATTTTCAAAAAAATAAACAATAATTATTAAGAAAATAAAAGCATATACTATTAAATAAGATGAAAGTATTAATTGTCGGCGGGGCAGGCTATGTTGGCGGTGGTATAGTTGACTTATTATCAAAAGATAATGAAGTAACAGTTTATGATTCCCTAATTTATGAAAATTCTTATAGAAAAAATATCGATTTTATATTCGGAGATATTAGAGACTATAAAAAAATTAACAATATTTTAAAACAATATGATGCTGTAATATGGCTAGCTGCTTTGGTGGGTGATGGAGCTTGTGCTATAAATCCTTCTCTTACTCACGAAATTAATTCAGAAACTGTAAAAAACCTCGTTAAGAATTTTAAAGGAAAAATAGTATTTCTTTCTACATGTTCAGTTTACGGAGCCCAAGAAGGGGTGCTTGATGAAAATTCTGAAGTTAACCCACTTTCTGAATACGCTTCATCAAAGCTTGTTGCTGAAAAATATTTAGATGACGCAGACTCAATTATTTTTAGATTAGGAACCCTATTTGGGGTTGGTGATCAATTCTCAAGAATTAGATTAGATTTAGTTGTAAATATCCTAACGACTAAAGCTTATATCGATAAAAAAATGAGTGTTTTTGGTGGTGAGCAGTGGAGACCTCTTCTTCATGTTAAAGATGTAGCAAATGCCATAGGCCATACACTTGATACTCAAACAAATGGTATATTTAATCTTCATTACAAAAATTTTAAAATTATTGAAATTGCTAATGAGATCAAAAATAAAATTAGTAATGTTGATATAGAAACAACACCTCTCCCTTTTCAAGATGCTCGAAATTATCAGGTTTCTAGTGACAAATTAAAAGACGTTACTGGATTTGAAGCTAATGTTGATTTGAAACAAGGTATAAATGAAATACATCAGTTAATTTCTTCAAATAGAATTAAAGACATTAATGATCCTAGATATTCAAATCAAAATTTTTTACAAACTTATGGAGTTAAATAAAAATGGACCCTATTTTGTATTCAAGCAATTCACACTCAGATGATAGGGGAACTCTTTATTTTACAAATGAACTTAATTTTAAAAATGTCGTTAGAACATATAAAGTTCAAAATAAATTAATTAAAACAGTTCGGGCTTGGCACGGACATAAATTAGAAGAAAAGTGGATTAGTGTTGAAGAGGGAGAATTCTTAATTTGTGCTGTACAAATAGAAGATTTTGATAACCCATCTAGTAATATAAAAATTCATAAATTTACTTTAACCCCCGCAGATGGAATATTGTATGTGCCAAATAATTATGCAAATGGTGCAATGAATATTACTGAAAATAATTCTATAAGGTATTTCTCATCATTGCCTTTAGATGAGTCAGTCAAAGATGATTATCGTTTTGATTCTAAATTCTGGGATCCATGGAGCGAATATAAACCAAATTTTTATGAATAAATTATTGATACTTGGTTCAAGTGGAATGCTTGGAAATATGGTAACTAAATATTTTATTGATACTGATGAATTTGATATATTTCTTACCTACAGAAATAATACACAAAATCTTTCACACGTAAATTCTCATAAATTCGATGCATTAACTGATGATTTAGAAGAGTTGATTAAAGACACAAATCCTGATTTTCTCATAAATTGTATCGGGCTTATCAAACCTGAAATTAATGAAGAAAGTAACGAATCAATTGAGAGAGCATTAGAAGTAAACAGCTATTTCCCAATAAAAATTTCAAACCTTGCATCAGAATATAATTTTAAATTTATTCAAATTGGTACGGACTGTGTTTTTTCTGGGTTAACGGGTGAATACGTAGAGTCTTCTTTTCAAGATGCGATTGATGTGTACGGAAAATCAAAAATTGCTGGAGAAGCGGTAAATGTAAACAAATATCTATTAAGAGGCAGTATCGTAGGGCCAGAGGCTGGCAGAGGAAAGTCTTTGTTAAATTGGTTTTTATCTCAAAGCGAAGGGAAAGTAAATGGTTTTATAGATCATAAGTGGAATGGGATAACAACATTAAATTTTGCAAAGATTGTTCACGGCATGATTAAAAATAATAATTTCAAAAATAATATACAACATGTATTACCTAAGGATGAGGTTTCAAAATATGATTTATTAATATACTTTAAAAAGTTTTTTAGTGTTGATGTAATGGTAGAAAAAACCAGCTCGGATAATCCGGTTAACAGAACTTTAAAAGCTGAAAACGAAGATGCAAATAAAATACTTTGGACAGATGCTGGATATAGAGATATCCCAACAATTGAAGAAAATATTAAAGAATTATCTGAAAGCAATTTAACTAAAGGTATTCTTAATACCATATGAAAGATATTGGATTAATTCTTGGAATTAGACCCGATGTAATTAGGGCAAGCAAAATACTAAAATTATTAAATCAAAGTACAGATATTGAGTTTGACTTCATATGGTCTGGACAACATTATTCGGAAAATATGAAAGATGTTTTTTTTAACCAATTAGATACTCCTAAACCAGATTATGAATTTAAAATCGATGTCAAAAATGACGCAACTACAGTTTCTTCAATAATTAATGAGACCTATTCACACCTGGAAAATCACAAATATAAAGCTGTTATGTTTTTAGGTGATACAAATACAGTTATGGGTTCTATAGGCGTTGCACAGCATAATATACCAATTATTCACATAGAGGGCTGTATGAGGTCATATGATTGGAGAATGCCTGAAGAAAAGTATAGAAAAACAATTGACCATCTTTCAGATAGAATTTATACATACCTTCCGTCATACAAAAAACAAGGTTTAAATGAAGGTATATCTGACGGCATTATAAAAGTAACTGGAAATCCTATAGTTGATATTCTTGATGAATTTAAAGACTTGTTTGATACCGGGGTTAATTTTCTTGAAGATAAAGTCAAAAATTTTATAAAAGAAGAAGAATTCGCCTTAGTTACGTGCCATAGAAGAGAAAATATTTTAAGTTCAAAAAGTTTTGAAAACATAATTAATTTACTAAACGCAACAAATAAAAAAGTAATATTCCCAATGGGATATGCCACTCAAAGACAATTAAAAGATTCAGGAATGAAATTGAATAATAACATCCTGGTTATAGACCCTATTGGTTATCTAGAGTTCATCTACTTACTTAAAAACTCATCTTATTGCTTATCTGATTCAGGAACGGTAGTAGAAGAAGCATGTATATTAGGAATTCCAACAGTTCAAATGAGATATAGTACAGAAAGACCCGAGGTGTATGAGGTCAAGTCATCTATAAAATTTGATCCAACTATTAACAATGTCAATTTAGAAGAGATACATTTAAAAGCCTATGAATTAAAAAATACCGTTTGGAATCACCCCTTTGGGGATGGGACTGCTTCAAAAGTAATTGTTGATGATTTGATAGATTTAAGTAAAAGCAACAACTTTAACAGACACGGTAAAGAAAATTATGATTTTGATATCTCAAGATCATTTTTAAAATGAAAAAAATTCTAATCCATTCTTTAACTTTTCCGCCTGACACTATATCAACAGGTATGATTGTATCTGAAATTGCAGATGGATTGAATAAAGAATTAAACAATATTGAAGTTTTATCAAGCTCTCCACAATACAATTTAAAAAGTGCTAGAGAATTTAATCAAAACGATAAGAATGTAAGCGTTGGTATGTTCAAAGGGATTAAAGTTAATTTCATTGAATCACACCCACGCCAGTTTTCAAATTCTTCTAGATTTTTTCAATGGTTAGGTTTTAACTTTAAAGCTATTCGTTTTATTTATAAAAACAGAAAAGAATATAAAGAAATTTTAATTTTTAGTTATCCACCAACTATGAATTTAGTATGTATTTTTACTTCTAAAATTTTAAAGATAAATACAATTTATTCACTTTGGGAGTTATATCCTGAGATAGCTGAAAAATTAGATGAACAGCCAAATAGAATTTTAAAATTTTTGTTCAAAATTCTTGATAATTATTCACTAAAAAATGTTAATAAAGTTGTAGTTAACTCTGAAGAGTTGAAAAAATATTTAATTGATAAAAGAAGTATTAATGAAAATAAAATTTACACAATAAATCATTTTTCACCATTTCCAAGGAGCAACTTTGAACCAAATCTGGAATTAGAAAAAATATTTTATGCCGGTAATACTGGAAGACCACAAAACATCAGTGCTTTCATAAATTTCTTCAATAAGCAATTTCCCCAAAGCTGGAAATTGGACCTTTATGGGGCAGGAAAGGAATTTGAAGATTTATCGAAATTTTCAGATGAAAATATAAATATCAATGATTATCTTCCAAGGGAAGATTTAGAGGAAAAAGTAAAAGATATTCCGTATGCATTAATTTGTTTAGATTATGAAATAACAATTGAAGGGTTTCCAGGTAAAACTTTTGATTACTTAAATATGAATAAAATACTATTAAATTTTTCTAATCCTAATTCCGCTGTTTCAAAATTAATTGACAAATATGATTTGGGTTTCAATATTGATTTAAATAATCCTGAAGAATTAGAGAGTACGCTTCAACAAATGAAAAATCTTGAAAAAGTTAATCAAATATTAGAGAACGTAAGTCATTTTCAGCAAAATATATCAAATAAGAAAATAGTTATTAGCAAATATATTGACTTAATTTGCTCCTCTTCTTGAGAGTACTGAATAAATAGTTTTTAAAATAATAATCAGATCATAATTAAAAGACTTTTCATCAACATATTTTATGTCCCAGTAGAGTCTTTCTTGTAAACTCAAATCTAACCTTCCTTGGATTTGAGCTAGACCAGTAATTCCAGGCTTTATTGAATTCCTTTTTTCTCTGTATTCTCCATAAAGATCAGACTCATATTTAACTAATGGCCTTGGTCCAACTAAGGACATTTGTCCTTGTAAAACATTAAGAAGGTTAGGTAATTCGTCTAATGATGTTTTTCTTAAAAAAGTTCCTATTTTGGTAATTCTATCATCATTTTCGATTCGAATGGGATCATCAGGAGTCAGTGATGGCTCAATTTTTTTATTTTGTGAAAGGTCTTTGTAGTGTTTCTTATGAATTTCTTCATTTGAAGCTACTGACATTGTTCTAAATTTATGTAATTTAAACTCTTTACCATTCAATCCAACTCTATTTTGAGAGTAAATTACAGGTCCCGAATCAAGTAATAAAATAAATAAAGAAATTATAGGAAAAACAACTAAAAAAATAGGGAAAATAATTATGAGAAGAATATAATCAATAAAATATTTCATATTATTAACTTTAAACAAAAATAATTTATGTTCTTTAAATAAAAAATATTACATTAAAGTTAGATAAATGTGTGGAATAGCTGGAATTGTAAGCTTAAACAATTCCAAAATTGACTCAACAGTTGTTGAGAATGTAAAGCGATCTCTAGAACATAGAGGTCCGGACCACTCTTCCCATCAATTTATTAATGATTCTGTTTGCTTAATCCATACAAGATTATCAATAATTGATTTAAATGATCGTTCCAATCAGCCTTTTCAATCTAATGATCTTAGATACACAATAGTTTTTAATGGTGAAATTTATAATTATAAAGAATTAAGAAAGGAATTAGAAACAAAAGGATATAAATTTATAACAAATGGTGATACAGAAGTGCTTTTACAGGGCTACGTCGAATATGAAGAGAAAATATTGGATAAACTACGTGGTCAATTTGCATTTGTAATTTATGACAACATCAGTGGCGAACTGTTTATGGCAAGAGATCGTATTGGTATTAAGCCTTTATATTATTCAGTTAGTGATAATTGGATCATATTTGGTTCAGAAATTAAGGCAATAGAATTATCAAAACTCATTAAATTTGAGCCTGATACAGAATCTTATTTAGCCTATTTGAGACATCTTTGTGTGCCAGCTGATAGTACTGGTAATAAAAATATTAACAAATTAGAACCCGGGCAATTAATTAGAGTAAATAAAAATGGAAAAATTTCAAAAAAAATTTACTGGGATCCATTTAGTTTTTCAGTAAATAATGATTTGAATGAAAAAACGGTTGCCGAGGAACTAGATAGGTTACTGAATGAATCTGTTGAATATCGAAAAGTGAGTGATGTTGAGGTTGGACTCTTTCTCTCTGGAGGTTTAGATTCTTCACTTTTAGGAAAATTAATGAAACAAAATACAGACTCTTCTCTAAAAGCATTCAATGTTGACTATGAAGAAAGTTTTGAAGGATATAGGGGAGAATTAGAAGAGGCAAGATTTGCATCTAATGAAATAGGAATAAACCTCCATGAAGAGAAGATAAATTTTAATAATTTTAAAGATATTTTAGATAATTATGCTTTTTATCAAGACGATCTTGTCGGTGATGAGGTTGGTATACCTTTATACTTTTTAGGAAAAGCTACTAAATTATCTGGAATAAAAGTTGTACAAGTTGGAGAAGGATCTGATGAACTATTTTATGGATATGATCATTGGAATAGGTTATTAAAATTATCTAATTATAAAAAACCATATTCTTCACAAAATAACAAAATTTCGAAATTTACTAATCACAGGCTTAATTTACTTTCAAATATGTTGTCTGGAAAAACTACTTTTGCTGGAGGTGCTTTAGGATTCAATCTAGCTCAAATTAATACACTTATTTCTAAAGAAATTTCAATAGATTCGGGGTTGATTAGGTTTGCTGATAATCTTTGGCAAGACTACTTTAATAATAAAGATGCAAAGCTATCAAAATGGATGACACTGATTGATTTAAAAATTAGATTGCCAGAATTACTTCTTATGAGAATGGATAAACTTGTCATGCAGTCTGGGGTTGAGGCTAGAGTTCCATTTCTAGATCATAAATTAGTTGAGTTTATTTTAACAATTCCTGAACAATTATTGATTCCTAATTATTCAGGGAAGCCTCTTTTGAAAAAAGTCGCTAAGGATTATATTTCATCTGACATTATAGAAAGGCAAAAACAAGGTTTTAGAGCTCCGGTAGGTGAGTGGATTAAGAAAGATGAAGATTTATTTTATGAGTCTGTAAGGAATTTTAACTCTTCAACACACTTGTTTGATCCGAGTGTTTTAAGAAAGATATTTTCTGGTTCTGATTACCAAAAGAAATGGTATTTATCTAATTTATCTAATTGGCATTTAAGTAGGACTTCTCAATGATTAATAATTGGAAAAAAAATACAATTTATATTTCAATTATGCAGCTTAGCCTTCTATTAGTTAACCTTTTTTTAATTACGATAATTAGTAGAGAATATGGTGCGGAGACATATGGTGAATATGCTTCATCAAAAAGCCTTTCTGTATTGATTGGCACAGCTGCAGTAATGTCGCTGGCTTTAGTTGTAACAAAAGTTTTGGCTCAAAAAAATGAAAATTCTAAATTAATGTTTCAAAATGCATATTCATTAATAATAAGAAATTTAATGATAGCTTTGATAATTTTGATACCTTTAACTTTACTTTTGAATAGAGATTTACCAATGACAATCTTGTTCCTTGTAGGTTTTGTTTTTAACGAAATGATTCATGTAGCACTGGCTTATTATCAAGCAAAGGGAGATTTCGTCACTAGTTCTAAGCAAATAATATTACGAACAATAGTTTATGGAGTAGGTGCCTGGGTTCTTGTTTTACAGGGATTTACAATAACTTCGCTAATTATATTTCAGGTTATGACACTTGTAGCTTTTTTTGTTGTTGCCCACTTATCTGTACCGAAAAATGATATTGAATTAACTTCAAATACCACTGTCAAAAATAAGTTACAAGAATCAGGTAAAAAAATGGTTCTTACAACTTTTTCAAGCGCGCTCATTTCGGAATTAGATATTGTTTTGTTAGGTCTATTCTATTCCGGTTCTACATTGGGTGTTTTGGCTTGGGCAAGACGAATTTTGGAGATAATTTTTCAACTTGTTGCTGCTAGTTTAGACATTCTATTTCCTGAATTGGCCAAAGCAAAAAATAGAGACAGTATTTCTGAATTAAGAATTAAGTTAAGAAAAGTTTTCTTATTATCTTTCACAGTTCCGATATTGTTTATCTTTTTTAAAGGTTTGGCATCAGAAATATTTACATCATTATTGGGTAAAGAATTTAGTGAAGTTTCAACATATACATCTTGGATACTTTTTGCATTACCGGTAATGGTTTGGTCAAGAATAAACATAATATTTTCACGGGCATTAAATTTTGAAATTAATATAACAAAATCTATATTATTTGGATCAGTTGCATCGATAGGAATATATTATTTTGTACATAGCTTTAACAATAATCCTGCTGTTTTATCAATTATTTTATCTCAAATTGTAATAGGAGCAATTACGACTTATAGTTTCAAAAAATCTTATGAATAGTTTTAAAACATTACTTAGAAAAATAAAATATAATTTTAAATATTTATATGGTTCAAATTTAAAATTTCCATCAGAATTTAGATTATTAATTAGAAAAGATACCAGCTTTCAAAAATTTATAAATCAAAATTGTAAACCGAATACAAATGATATGGTCGATTTAAATAATGTCAAAATATTTGGTAAGCCCTCTACCCAGTACGTTTTATCAAATGATATTTTTACTAATTATAAATTTTCAAATAAAAAATTAAAACCAGCTTATTTCAATACTGCTGATGTAAAAGTTCCTTATGAAGCTTCAAGGCTGCAGTATTTACAGAAAGCAAAATCAGGAAATATTGATATAAATAATTTCCCCTTAATTTATTGGAATAGCCCTATGGATGTTGCAATTAGGAACATAAATTTAATTTTTCACCTATTTGCTATAGAAGACAAACTTGAAACTCCCAAAATATTAGGAAATAATACAGATTTATTAAGTTCTTATATAAGTGAGCATTATGAATTCGTGATAAATAATTTAGAAAACAAGGGAAATGTTGTCGGCAATCATTATCTGGTTGAACTCACATCTATTCTTTTAACTATTGCTACTTTCAGTTTTGAGCATGATGAAGAGGATTTTCAAAAATATCAAAATGAATTAAATTCAGAATTAGACAAGCAGTTTTATGAGGATGGTACGAATTTTGAAGGCTCCTCACATTATGCAGCTTTTGTTGTAGAGGCATTAATAGTATGTAAGTTGGCGATTGAAGAAATTGACAGTGAATCTCAACTTTTACCTAAAATAGAGAAAATAATTAAAACCAATTCATTCTTTTTAAAAATGTTAATGAACAATGGTGAGTTAACTCAAATTGGAGATAATGACTCAGGAAGATTATTTTACTTTGCATTTGATGAAGATGCGCCATTACAAATGATTTGGTTGATCAATTTAATTGATAAGCTTTATCCTAATTTCGATTCATCTGAATTAGAAAAAAAATTTAATTTTGAAATAAAATCAAAAACCCCATCTTTGCATCAAATACCAAAAGTTAGTCATAAAAAAATAAAAGTATTTACAAAAGATTATGAGGGATATTGTTTTAATAATTTTGGTTTATATGTATGGAGGAATGATGAGGAGTACCTTAGTTTAAGATGTGGACCTATTGGTCAAAATGGTATTGGAGGGCATTCTCATTATGATCAGTTGTCAATAGAGTGCTATACAGATAATAGATGGATTGCACGAGATCCAGGTACTGGAACCTATACCGATGATATTAAAATAAGAAATAGTTTTAGATCCTTAGAATATCATTGGGGTCCAAAAGCTAAAATTCAAATTCCAAAAGAGGATGAATTTGATTGCTTTAAGTTAAATTATATGGGAAATGGCCATACTTTAATTTTTAATAAATATAACTATTTTGGTTATGCGGATTTTAATGGAAAAAGAATATATAGAAAAATAATTATTCATGATGGAGAAGTATTAATTGAAGATTTTTCTAATGATGTAGATTTAGAAGAATATACTTCTTGGGGTGAATCTAACAATGGTACAAAAATTTTGTTTTCAAATGGATATAAGAGGGTTAAATGATTTTAAAAAATAAAAATATTGTATATCTAATCCTATTTATTGGATTTTTATTCAATGCATTAGATGCATTCAGTGTTTTTGGTGTACCATTGCCATGGGTCTCTACTGCTATTTTTTTATTCTTGTTTATAAATCTGTTCGTTGAAAAAAAATTTGAGATTAATTCTTTAGTTTCACAGTATTTTTATTGGACTATATATTGTGTATTAATAACAATAATATTTTTATTTTTTCAATATGAAACATTAATTACTAATTCCATAGCCAGCCCATTGTTGTATGTTTTATTGAGGTTATTAAATTTTCTATCGTTTTTTTCTATTATTTATTCTTTAAATAAAATTTTAAATATAAACAATAGAGATAAAATTATTGAATTAATTTCTTATGCATCAATTATCATTTCAGTTCTTTCATTAGTTTCATATTTTTCATATGTAATGAATTTTCCTGACCTGTCAAGAAACAGGATGGGAACTGGAATTGGATTTCAAAGTATTATAAAAGCTTGTACTGTTTTAAGAAATTATGGAACCTTTAGAGAACCAAGCTTTTTAGCTGTGTGGATTGTACCAACAATTCCATTATATTTTTATAATGCAAGGGAAAAAAATTATTGGTATGTTTTGTCAGTATTGCCTATAACTTGCTTAGTTTTAACAAGGAGTCTTACTGGAGTAATGAGTTTTATTATCGCTGTGTTACTTGTTTTTGTTCTGTCTTTACTTCAAAAATCAAAATTAAATTTACGATTGTTATTTCCAATTTTTGTTTTAGGTATTTGCTTGGTGTTCGCAAACCTTTTTGCTTATAAATTTCCACCACTAGATGAAGATCAGTGTCCACCATATACACCAGATTACTGTAGTTGTGAATATTATGATGATGAGCAGGATAGAGCTAAAAATTCAACAGATATTACTACCAGTATATTTTCTAGATTATTTGCAGTAATTAATTCGGGAATTAGTTCATTTGATAGTTTAAATTTAATTAGGGAAAATATGTATGAAGATAATGTAAGTATCTTAGGTTCAGGATTAGGTATTTCAAATATTAAATTTTCAGATAATTATGCAATAAACAAAACTCAATCAGATTTGCAATACTTAATTCGTAATGGGGTAATAATCGAAAGGTATGAAAACAGTATTGTTTCATTTAATAATTTGTATCTGAACATTTTATTTTCAACGGGAATATTTGGATTTTTTTGGTTAATACTATTGCTAATAAAAACATTAAAAAACTTACCAATTAATAATATCCATTTCAATCAATATTTAAATATGAGTATTTTCGTGATTTTAATAATGTATTTTTTTCAAGGTGAAGAGCTAAGTGTTTGGCTTGCTACATTTATCGGTTTATTTATTAGTGAGAAAAGTAATGTCTAAAATATTAATAGTTTCCCATCAGTTTTTGCCTCACCAAAGTCCAAGAACTACAAGGTGGAAAATGATTTATGACGAATTAATTAACAGAGGTCATGAAGTTATTGTTTTAACAGGCACGCCACAAGAAGAAAAAAAAGAAAATATTATATACGTTGGTAATAAAAATCCAGAGGGGATAGTAGAGAATTTAAGAAAAGGTTCTAATAGGTCACATAGCTCGTCATTATTAAATTTAGGCTTCAGGGGTTTAAAACTCATTTACAGATTTTTGTATAAAACCTTTTCCTGGCCGGATTATTCAATGTTTTGGTTAGCTTCTATATTAAGAAATAAAAAAAATTTGAATATAAGTTATGATTATATTATTTCTGTGAGTCTTCCTTTTTCCTCGCATGTTGCAGCATATATTTTAAATAAAAAAAATAAAAAAAAATGGATTATGGATATTGGAGATCCTTTTTTACTTAAAAAAAATGCAAAGGAAAATAATCACATACTCTATTTCTTTTTAAATAAATACTTTGAATCAAAATTTTATAATTTGGCCTATAAAATTATGTTCACACATAATGAATCTCTGGAAACCCATGCATCTTATTTCAATATAGATAAAGAAAAGTTAATTGTTGGTAAGCCAATCAGCACTTTTGACAATGAACTTTTCCAATTGACTTTATCTTATGATTATTCTTCAAAGCCATTAATTTTTGGATATTTTGGAATTCTAACCAAGGGAGTCAGAAGTTCTGAAAATGTATTAAATTATCTGGAAGGTTTGGATAACTTAAAGTTTAAGTGGTTTACAAATCCTGATTCAAAAATTGAAATAAGCAAGCATATAGATGATAAAGAAAATCATGAATTTTTAAATATGGTTTCAAGAAATGATGCTCTCAAAATTATGTCTGACTCAATTCATTGTCTTTTGTCTATAGGAAATAAAAACCCTTCTCAATTACCAAGTAAGGTTATTGAATATATATCAACCGGTAAACCTGTAATTCATTTTGCAGAAATAGAAAATGATCCAGTAATTGAAATTTCAAAAAAGTATTCTAATTTGATAGTTATTTCTAAAAGCTCAGATAAAGACCAATTTATTGAGAAACTTAATAATTTAACTAAAAATATTGATAAATTCTCAAGTGAGGAATTCCTTGAGGAATACTCTCCGAAAACATTAGTAAATCAACTAGATTTTATCTAGAACTTGTTTCCAGTTTTCCGTATAAGAGTTTGCTAATAAGTAATCGTTCTCCGAAATACCTGCTTCATTAATTTTATTTAGTGCATCATCGATATTTTTATAATGGTATAGATAGACATTATTTGTTAAAAAATTCTGAGAGTAAGGTTTAATTGGAGCTACAACTTTTAATCCAAGTTCTTGAGCCTCATAAAGTGGAAGCCCGACTGTTTCAAATTCACTTGCATGAAAATATATTTCATTAAGAGACATGACGCTTAATGTTTGCTCATGTGTCTCTGTAAATACACAATTAAATTCATTTAATTTAGTTGGAGGATTGATAATTGTTACTTTTTGATTATTTGGTAACGAGGTTAAAACATCTAGCATAAATTTAAAATTTTTATTTGGTATATTGCTACCAAAACATACGATGTTGTTATTTTTTTGTATAGCTTTTACTTTTGTTTGTTTGATTTCACCTATTTGTAGAATCTTCTTTTTATATTTATCGTTGATTAATCCTCTTGTATGGCTTAACTGAACAACTATGTGTTCAGCCTTCTCAAAGCTTCTGTTAATAAAAAAAAGTAATAATCTATTTTTTAAATTTCTTGAAATAAAGGGAAGTATATTTTGTATAAAAATAAATGATTTCACTTGAGTATCAAATCCAAAATTTCCGAAATGAATAATTGCACTACTGCTATTAATTTCCTCCATTAACTTTTTTCCGATCAAGAAATTTAAATAAGGATGAAGATATCTTTTTTTTGTAAGTTGTATAAATTTTACGTTACCGTTTTCATAACTTTGATTTTTTAAATCTCCGAAAAATTCATTTTCAGAATATAAAACAATAATATCTTCATTTAAAGTTGAGAAATACTCAAATGCTTCAACAAATAGCTTAACTCCACCTAAAGATTTAACTCCACATGCATTTAATACAATCTTTTTTTTCACCAATTCAATGATAGTTGTACATTAATAACTATTTAATCACTAAAATCATAAAGTAGTGATTAAAGAATATGACATTGCTCTTGTAGTTGGAACAAGGCCAAATTTTGTAAAGGCCGCACCGCTTTTAAAAAAGTTAGAGAATAAAAATAAAAAAGTTTTATTTATTCATACGGGTCAACATTTTGATAAAACTATGTCTAACAACATCTTTATAGACTTAAACATGAGAGATGCAGACTTGAACTTGAATGCTCCCACTGATTCCCAAAGTAATCAGTTTCAATTCATCGTTAAAGAATTAATAAATATTTTTAATAATAATAAAATTGAGAAAATTGGTGTCTTTGGAGATGTAACTTCTACACTTGCTGCGTCAATAGCTGCAAAAGAGTCTAATATTTACCTTTTTCATGTTGAATCAGGCTTGAGGTCAAAGAATCTTACAATGCCTGAAGAGCGAAACAGAATAATGGTTGACGCAATTAGTGACTTACTTTTAGTTCCATCCGAGGATGCCTTAGATAATCTACTAGATGAAAGAGTTCCTGAACATAAAATTCATAATGTTGGGAATATAATGATTGATACTTTATCTGAAAACAAGTCAAAAATTATTGATAATTTATCAAATCTAAAATCAGATTTAAAAATTATCAAACCGTATTTTGTAATGACTCTCCACAGGCCTTCAAATCTGTCAGATACTATATTAAATAATATTTTTGAAGCGGTAGAAAAATTTACCAAAGATTATCAAATTATCCTCCCAGCTCATCCCAGGCTAAAAAATTTTATTAACGAAAAAAATATATCCCATTCCAGTATCAATCTTATTGATCCTTTGTCATATATTGACTTCATGTCTCTTGTTTACGGAAGCAAGCTAGTCCTTACTGATTCTGGCGGTATACAGGAAGAAACTACTTATTTAGGTATCAGCTGCCTTACTTTAAGAGAAGAGACTGAGAGGCCTATTACAGTCACTGAAGGCACTAATAAGGTAATAGGACTCGAGAAGGAAAATATAATTAATGAAATAAATAATGTTTTAGACAGTAAAATTTCATATGAGACAAATATTAAATATTGGGACGGTGAAACCTCAGATAGAATCTATGAAATTTTATTTGATTAGTTATGAGTAAATTTAAATATGATCTTGCAGTAATAGGATTAGGCTATGTTGGCTTACCATTAGCTATTGAGGCAGCTAACAGCAAACTAAAAGTTGTTGGATATGATATTAATGAATCACTAGTAACAAATCTAAATAATTCAACATCCCATGTAGAAGATATATCAAATAATCAAGTTAGTAATTCTCTTGAAAAAGATCTAATTTTTACCTCTGATTCGGAAATCCTTGGTGAGAGTGAATATATAGTAATCAGTGTTCCAACTCCACTTACAGATTATCAACCCGACCTCAGTTTTGTTGAGGCTGCTACAAAAAGTATTGCAGAAAATTTGCAAAAAGGTCATGTAGTCATACTTGAATCTACAACTTATCCAGGAACTACCTTAGAAATAGTAAAGCCAATACTTGAGAAAAGTTCTAAGCTAACTGCAGGTGAAGACTTTTTGTTAGGATATTCACCTGAACGAATTGATCCAGGAAATGAAAAATGGACTTTTAAAAACACTCCTAAAATAGTAAGTGGCATAAATAAAAAATCGCTCGAAAAAATATCAAAATTTTATAAATTAATAATAGATGAAGTTGTTGAAGTATCTGGTACAAGAGAAGCTGAAATGGTGAAACTTATCGAAAATACCTATAGGCAAGTTAATATTGCTATGGTAAATGAACTAGCAATTCTATCAAATATGCTTGATATAGATATTTGGGAAGTAGTTGAAGCTGCTAAAACCAAACCCTTTGGATTCCAATCATTTAGACCGGGTCCAGGTGTAGGAGGTCACTGCATTCCTATAGATCCAAAATATTTGTCTTTTAAAACAAGACAAATTGGACAACCAGTCAGATTTGTTGAACTAGCGCAAGAAATAAATAATTCAATGCCAAACTATGTTGTTGCAAGAATTAGTGAGTTAATGAATAAAAAAGAAATACTTCTAAAGAATTCTAAAATATTAATTCTTGGTGTAGCTTATAAAAAAGATATTGGTGACACAAGAGAATCACCAGCATTAGATATTATTGAATCTTTGTTAGAAAAAAGTGTAGATATTTCTTATTACGATCCACACGTTGATGAATTGACAGTTAATAAAAGAAGTATTGCTAGAGAAGAAAATTTAGAAAATTTATCTAATTTTGACTTAATTTTAATTCATACACCTCATTCCAAATTTCAAGAAATTAATTTTGATAGCGTAACGTCTTTAATATTTGACTCTACTGGAAGCTTTACAATTTCTAATGCCAATAGATTATAAAAATAGTCCAAAATTTAATACTCTATCAAAAACTATAAATTTACTCGCCAGTGAGCTTGGTAATGTAATAAAAGATCAAGCTGGTGTAAAATATTTTAGAATAGTAGAAGATATTAGACTCAATTCAAAAAAATACAGACAAACAAACAATAATAAATATTTAGATAGTATTTTTAAAACTTTGAAATCTCTTAAACCTAATGAGATATATATTATTGCAAAAGCTTTTACAATATTCTTTTATCTTTCAAATATTGCTGAACAAGTTTTTAGAGAACACACTTTAGATAATTCAAAAATTTCAATAAAGAAACAATCAGATAAAAATCTTATCTTCATGCCCGTTTTTACTGCACATCCTACCGAAAGCTCCAGGCAATCAACTCTTAAAAAAATATATAAAATTGCTGAGATTATAGAAAGCAATAACTCGAGTGATATGAATGAGATTAATTCACTAATTACACAACTTTGGTATACGAGAGAAGTAAGGTCTACAAAGCCTAATCCGATAGACGAAGTAAAATCTTTGATTTACTATTTAGATATTTTATATAAAGATGTGTATCAAAGCATTATCGATGATGTGGAAATATCAAGTAAAGCGAAGAATTTTGACTTAAAATTGGGTTCATGGGTTGGAGCTGATAAAGATGGAAATCCCTATGTTACAACAAAGATTACAAAGCAAGCTCTAGAAATTTACTCGAATCAAGTTTTAAATATGTACAAAGAGCAAATTGTGCAGTTTTCCGAAGAGTTCAGTATTTCAACTGATTTTGTTGAGAGTCCAAAAATGCTAACTAAAAAAATTGATAAATATAAAAAGATTTTACCGACAGAATATAAACACTATAAACGAGTTAATTATGATGAACATTTTCGAATTTTCCTATCACTGGTATTTCATAGACTAGATAATTTTCAAAAAAATAGTAAGGGTTATGCATATTTTGACGAATTCTTAAATGATATATTATTGTTCCAGAGCAGTGTTCTTGAAATATTTGGAAAAAAAATTCAATATAACAAATTAGATCAATTTATTGAATTAGTTAAAAAATTTGAGTTTCATGGTGTGTCATTAGATATTAGACAAAATGCTTCTGTGGTAAATGCAAAATCAGGCAGGGAGTACAGTGATTTTGAAGCGTTACTAAAAGACATACCAGAATTACAAAAAATTTATGGTGGTAATGTTTTTAATTCAATTATTCTTTCAATGACTAAATCAGAAACTGATGTACTGAATCTTTTTAAAATTTGTAAAAAATTTATCTCAAAAGAAAATATACCATCCATAACTCCTTTAATAGAGGAAATTGAAGATTTGCAGAATGCTAACTTAATATTCCGAAGATTATTTTCTTATAAAGAATACTTAACATTTATTAAAAGTTTTAAAAATAGTAATCAAGAAATTATGCTTGGATATTCTGATTCAAATAAAGACGGAGGAATTATTTCTTCACAGTGGAATGTTTATAATGCTCAAATAAATTTGTTTAAAGAAGGAATTAAGAAAAATATTAATGTTACTTTTTTTCACGGTAGGGGTGGAACCATTAGCAGGGGAGGAGGGCCAACTTACAATTCAATTATATCCCAACCTAAAGGTACAATATCAAATCAAATTAGATACACTGAGCAAGGAGAAGTAATTTCAGATAAGTACTCAACCTCATATCTTGGTTTTGAGAATATTAAATTAGGATCAATTGCATTTATTAATGAGTCAGATAGTAAATTAAAAAAAACTATTCCAAATGAAAAATTTTTACAAGAATTATCAGATAAATCTATCGAAAAGTATAAATCTTTTATTTCTAATCCAGAATTGATACATTATTTTGAAGTAGGAACTCCTGTTAAATTACTTTCAGTATTAAACATTGGATCGAGGCCAACTAAGAGATCAAAAAAAGCAAAAAATATACAAAATTATAGAGCAATACCATGGGTTTTTGGATGGGCTCAAACACGCAACACTTTGACAGGTTGGTTTGGGGCAGGCACAGCGTTAGACAGTATGATTGGAAAATATGGAATCAATAACGTTAGAAAAATATATAAGAACTCTGATTTCATGCAAAATTTAATTAGCAATATAGAAATGACACTCGCAAAATCAGATTTAAAAATAGCAAAACTTTATGTTGATGGCTTACTCAACAAAAGTATGTTAGATATTTATGATGAGATTTACAAAGAGTCAAAATTGGCTTTAGTTTCTATTATGAAAATTAAAAATATCAACGAACTGTTAGATGATAATAAAATTTTAAAAAATACACTTAGAATAAGAAATTCATATTTAGATCCACTTTCGATTATTCAAATAACTCTTATGCAAAAAATGAAAAGTAAAGAACTGGACCCAATAGAAAAAAATTCTTTGTTATTATCTATAAATGGTTTAGCTGCCGGTCTTAGAAATACTGGCTGATAAATCTCTCAATTCGAAATGCATTTCGTCAGGAGATGTCCATGTACCGCCCCAAGCAAATCCCCAAGAGTTAAAAATTTCAACAACCCTTGGGTGATAACTAGATTTAGTATTTATATCTATAGCTATACCCCAAGCATGCCTAGAAATACTGCCGCCAGCATCGAATCGGTTTATACGTCTTGGTGCATAACAACCGCCTGATTTTTTAAAATCTTTTATTGATAATGTATCAGCTAATCCTTCTTGTAATATTTGGTTCAATGCACCTTCTAGAGGTTCCCACATTAACCTATGACATCTAGTCGTACCAAGAATAGGGACTTTCTTCGCCTGTATATTTTCTTCTCTCCAAGACGGCTCAGTAGTTATCCAAGTACCGTCTCTTTCTTTTATTTGAAAATCACCAAACATTTCTTTGACTAATGCAGTAGGTAGTACCCAATTTTTATTTGGGTTACTTTCTCTAAATGTATATTTTACTTTTTCGTATTTGATATTTTTATACAGCTCAACGAAATGATTTTCATTAATTTCTGTATCCCATATTATTGCTTGAATATTTCGGTATATTCCTAGTTTATAACCTATATCTTTATTTACCACACCTTCAAACCACCCTAATTCGGAATCCTTTAGGACCATTCCTACTGTTATTTCGAGAGGTTCATTATTCATACCAATCAAATTTATCTTGTCATTAATTGAAAGGTTGTATCTTTCAGCAGTCAGGCTGGAAACTACAAGCTGGTTATTTTTGATTACTTTAGATACTTCATCATTATAAAAATAATCTACGGTCGAAGATTCAATTGTTTTCAAAGAAATGTTATAAAGGTAGTTTTCTAATGTAGACAATTTAACATCATTGTTTAAAGTAACAATAGACTCTACGCCGACATTAGCCCGACCTATAAAAGTGACATTTGAGTTTAGTTTATTGACACTATCAATAATTTCATTAGTCACACTGTAAAAAAGACTTCCAGATTGAGATATTGTGATTACATCATAATTGTTAATTTTGTTTTCTGAATAGACAGTTGGCGAATCATGATTAATATCTGATGTGACAAAAATATTTAATAAAGCTGTTGCTAACAATGTAAATAACATACTTTCTTATATTAATTTTTTCAGAAATTTACATATATTTAACATCTAAAAATACGTTTATTTTATTTAGAGCGTTAATCTAAATTTCTATGAAACTTTTAACAAACTTTTTTTCAACTGCGGCTACTAAAAGACCTGTGATAACCATTTTAGTTGTGCTGCTATTAACTGGATTTTTTGGATATATGGCCGGTCAAGCAGAAGAATTAAGCACTAGTTTCGGTGGGGAATTAGATACACCAGAAATTCAAGCATCTTCAAAACTTGGTGAGTATTTTCAAACTTCAGGTTCACAATCTGTATTTCAAATAATAATATCAGGAGAAGACGTTCTTACTGTTGATGGGTATCTAGCATGGCAAGAAATAAATAAAGCTGTTTCGGAAAGTGAAATTTATCCTTATTTGGTCAAAGATCAAGGTGGGGCAGTACAGGGATTTTTTGCTCCAGTAGACTTTGCAAAAGCATTCAGCCCAGCAATCAATGTTGCAGCAATGTCAGATGAACAATTTAAGCAGTTATACAACCAAGCAAATAGTCAAATGCCAGCAGAATTCAAAGCTTTTGCATCAGCACTATTATCTTCTACCTATGACGAAGATTTAACAACAGCTACGGCTGGTTTATCAATAGTTACAATAGATAGCTCATTAATAGTCCAAGACTTTGGTGGCTCCGATGGAGCCTTTATTGAACAACCTCGTATGGAAGTCGCTCTTGCAGATTCTTTAAATGAAATATCAATTGAAGGCATTAAGGTTTCGGGATTTTCGTTCGGACTACTACTTGGCAATGAAGGCGATGATTTTCTTGAAGAAATTGGAATACTTTTTGGGCAAGCATTTTTAATAATTCTTGTTGTTTTGGCCTACATCTTCTTTATTAGACCTAGAAAAGGTTTTAATATCTTAAAGTCCGGCAGAAGAACATTTAGTGATTTGTTTTTAAGCTTAGGCGCAATTTTGCTTTCAATTGGGTGGATGCAAGGTGCTGGCACTATATTAGGACCAGGGTATCTTGACATTATTGGTGCCCCAAATCAAGTATCGCAAATTGCTCCAATTATATTAATTGGTCTTGGAGTAGATTATGCTATTCACTTTACTTCAAGATATAGAGAAGAAATAGGATCAGGAAATACTATTTCAGGTTCAACAACGTCAACACTTAAATCTGTAGGTGTTGCATTAACCTTGGCAACTCTAGCAACTATTGTTGGGTTTTTAACAAACATAGTTTCTCCATTACCTGAGTTAAAAGATTTTGGCATTCTTGTATCTACTGGAATATTCTTTGCGTTTTTCTTGGTTATGACTTTTGTACCAGCTATTAGAACACTTTTAGATAAAAGAGCTGAAAATAAAAACAAAATAAATAATGATGCATTCTCATCATCTGGTGAAAGCGTACTTAATAAAGTTGCTGCTTCTAGTGGAATAATTCCAAAAAAATTAAAAGTAGTTGCCCTTATTTTACTATTTTCAATATCAGGCTATGGATATTTTAGTTTTACAAACTTAGAAACAATATTTGAATTTACAGATTTCTTACCGGAAGATGACCCAGTTGTTCAAACGCTAGGCTTATTAACCGAAGAATTTGGTGGTGGATTTGGCGAAACTACTAGCGTTCTCATTGAAGGTGATGATCTAGCAACACCTGGGGTCCATAATGCTTTAATTGAATCAATTAATAATTTAGCTGAAAAAGAAAATATAGTTGTTTATGCCGGAAATGTAGCTGCTGAGTCTGTAATTGGGACAGTTGGCCAACTTATGGCTCCACAAGGTGCAGCGCCCGGCGCACCACCTGCTATGCCTGATATGGAGTTAATAGGTACTTTAGGTACTTATGGTGTAGACCTTATGTCAGGAGCTCAAGGCATTGATGCATTAAAAGTAAAAGAAACTGGAAATGTTCAGGGACTTTATGAGTATCTAGTGGAATCAGATCCAGAGTCATTCTTAGCAAATTTATACTTTAATGAAGATAATAAAGTAACAGCACAACAAGTAAGAATTACAACTTCTGCTGGTTCATTGGGGGCTGCTCAATTAAGAGATGATATTTACGAAGCATTTCAACCAATGTCTACTCTAGGAGTTTCTATTGCTGCAACAAATGATGCGATTGTAACTCAAAGTGTAAGTGACTTAATTTCTGAATCACAATTTCAATCTCTAATTTTTGCAATCCTTGCTTCTATGATATTTTTAGTTCTTTATTATATGATTGATATTAGAAAACCGTTCTTAGGAGTAATCACCATATTGCCTGTTGTTGCCATAGTAATGGGAACCTATCTTGGAATGTACTTTTTAGATATTCCATTAAATCCTGTTACTTCAACCTTGTCAGGTTTAGCTATTGGAATTGGTGTTCCTTTTGTTATCCACGTAACAAACAGATTTAGAGAAACATTACTAGTTGCCGATAGTCCTGTCGATGCAGTCAGAACTACATTAAAAACTACAGGTGGATCATTATTTGGTTCCGCATTTACTACTATGGCTGGTTTTGGAATTTTAATGACCTCATCATTAAAACCATTTCAACAAATGGGTCAAGTAGTTGTTGTTGCTTTAGGTTTTGCTTTGGTTGCATCAATATTAATTCTCCCAACACTCTTAGTCTTTTGGGCAAACTATCATAATAAAAAAACTGCTAAATCTTTATAAATTAATTTATTAGTATTATTTAAGTGAAGGTTTCTGAACTTCTTAAAATTGTTGATGGCATAGTGCCTCTAAAAAATGCTTTTGAGGATGATTTAGTAGGAATAACTATTGGTTCTGAAGAAAATGAGGTAGATGGAATAATAGTTGCTCATGAATTAGACAAACAACTTTTGGATTATTGTCTTGATTTAAATATCAATACTGTAATCACTTATCATCCACCTTCTTTCAATAAAGTTTTAGGAGATGATAATAATGAAAGCTTTCATCCAGAACCTACAACTTTAGAATTCATTGATAATTCAATGAATATAATTACACTACACACTGCTCAAGATGTTTGTGAAGGGGGAAATGGAGATACTTTGGCAGAGCTGTTTAATTTAAAAAATATAAAATTATTTGCAATGACAAATGATATATATGGAGCAGGAAGAATAGGGGATATTGAAAGTATTTTAGTTTCTAAATTTAATGAGTTAGTTGAGAGTAAATTAAATACAAAATCAATAAGAACTAATGAATTCTTTCATAAAATAAAAGAAGTAAAAAGGATAGCGATATTACCGGGTTCAGGGACACAATTCATTGATGAGATTATTGAAGACGTTGATATTTATGTGACAGGTGATATTTCTCATAGGTATTTATTAAAAGCAGATGATGCACGTGTTGGCTTGCTTCAAATAGGCCATATCTCAAGCGAAATACCTGGAATGAAAAGGTTTGTTAATAAATTAAATATTGCTTTAAGCAAAGAATTAGAGTACATATATAGAGAATTTTATGAATGAACCTTTTCTCCTCAGTAACTTGATTGAGTTACAAGAACTAGACAATGAGATATTTAAATTAATATCCCAGAAATCTGAAGGCGATACAGTTGTAAAACTTAAATCACTTGAGTTAGAATTCAAAAAACTCCAAAAAAACAAACAAAATTATGAACAGGATTTACAACTATATTTTGATGCAAAAGATCATATTGAAAAAAATATCATAGAATCAAAACTAAAAATAGATACAATAAATGAAAAATTGGGTTCTAACTTAGATGCATCTGAGTTACAAAATTATAATCTACAAAAACAAAATTTTGAAAAAAACTTATTAGATTATGAAAAATCTTTAATAGAACTTAATGAAGAAAATGAAGAAGAATTAAGCAACATAAATAAAACAAATCAATCATTAGAAGAATTAAAACCTAATTTAATTAATTTATCTAAAACTCTTCAAACTGAATGGAAAGACATTGATTTAGGTATTGGAAAGTATGAAAATGAAAAAAAGTTACTATTGACAAGTTTTCCAAAAGAAATCATTGATTTATATGATGATTTAAAATCTAAAGGTGTAGAAGTAATAGCAGCTTATAAACGTGAAAACCAATGTGGTTGTTGTGGAGTAGAGCTTACCTCAAATGAAATATATGAAATTACTAATTCTAACTTTCAGCAATGCCCATATTGTATGGGAGTAGTAATTTAATGTACAAAATATATTGTGACGGTGCATCGCGTTCTAATCCTGGTGAAGCATCGATTGGAGTTTCAGTCACAAAAGAAGGTAATGAAATTGAATTTATTTCTAAAAAAATTGGTATAGCTACAAATAACGTTGCAGAATATAAAAGTTTAAAAGCAGCTTTGATACATTGTGTAGAAAATAAAATTACAGATGCATGTATATTTCTAGATTCTCTGCTTGTAGTTCAACAAGTCAATGAAAAATTTAAGGTAAAATCTGACAACTTAAAAGAACTAAATGCACAATGCAAGGATTTAATGAGTCAGATTAATAATCTCGAGATTATTCATGTACGTAGGGAGAAAAATAAGCGTGCTGATGAGCTCGCAAATATTGCGTTGGATTCATGATTATATTGTGGACTACCAGTTTTTCTATACTTCTTTTCCTTTATATTTTTAAGGACAAAAATGCTGATCTAAGATTTGTAATTTTAGGTAGTTTGTTTCCAGTTTTTTTGGATTTTTTGCTTTACTTTCTTGGCGCTACTCAACAAAGTAAATTTATTGGTCATAGTATTTTTTTTACTATTATTTTATTTTTTTTAGTTATGGTTATTACAAAAAGAGGAACACTATTTCGGTCTAATGCTTTATTATTTTCAATTGGTTCATTTTTTTATTTAGTTCTCAGTTTTACTTGGTTAAACCAACAAGTGATCCTTTATCCACTTTTTGAACAATCAGATGATAATTTTTCATTAGCAAATAACATACAATTTTTACTGGGTGTTTTGGGTTTATTTTATCTATTATTTAAAATTAGAAATTTTACTGCGTTGAAAAACTTTATTAGAACTGGTAAATTTACTTACTCGAAATAAACATATTTATAGAAACTAATGTTAAAAATATTCCAAAACCTATGTTCAATAAATCTCTTGGTATTACATTAAATGCTAAGGTTCCACCAACAATTGAACCTAAAACTCCAAAAACCCCAACTATTAAACCAATCTTTAGTAGTTGAGTATCTTTTCTAATTTTAGTTGCAGCTGCTGTTAGCGCAGTAGGTATTGTTGTAAGTAATGAAATCCCTTGGGCAATGATTTGTTCAAAACCACCAAAAAATATAAGCATAGGAATTCTAATAATCCCTCCACCAATACCCAGAAGACCAGAACCTATTCCTGACACAAGGCCGATTAAAAAATAAAGAACTAAGTTATCTTGAAAAGCAGATGAGACAGACGTGGAAAAAATGATCCTATATGCAGAAGCTATTAATAGAATTGCAAATATTTTTTTCAGCGATGCAGTATCAATACTTTTTGTTAATTTGCTTCCAATGTAACTTCCACATATCCCTCCAAAAACAATTATCAAAATTTCAAATAACAAATTTGAACCATCTGAAAAATCATTTAGAACATAAGTAATACTGCTTCCAGATGCTACAAAGACTACAGCTAGGGATGACACACCTGTATTAGTTTTGAAATCAGATTTAGTAAAATACGTTAAAAGAGGAACAAAGACAACCCCTCCACCTATACCTAATATTCCTGAAAGCAGTCCACCAATGGAACCAATTATGAAATATATAATCACTTATTTTCGCAATTTGGGCAAAAGTTCTTTACCGAGTAACTTTATTGTTTCTTCTTGGTTAATAGAAGAAATTTGAATAGTAACTATATCTGAATCAAATTCGTTAACTAAAGGACTATAAATTTCAACTAGATCATCAATCGTCGATGCTTTTGAAAATTTAGCCATTATTTCTTCCTTGGGGAAGCTATCAGCTTCAATTCTTAGCGCTTCAGGATCTAATTGCTGAAGCCTGCTTGGAGCTCTAAGACCTCTCCATGACCTAAGGGCAGTCCATGCATCTTCATCGTTTTCAGCAAACATAGTCCATCTATATGTGTGAATAGATAAGTTTTCTTTATTTAATTCACTACTTCTTTGTTTTGCAGGGTCGATAACTCTTTCATAGGAATCTTTAGGGTCCTTGACACTAATCATTAGCCCATCTGCATACTCTGCTGCTACTTGTGAAGATTTAGGCCCACCCGCAGCTAACCAAATTGGAATATTTTGGTTAGGAGGTGAATATAATTTTGCTTTTTCTGTTGTGTAATATTCACCATTAAAGTCTAATTTTTCTCCATCAAGCAATCTTCGAATAATAGTAAGTGCCTCAATAAGTCTATTTTTTCTTTCTTCATATTTAGGAAAATCATACCCTAAAGGACCTTCATTTATATTTTCACCAGTTCCAACACCAAGATGAAAAGTTGAAGGTGAAAGTCTATCAACTGTTGCAGCTGCCTGTGCAATAACACCTGGATGAATTCTCCATAAAGGTGTTGTTACACCAGTACCAAGATCCATTTCTGGAATTTTATTAGCAAGCGCACCTAGAGTGGTCCAGGTAAAGTTTGATGCAGAATGGTCGTCTACCCATGGGTGAAAATGTTCCGAAATAGTTAACATGTCAAAACCAGCTTCTCTTGCTATTTCTGCATGCTTTAATAAATCTTCAGGTTGCCACTGTTCAGATCCCAAAAAATAAGAAAATTTTGTCATTTACATATATTAGCGAAACACTATTTTTAGGTGAGTGCCCCCTGAGGGGCACTCGTGATTTTGTGAGATTATAAGCCGGATTCTGTATATGTTTCACATACGATAATCATCCATCTTGTATATTTGTTACCAAATATATCTAGCTACTTACCCGCAATTGTTTGCCGAGCCGGCTAATTGCTTCTTAGTATTGCTCCTAGAGGGGTTTACAAGCTTGTTTAATCACTTAAACAACTGGTGGTCTCTTACACCACCTTTTCACCCTTGCTTATCTAAGATAAGCGGTTTGTTTTCTGCTGCACTTTCCGTCAATTACTTGCCTGGGAGTTACCCAGCTCTATTGCTCTAAGGAGTCCGGACTTTCCTCGATAAATCGCGATTATCCATCTCACCTAATTTATAGTAATTCTTAATTGGTTAGATGTGAATAGTTATTAATAATTTCTTGAAAATCATTTATTGATATTGGACCAATGTACTTTTTAATTACTTCACCATTCTTCAATATATGTGTTTCTGGAACCCCAAATACTCCAGAATAAATTGCTATTTTACTTTTTTGGTCGACTAAGTAATTTATATTACCAGCTCCATATTCTGAAATGAATTTCAGTGCGTTGTCCCTACTGTCTTGAAAAGAAAGCATATACACAGAATCTTCGAACCCTTTAGTTTTTGATAATTCGATAAGGTAGGGGTGTTCTTCGATACATTCCAAACACCATGAAGCCCAGTAGTTAATAATCAGAAGCTCTTTATCTGATATATCAATATTTTCGCCTGTATCTAGAGTTTTTAAGTTATTTAAATCTGATGAATTTATAAAGATACCATCATCAGTAGCATTTGAACTACAAAAAGAAATTAATAAGAAAAATATAAGGAGTTTAATTTTCATAAATTGACAATATTTCTTCTATTATTTCTAGATCGTCACCTGATAAAATAGGATTAGTCTTTAGAAGACTTAATATGTCGTAGCCCTCATTTCTAGTCTCTTCTTGTTGAATAAGGATAATTCCAAAATACGTCTTTGCTAGAAGTGAGTCTGGAGATATCGTTAATGCTTCTTCTATATAATTTAAAGACGTAGCAGTGTCACCTGAGTCATGTACCATCCATCCTATCTGAGATAATGCAAGACTTTTTAGTTCTAGATCTTCTGAATTTTGTGCGACATACATGAAGTGGGGTAGAGCACTTGAATAGTTAAATTCTTCAAAATATCTATTTGCAAGAGCTATTCGCATAGGAAAAATATCTGGATTTAGCTCTATAACTTTTTCCATTTCAGCATTTGATACATCTTCTAAGTTAGTTGAAGTGTTTTCAGTATTTGATGTATTCTCATTTAAATTTAAGAATAGAAACATAGGAAAAAGGAATAAAAACAATCCTGCATAAACCCATTTATTTTTTAGCATATAATTTCCTTACAAATAACAAAATAAAAATTGATATTAAAACTAAAGGGATTATTAGTATTTCTAAATTTTGATTTATAGGATTTGTGATTATTCTTTCTCCATATCTTGAGACCCAAAAAGAGTATATTTCATCATCGGTCATACCGTTGTTTATTTGTTCTAAAAGAACAGCACCCATATCATCTGCATATTCTGATGGTGAATCATAAATAGTCTCGCCTTGACATACAGGGCATAATAATGACTTACTCCATTCTTCATATCTAGATTCATTGTCGGGAAAAATACTTGGTAAAATCATTAACAAAACTAGTAGAAAAATAGTTAAATATTTATTTTTCATATTTTCTCAATCTAGGTAAAAATGAAATACTTGATATAAATAATCCAATCCACATGATAAAAATTCCATAATTGTTTCTAACGATAAGTTTGTAACTGCTCTCATCAATGAATTTTACAGTTATATAAATATCATTTAAAAAAGTTCTAAATACTGCTGGAGAACTTATTGCTTGTTGAGAAGAATTTTTGAATATATTAAGTGATGTAAACTTTGTATTACTTCCGTTTGATATGGGTAGTTTAATTATATTCTTTTCAGGTAAACTTTCTTCGATTGAATCATAAACAAAGAAAGTTTGATTGTTGAAATTGAATTCCTCAAATGAGTTAATTTCTTTTTCTGTAGAGTAACTTTGACTTACATTAAAAATTATTCCTAAAGCAAAAATTCCAATTCCTAAATGTGCAATTTGACCAGTCCAATAAGATGTATTTGTTTTTTTATTTCTATAGTTTTTATAAAAATTGCTAAAAGTAATAACAATCAGCAAAACAGAAATAATAACTGTAAATATTAATATGTATGAATTATTCAAGTAAAACAATATGAAAATACTTAAAATCAACGAGCTATTTACTAAAATATTATTTTCTTCAATCCATTTTTCAATATTTATATTTTTTATTGGAAGTTTTACTGAAAAGATCATTAGTCCTAATAAAATCAATAAGAGAGGTCCTACTAAAATATCGTAATAAGATCTTCCAATTGTGATTTGTCTGTTGTACAAAGTTTCATATATTAATGGAAATATAGTGCCTATAAAGATAACAAGCGCAGATGAAAATAAAAATATATTGTTGTATACAAAGAAACCTGATTTTCCAAACCAGTTCTCTATCTTTTTAGATTTAGAAAAATATTCAATATTTTTTGATCCTATAAAAATAAAAATGAAACCAAAAAACAACATTCCAAATAACAAATAGGTGCCTATATTTCCATTAGAAAATGCATGAACTGATATGAGCACACCAGAACGAGTAACAAATGTGCCAAATATTGTTGATAAAAACATTAGCCCGACAAGAATATAGTTCCAATTTAATAGTGTGTTTTGAGATTTCTGTATCTTTGCTGAATGAAGAAAAGCTGTAGCAAGTAGCCAGGGAATAAATGATACATTTTCAACTGGATCCCAAGCCCAATATCCACCCCAACCTAAAACCTCATATGACCAAGCCGCACCTAGGGTAATCCCAATTGTTAAAAATAACCAAGGTATGTAGGTTGTTTTTTCGGCAACCTCAACCCATGCATTAGTGTCATCACTTTTTGAATACAGCCTACTTGTTGCTGCAACAAATGGCATTGTCATGCCAACATATCCCACGTACAACATAGGCGGGTGTATAGCCATAAGAGGGTGGTTTTGAAGTAGAGGATTGGGCCCACGTCCAATATTGCTTATTACTAATTCTTGAAAAGGTAGAATTGTTGAGTTACTACAGCCGACAACTGCAAGCTCTATGCAACCAGCAAATGGAGATGAACTAAAAACTGTGTATCCTACAAAAAATATCATAATAAGAGAAAAAATTTTAATATCTATATCTGATGAGTTATCTTTATAAAGTTTTAAATAAATATACATAAACAAACTTAAGCAAAGATTCCACAACAATATAGACCCATCTAATGACCCCCAAAGGGATGCAAACTTATAAAGAGGTGGAGTAGATTTAGCTGAATAATTAGCAATATAAGATACAGAAAAATCATTCAAGAAAAGACCGATTTCAAGTAGGCAAAATAAGAAGATTTGAATAAATAAATTCAGCCTGACAAGTATTTCTGTATAGATATGTTTATTCTTAAAAAATAAAAATATTAGCAAACCAAAACTTATCCAGCTGAAAATAATACCAGTGTTATAAATCATTCTGAGTAGTTTTCAACGTTATATGTTTCACCGTCACTAGAAACATATTCATTGTCGTGTTTTACTAACATATCATCTGCAAAAAAAGCATCATCTTCAAATACACCATCGAGAATTACACCCATGTTTTCTTGAAATAGGTCTGGTATAAAACCATCAAATACTATCTCAATATCTTTATTTCCATCAGTAATCGTAAAAATTGTAAATCCAGCATCTTTAGATATTGAATCTTCTACAACAAAACCGCCTAATTTAATTCTCTCATTTTTTGAAATTTCTATATTAGATGTTTCTGAAGTCGTATAATAATAAATCGTATTCCTAGAGGCAATGATGGTACTTGCATAAATAATTAGTCCAATGCCCAAAAGGACAACAATAAAATTTTTCTTCACTCTACTTAAATTTTAGCTCTTGATTTAGGATTTAAATAATCGTCCCATAATATATCATTCGAATTTCTAAATTTTCTGGCAAGAAATACATGAACAAGTGTCACTAATAATACACTAAGCAATAAAGTTAGGAGGATATCGGTTGACATAGGTGCATCGCCTGATGCTACAGTTTCTTGACTCAAGATACTTGCTTGTTGATGAACTGATCTCCACCAAATTACACTAAAGTGCAATATAGGAATTTGAATCACGCCAAAAATCCCAATAAAGGATGAATTTCTTGCAGTCTTTCCTAAATCTTTATTAAATTGTCTAGATGCAATGTATCCCAAGTAAACAAGTAAAAGAATAGCTGTTAAGTTAAGTCTTGCATCACCCCAAACCCACCAAGTTCCCCAAGTTTGCTTACCCCAATATGAACCCGCTAGTAGGGTAATAACAGTAAACACAACTCCAGACTTTGCATTTGATACTGCTAATGAATCGAATTTTTGTTTTTTAGTAAAAAAATATAGAACGGAGTATACAAAAGTCAGAGTATATCCAAGATAGGCAACCCAGACAGTAGGCACATGAATATACAAAAGTTTTGAGTATATACCTTGAGTAACATCGTAAGGTCCAAAAAAAGATATTCCAAGCCATACAACTAATGGTCCATACAACATCATTTTGCACTCCTTAAGTAAAAATTAGTAAATGAATAAACTACCAAAGTAATACCTAAATACATCATTAAGTAAATGTTACTGATGTCTTGATTTACACCTAACCAAAGTGGCGCAATCAAAATTGCGAAACCGATATAAATTGGAACAATTAGTGTAAATTGTACGAATCTATTACTGAAAGTAGTAAATACCTGAAAAAATAGATTTATCATAATTGTGTTTAAACAAAAAAATAATACAGCTAATGAAATGTGTATTAGAGATGAATTAAGAGAAGTATTTGTAAATCCAGAAAAAAGGATTAAAAGGAGAATAATCTGGGGATAAAATATTCCAACTTCTGCAGCTGTTTTACTGTAAAAATAATCTACCTTTTTAATTGTTCCAAAATTTAATTCTTTAACTAACTTTTGTTCATCAAGAGGATTTCTTATAGAAAAAAGAGTAGTAAAAATGATTAGAAATAAAAGTTCAACAATTAAAAAAATATCATTATCAACTCGGAATCTATTTTCTGACAAAATAGGAAATAAAATTATTAGGACACACATTGTTGGTGTAATTAAAAATAAAGAAGTATTATTTCTAAATTCCATATTTATTTCTTTTTTAATTATGAATTTTTTAATCATTTAAGTTTATGGTTCTTTCAACATTATCAAGAGCATTGATGCTTTCCTGACTAGATAAAATTGTAGTTTTTCCTAAAGATTCTCTTTTGCTAAATAAATCAAATAAAAGTTTAACCCCATTTTCATCGAGGTAGACTACTGGTTCATCAACACAAAGTACATCAGGATTTTTAATATCTGCGATCGCAATTTCACTTCTCTTGACCATACCACTTGAGAATTCTTCAATTAAGTCATCTTTAAAGTTGTAAAGCTCGTACTTATTTAATATTTCTATTACATTTTCATCAACCAAATTTTCATTATGAAGAAAATAATTTATATTCTCAATTAAGGACATTTTTGGTACTAAAGAAGGCGTCGATCCAATTTCGATTATTGAATTGTTTCCTCTTTCAATACCTGATTTGAAAGTATTGCCTATAAAGTTGTTGCTGATACACATAATCAGTGTTGTTTTACCTGAACCATTTTTACCAATAATTTCATAATTCTTTGAAAGCTCTAAAGATATATCTTTATTTTTTATTACAAGTTGATTCCCGTATCCAAGTGATAAATTTTTTGATTTGAAAATTAAACTCATTTACTTATTGTATAAGGTTCTTTATTTCTAATAAAACGTAAAATCAATTGAAGTTCATTGAAATAGTTAATTTCTGTATAGTTCTTATCACCAGATTTTAAATAAATATCATTTTTGCCTATAGGGTCTAATTTTAGATTAATTTTATCTTGAGATATTTCTATGTTTGAATCCTTTAACAAATTAATAATTTCAGTATCTAGATTTAATATGTTTGAAATAAAATTCTCAAACTCAATATAATTCTCAAATATTATCTTAAAATTTTTTAATTTTTGAGCTTCTTCAAAATTCTGTAAAGCAGAATGTTGGTTCAAATTATTAATTAGTATTTCTAGCTCTTTCTCTTTATTTTTAAAAAATGATATTAATTTTTCATTTACATTTACTAAGTATGTATCAAGATCAAATGAATCTATACAAGCACAGTCAGTACTAAGCAATATGGATATATCACATTGCGTTTTTCTAGAATTATTTCTTTTGCAATTCAGTGTTTCAAATTTGTAGTCTAAAAAATTTTTAAAATTTTTGGCTTTTGAATAACTTAGAAAAGGTCCTAATTGAAATAGCGTATTTTTTGTATTTTTTAATTTTGAAATTTCAAAGTTATGTTTGTTATTCTTTAACTTTACCCAATATATGTTTCTTGATATACGCCCACTTCTATTTAATGAAGGTTTTAATTTGTTAATCAGTCTATGTTCGACAATTAGTGATGAAAGTTCGTTGTTCAAATTAATAATATTTAATTTATCAGAAGAATTGACTATTTTATTTGATTTATAACTTCTTGAATAACTTAAATGTGAATTAATTCTGTTTTTTAAGTTATTAGATTTACCAACATATTGTATATTTTTTTTGTTAGAAAATATATAAACACCGTGAGTGTTTGGAATATTTTCTATTTTGAATTTATTTTTTAAATGTAAATCAATACTATTTAAATAATAATTGACACTTTCAACATCTTTTTTATTTTTTATTTGATCAAAAACTGCGAGATTTTTAAAAACTTCATATGTAGTCAGCACATCTGCTTTGGAGTTATGTTCATTTTGATTAACTGTTTTAAAATATTTACTTAATGTTACTAATTTGTGGTTTTTTACCTTAGACCGCATCAGTGCTCTTGATAAATTTAATGTATCTATAGTTTCATTGTCAAATTTTTGCAAGTTGTTGCTTGTTAATGCATAATTTAAAAATGATAAATCGAACTTTAAATTGTGTCCTATTATTATCGAATCAGATATAAAGTTTTTAATATTTAATATTTCATCATCAATAATTGGAGCATCTTCTACATGCCATTGATATATACCGGTTAGATTAGATATGAATAGTGGAATGTTCTGTTTAGGGTTAAATTTTGAGTAATAATCGTCTACCACTTTTTCATTCAATACTTTTAAAATATAGAGTTCAATAATTTTATTAGATCCCGCTTTAATGCCTGTGGTTTCTACATCTAGAATCGCTAAGTTCTTATTTTTTACAAAGTCCAATTTTATTTAGTTAATTCCCACATACCTATAGCAGCAGCTGTTGAAGCATTTAAAGAATCTACATTATTAGTCGATCTGATGCACAAGGCTACATATTCGTTTTCAAACCACTCATTAGAAATGCCGTATTGCTCAGCACCTACCACTACAGCAAAGTTATTTTTAGGTTTAAAATTCTCTAGACTTTCTTCACCTTCAGGATCTAAAAGAAGAATTTGATAATTATTTGAATTTAAAAAATCTCTTATCTTATTATTACTGCTGCTCCAGATGTTCATATTAAAAACATGCCCAATAGAAGCTCTGATTACATTTGGGTTAAAAATATCTGTTATTTCATCAGAGAGAAAAATATTGTTTATACCAAAAGATTTTGCAGTTCTAATCATTGTTCCCAAGTTTCCAGGTTTCTCTATTTGATCTGGTATTAAAATAGGTCCGTTTATTTTATCAGGCAGGCTTAAATCTCTTGTATTAAATACTGCTATGAAACCATCAGGCCTATCTCGATACGACATAGCTTTAAAAACTTTTTCAGATACTTTGACAATTCGAATATTTTCTTGCTCACATTCATTAAGTAGATCTTTATTATTTTCTCCAATGAATAGATCACTACAAAAATACAATGTATCAATTTCATAATTTGAATCTAATAATTTATAACATTCTCTGAAACCTTCAGAAATTGATTTATTAGATGACTTCCTATTTCGATTTTTTTTCAAAGATACTAAGAATTTATATTCAGGATTATTGAGTGATTCAATATTTTTATTTGCTGAAAAATTCATTATGTGTAAGTTTCTTTTTTATATTTTGCTTTTTAGAGTTTACTACGTTGTTGTTTTCCACTCCTGCAGTAACCATTCCAACAATTTGATAATCATGCGGTATTTTGAATAAATCATGAATTTTTTTTCTGTCAATACTGTGAAGTCCCATAAATCCTGTTGCAAAACCTTGTTCCTCAATAAGAAGTAAGCAGTTCATTAGTGCAGCTCCAGCGTCAACATACCAATATGGAATGTCCCATTCTTTAGAATTAACTGCATTTTTTTTGTCAGAAGATGAATATCTCTTGTGATACTCTTCTTCATTTAACAATAAAAAAAATAATCCTAAAGAATTCGATATCCACGGAGATTGATTATCTTTTTTGAAACTATCTTCATTAAATATTTGTGATACAGTTTCTATTTTTTTTGTGTCGAAAGTATTTAGTATTTCAATTCCTCTTGAAAATCCAGCTGTAGGTATTTTTATTGCGTACTTTGCAATATCTTCTAAGCTATTTTTATCAAAGGAAGCTTTTTGATAACTTCTGACTACTTTCCTATTATTTAAAAGATTTTCGAGATAGGTAGTTTCATTAGTCATTAAAATTTTGCAATGAATTTACTACAGCGTCTCCAACTTCGCCTGTAGTCATACCCATTTTCCCAGCTGAAAGTGAGTCAAGCTTTATAGCTGTATCAATTACAGCTTTCTCTATGTTGTCAGCGTATTTCTCTTCTCCTAGTTGCTTTACCATCATCGCAGCGGCACCAACGCAAGCTAAAGGATTAATAGCATTTTGATTTGTATATTTTGGTGCAGAACCTCCTATAGGTTCAAACATGGAAACCCCTTCTGGATTAATATTACCACCAGCAGCAATACCCATACCACCCTGAATCATCGCACCTAAATCGGTGATAATATCTCCAAACATATTATCAGTAACTATTACATCAAACCATTCTGGATTTTTCACCATCCACATACACACAGCGTCGACATGGCCATAGTCTGTTTCAATTTCAGGATAATCTTTTGCCACATCATAAAAGATTCTTTCCCATAAATCGTGTGCATAAGTTAAAACATTAGTCTTCGCACATAATGTAATTTTTTTACGGTTATTATTTTTTGTATATTCAAAAGCATATTTTATACACCTGTGTATTGCATAATATGAATTAATTGATTCTTGAGTAGCAATTTCATTTTCAGTTCCGTAATGAATATAGCCTCCAGCCCCTGCATAAAGTCCTTCAGTATTTTCTCTAACAACAACAAAGTTGATATCTTCCGGCTTCTTATTTGCTAAGGGAGTTTCTACACCTGGATACAGAACCACAGGCCTTAAATTTATATACTGATCAAATTCTTTTCTAAGTTTAAGGAGTATTCCTTGCTCAAGTATTCCAGGCTTTACACCAGGGTGACCTATTGCTCCTAATAAGACTGCATCAGCGTTCTTTAATTGCTCAATGTCTTGATCTGTGACAAGTTCTCCTGAACTTAGATACCTGTCACCACCTAAATCATTATTACTAAAAATAAATTCTACACCATAGTCTGCAGAAGTTGCTTTAAGAACTTTAACTGCTTCATTTACTACTTCTGGACCAGTTCCATCACCAGGAAGTAATGATATGTTATATTGTTTACTCATTTGTTTAACGCATTCAAAAATGACTCTACGGAACCTTGTACAACATCAGTTGAAACAGCTCTTCCTTGCTTCATTAAGTGTCCATCATTTATTATTGTCACAATTTCAGCAGTTGCATCAGCACCTTTTGTAATGCTCTCAACTCTATAGTCAATTAAAGTTGCGTCTGATTTAAGAATAATTTTAACTGCAGTAAATGCAGCATGAATCATACCATCTCCAGTTGCTTCTTCAGTCACTTCCTTATCGCCAACTTTAAGAGTTACACTAGCTGATGCGAATTCATCTTTACTGTTTACAGAAACTGAAATAAGCTTTGCAGCATCATTTTTTGTTTCAACTTGTCCTACTATTGCTCTTAGTTCATTTTCTACAATTTCACCTTTTCTATCAGCAATTTTTTTAAATGTATCAAAAGCATTATTAAAAGCATCATCATCTAAAGTAATTTCTAATTTATCTAGGGCGTCTTTGAATCCCGCTCTACCAGAATGTTTTCCTAGTATAATTTTTGCCTCCTGACCTACTGAATCAGGGGACATGATTTCATAAGTAGTTGTATTTCTTAAATAACCATGTTGATGAATTCCTGATTCGTGACTAAAGGCATTTTTGCCAACAACTGCCTTATTATATTGAACAGGATATCCAGTGAGTTTAGATACTAATCTTGATGTTTCAAATATCTCTTGAGTTTCAGCTTTAATTTCTACTCCAAATTGATCTTGTCTTGTTTTCACTGCCATAATAATTTCTTCAGTAGAAGTATTTCCTGCTCTTTCACCAATTCCATTTATAGCACCTTCAATTTGTCTCGCACCTGCAGTAATTGCTGTTAATGAATTAGCAACTGCTAATCCTAAATCATTATGGCAGTGTGTAGAAATTATTACATCATCGTTACCACCTTTGACTTCATCATAAACTGCCGTTAATAAATCTAGGTAATCCTGAGGAGTTGCATATCCAACTGTATCTGGAACATTAATTGTTGTGGCTCCTTCTTCTACAGCCACTTTTAATACCTCAATAAGAAAATCTTTGTCAGTCCTTGTAGCATCTTGTGCTGAGAATTCTATGTTTTCACAAAGCTTTTTTGCATACTTTACAGACTCTTTTGTATCATTTAATACTTCCTCTTTGGTTTTTCGCAACATGTGCTCCATATGAATTTGAGATGTAGAAGTAAAAACATGTATTCTTGATTCTTTAGCAACTTTTATTGCTTCCCATGCCTGTTCTATGTCATCTGGGTGACACCTAGCAAGAGAAGCAATAGTAGAATTTTTTATATTTTTTGCAATCAAATTTACACCTTCCCAGTCGCCAGGTGATGATGCTGCAAAACCAGCTTCAATTACATCAACCTTTAATTTTTCAAGCTGTTGTGCAATTAACAACTTCTCTGATGGAGTTAAGGCTATTCCGGGACTTTGCTCACCATCTCTAAGTGTTGTGTCAAATATGACTAGTTTATCGTCGCTCATTTATCTTTTGATATATCCTTAGCATTCAAAAAAGGCATCATTTCTCTTAGACCCTTGCCAACTTCTTCAAGTTGGTGTTTTGAAGCTTCCGCTCTTTTTTCGTTTAAAAAAGGAGACCCCTCTCTAGCTTGTGCCATCCACTCTTTAGCAAATGCACCAGATTGTATTTCTTCAAGAACTTTTTTCATTTCACCTTTTGTTTCAGAAGTTATTATTCTTGAGCCCCTTGAAAAATCACCATATTCTGCTGTATCAGATATTGAATGCCTCATCCACTCAAAGCCACCTTCGTACATCAAATCAACAATTAGTTTTACTTCATGCAAGGTTTCAAAGTAAGCACTTTCTGGTTGGTATCCAGCTTCCACGAGTGTTTCAAAGCCATTTCTTATTAATTCAGTCAAACCTCCACATAGAACAACTTGTTCACCAAATAAATCAGTTTCAGTTTCTTCTTTAAATGTGGTTCTTAAAATACCAGCTCTACCGCCACCAATTGCCGATGCATATGACATTGCAATATTTTCAGTATTTCCTGAAGCATCTTTATGAACAGCTACAAGACATGGCATTCCACTACCTTCTGCATAGGTTCTTCTTAAAAGATGACCAGGGCCCTTTGGAGCAACCATAGCAACAGATAAATCTTCCCTTGGAACTATTTCATTAAAATGAATGTTGAAACCGTGTGCGAAGAGTAGGGTAGCCCCTTCTTTCATATGCAATGAGATTTCAGAGTTATAAACATCTGCCATAACTTGATCTGGTAAAAGAAGCATTACTATGTCAGCATCTTTAGTTGCATTTTCTAAGTTTGCGACTTTTAAACCCATTTCTTCAGCTCTATTGAAAGACTCAGATTCCTCTCTTAACCCAACAGTTATATCTACGCCAGACTCATGCAAGTTAAGTGAATGAGCATGTCCTTGACTACCAAAACCTATTACAGCTACTTTCTTTGACTTTATCAATTCTTGATCTATTGATGAGTCATAAATTATTTTGCTTTCCATATATCCTCCTTACAAATTAGATTGCAGTGCTATTCTTCCACCTCTTACCATTTCTATAATTCCAAAAGGTTTCATCAAAGATTCAAATTTGTCTAGTTCCTTAGATGAACCTGTTAATTCAAAAATTGCAAAATCCTGTCCTACATCTACGGAAGTAGCATTTGAAAGAGAAGCTTTTTCAATTACAGAAGTTTGAGAATCTTTGTTTATAGAAACTTTCAATAATAAAACTTCAGTTTCAATTGTCATAGATGGATCAAGTTCAACTATTTTTATAACATTAACTAATTTGTTTAATTGTTTTTTTACTTGTTCAACAGCATCTAGTTCAGTAACTATTGTCATCTTGGATCTGCCTTCAATATTTGTTGGCCCAACGGAAAGAGAATTTATGTTGAAACCTCTTCTTGAAATAGTTGATGACACCCTTGCTAGAACTCCAGGTTTATCCTCTACTAAAACTGATAAAATTCTCTCACTCATAAATTTTTAAGATCTTCTTTATTCATAATTATCTGATCGTTGCTTCCACCTGCAGGCACCATAGGAAATACCATATCATCTGGGTCAACAACACAATCTACCAAAACTGGTTTATCGTTTATTTCTAACATTTTGTTAAAAACTTTTTCAACATCAGATTTTTCCATCATTCTCATGCCAATAGCACCCATTGATTCTGCTAATTTAACATAGTCAGGTGTATCGTGGGTTAGTTCAGAAGCAGAAAACTTACTATTGTAAAATATCTTTTGCCACTGACGTACCATCCCATGGTTACCATTATTAAAAACAACGATCTTTATAGGAATATTTTCCGTAGAAGCTGTAATAAGCTCCTGACATGTCATTTGAAAGCATCCATCACCATCTAAAGCCAAAACTAATTTATTTGGGTATGCTGTTTTAGCTCCAATTGCACCAGGTAGAGCATAGCCCATTGTTCCTAAACCACCTGAATTTAACCAAGTATTAGGTTCAGTAAAATTCCAGTGCTGGGAAATCCACATTTGATGTTGCCCAACTCCTGAAACTACAATTGCTTCCTCTTTAGTAAGTTTTTGAAGCTCTTCAAGTACATAAGGAACTTTGAGAGGCCCCTTGGCTTCTTGTTTGTAAGATAGAGGAAACTTAGATTTCATATCTTTAAGTTCTGATATCCAGCCTTCAGTATCTAGATTTGTGTCGTCAAGTGATTCTATGAGTCCTTTTATTACACTTTTTGCATCACCAACAATTGGTACTTCTGCATCTCTTACTTTTCCAATCTCTGCAGGATCTATATCTGCGTGAATAACTTTTGCATTTTGTGCAAAAAAAGATGGATTAGCAGTTACTCTGTCATCAAACCTAACACCTATTGCAATCAATAAGTCTGCATTTTGGATAGAGGTTGTTGCGGTATAATTTCCATGCATTCCTGGCATTTCAAGACATAATTCATGTCCATCAGGGAATGCTCCTCTTCCCATAAGAGTAGTAACAACGGGGATTTTAAATTTTGTAGCTAAATCGAACAGTTCGGTATTTGCTTTAGAATGAATGATTCCTCCACCAACGTATAAAATCGGTTTTTTAGATTTTTTAATTAAATTTGAAGCCTGTTGAACCATTTTAGGGTTTGGCTCAAGCGTTGGTTTGTATCCAGGTAGGTCTAATGCACCTGGTTCAACCCAAGAAGCTTGTTGATTAAGAATATCTTTTGGTATATCGATTAATACTGGGCCGGGTCTTCCAGTAGTGGCAATATATTTTGCCTCTTTTAAAATCTGAGGTATTTCAGAAGCATCTGTAATTAAATAATTATGTTTTGTTGCTGCCATTGAAAGGCCAACAGTGTAAGCCTCTTGAAAAGCATCATTTCCAATAGCATCTGATGCTACTTGTCCGGTAATAGCTAATAAAGGAGTAGAGTCCATTAATGCATTTGCTAAAGGTGTAATTAAGTTTGTTGCACCAGGGCCAGAAGTAGCTATTACAACACCAAGCTCACCTGTTGCCTGAGCGTATCCTTCAGCCATGTGCCCAGCACCTTGTTCATGTCTAGCGAGTATGTGTCGAATAGGACTATCGTATAAAGGATCATAAGCAGGGAGTATTGCACCACCTGGCACACCAAATACTGTAGAAACATTAATATGCTCTAAACCTCTTATTACTAATTCTGCGCCACTTAATTTGTCTTTTGTCATATATTTTTATCGTTCCTAAAAAAAAACCCCCCTATTTTTTTGGGAGGCGCTCATCAAAGCAAAATGAGCGCTAAATAAGTAATAGCACCAATTTTGAAATGACTACATTTAAATTTTTCATTTAGAATAACTATAGTAAAGCCAAAAAAAAATGAAAGAAATAAATATTATAAATTTTTTAGAAGACAACGATATTAAATTGTCTTCTAATTTCAAATTAGGAGTAACTAGCCTTCCTTCTAACATAAATTTTGAAAAAAAAATTAGTGAAATAAAAGATAAACAACTTCATGCAAATATGAAGTTTACTTTTTCAAAACCAGAATATTCAGGTTTAGCCGACAAATTTAGTTGGGCTAAATCAGCATTACTCTTAACTTACAACTATAAAAATAAAACTCAGCCCTCAATGCTTGTTTCCCCTGGCTATGGTCAAATAGCTAGGTTTGCAGAAGAAGATTATTATCTTCCTTTAAAAAATAAAATTTTAGAAATTGAAAAAGTATTTGAAAATTTAAATGTAAAATTTCAGTCATTTATTGATAATCCAAGTCACTATGATCGTACATTTTTTGTATCTTCAGGACTAGGCTGGCAGGGTAAAAGCACAATGATGCTTACGCCAGGTTCAGGACCATGGCAATTGCTATCAACTATCTATGTTGATTTTAATTTTAAAGAAAATAAAAATTCGGAATTTTCTTGTGGAGAATGTAATTTGTGTCAAATTTCATGCCCAACAGGTGCATTAGACATTGATTATAAATTAGATTCAAATAAGTGTATTTCTTACTGGTTACAATCTCCTGAGATTATTCCATATGAAATAAGAGATGCAATTGGAAATAAGTTTTACGGTTGTGATGATTGCCTAACCTCATGCCCTCCAGGTCAAGAGAACAAAATTATTGTTACATTTAATGAAAACCAAAGAGTGAATCTTCAAGAAATTATTGAATCTGACGATGAGCGTTTACTTGAAAAATACTATTGGTTTTATATACCAAAAAGGAATGCTGAATTTTTAAAAAGAAATGCCATTATTGCATTGGGGAATAATCCTGATAACAGTACTTCAGAATTTTTTAGAAATGTTTATTCGAAATTCTCGACGCACTTAAAAATTTATATACTTTGGGCTCTTGTTAAGGATAATAATTTTGAATTGTGTGAACAATTAATTAAATTGTATGATTCAGGTAATCCAAACATATTGGAAGAATATGAAAAATTAAAAGAAATGATTTCGTTGGTCAAATAATCTATTCTTATTCTATGGCAAAAATATCTGATGATGTAACACAAGGTGTAAACAAATCTGCTGCGCGTGCAATGCTCCGTGCAGTTGGACTAAAGGATGATGATTTTAATAAATTTCAAGTTGGTATTGTCTCTGCTGGTAATGAAGTAACACCATGTAATCTTACAGGACCTGAATTATCTGAACATGCAAAGGTAGGAGTTAATGGTCCAGATTCTGCAGGATTAATTTTTTCAACTATTGCAGTTTCTGACGGTATTTCTATGGGTCATGAAGGGATGAGAGCTTCACTTGTCTCTAGAGAAGTTATTGCAGACTCAGTTGAATTAGTTATGCACGCTGAAAGATTTGATGGAATGGTTACAATAGCTGGTTGTGATAAGTCGTTACCGGGTATGTTGATGGCTGCAGGAAGAATTAATAGACCAGCCATATTTCTTTATGGCGGAAGTAGTTTGCCTGGTGTTTACAACGGTAAAGATATATCTATAGTCGATGTTTTTGAAGGTATTGGCGCATATGAAAAAGGAATGATATCAAAAGAAGATTTATATGAAATAGAGTGTGCAGCATGTCCTGGAGTAGGGTCCTGTGCAGGAATGTTTACCGCAAATACTATGGCATCTGTTGGTGAAGCTATAGGGATGAGCTTACCTGGCACTGCGTCAATACCAGCAGAGGATGATAGATTAAGGGTTGCTGCCAAAGAATCAGGTAAACAATTAAATTATTTATTAAAGAACGATATAAAACCTCGAGATATTATGACTAAAGATGCGTTCACCAATGCAATAACAACTGTTCTTGCATTAGGAGGTAGTTCAAATGCCGTACTTCATCTTTTAGCTATCGCTCATGAGTCAAAAATGGATTTAGGTTTAGAATCTTTTGATCAGCTAAGTCGCAATGTACCACATCTTGCTGATATGAAACCATTTGGAAAATTTCATATGGTTGATTTAGATAAAATTGGTGGTGTACCTGTTGTTTCAAAAATACTTTTAGAAAATAATCTAATAAATCCAGATTGTTTGACTGTTACTGGAATGACTGTAGGAGAAAATTTAGAGAAAGTAGAAATACCGAAAAACCAAGATGTTATCAGTTTTCCAGACAATCCAATATCTAATGAGGGAGGCATAGCTGTTTTGAAAGGCAGTTTGTCACCAAAAGGTTCAGTAGTCAAAACTGCTGGAATTGATGTCAATAATTTTTCAGGACCAGCAAATGTATTTGACAGTGAACAAGATGCATTAGATGCACTTTTTAATGGCGATATAGAAAAGGGACAGGTAGTTGTAATAAGAAATGAGGGACCAAAGGGTGGCCCAGGCATGAGAGAAATGCTACAAATAACTGCAGCAATCAAAGGTGCTGGGCTTGGCAAAGATGTTTTGTTAATTACAGATGGAAGATTTTCAGGAGGTACAACTGGTTTATGTATAGGTCATGTAGCTCCCGAAAGTTTTGATAAAGGCCCTATATCTATATGTAAAGATGGAGACATTATCAGTCTTGATATTTCAAACAGAACCATAGATTTAAACATATCTGAATCGGAAATGAATAAACGGCTTGGTCTACTTACTCTTCCAGAGCCTCGATATAAATCTGGAGTGCTCTTCAAGTATTCTAAATTGGTCAGTGGTTCAGACACCGGAGCAGTTACAAATTAAATAACATGATTTTTATTTCGGATGTCCACTATCAATTAGATCATCTTAACTCTTTGCCTAAAAACAAGGGTCCAGTTGTAATATTAGGTGATTTAATTAACTGGATTGATTACAGAGATGGACAAGGGATTGCTATGGATGTATTTGGAAAAGATAATGTTGAAAAATTAGTTAACTTGCGAAAAGAACATAGGTTTGATGAAAGAAAAAGTCTCTGGAAAGAACTTTATCAAAGTGATCCAGATGAAATATCTAAAAAAATGCAAGATGCTATTTTAAAACAATATGAAGATGTTTTTAGTGTACTTAAGAATTATGAAGTTTGGTTTATACCTGGCAATGTAGATGATGTAAATATTATGAATTCATATACAAACAATTCAATTAAGAATGTAGATGGTCTAATCGTGGAATACAATAATAAAAAAATTGGATTTGCAGGCGGTGGTGTTCCAACACCAATTAATGCTAGAGGTGAAATTGATGAAGATACTTTTTCTGAAACATTGTCCACATTAAGAGAATCAGAAATTATTTGTACGCACGCACCACCATTAGTCGATGAATTAGTAACGGATGTTATAACAAATAAGATTGAACAAGGATGGCCAGCTTTAAAAGAATTTATTGAAAAGTATCAGCCCCAGTATTCATTATTTGGTGATGTTCATCAGCCAAAAGCTTCAAATTGGGTAATAAAATCAACAAAGTGTATTAATGTAGGTTATTTTCGAGCAACTAATCAATATTTAGAATTATCATCAATTTATATATGAATTGCTTATCATTTGACGTTGGAGGCACAACTGTAAAATACGGTTTGATAAATTCATCTCACAAAGTTTTAAAGAAAGATAAGTTTCCTACACCAGCAAATGAAGAAGAATTAATTTATTTGTTTTCTAAAATTATCGAAGATAATTTATCAGATATTTCAAAAATTTCAGTGGCGATGCCAGGATACGTAAGTGTAGCAAACAACAAATATTTGTACGGCCCACATTTACAATATGATATTGATTTTTCAAAATTAACAAATTTTTCAGAATACGATTTTTATCTAGACAATGATGGCAATGTGGCAGCTTATTGTGAATATATATTAAATTATAAAAACAAATATTCTAATTTAATAATGTTAACTTTTGGCACAGGAGTCGGTGGGGGAATAATATCTGAAGGTAAATTATTAAGAGGACAAGGAAATGCAGGTGAGATAGGGCATATGCTTACCTCTAATGATAGAGAAGTCGAAGGCGACAGTGGAAAAAGAGGTAGTTTTGAGCTATCTGTTGCTGCATCAGTATGGACAAAGAAATGTATGGAATTAACCAAGAAAAATCATGATTCAGAACTTTCCAAAAAATTTGCTATCAAAAATGTTGGGTCAGTACTGTTTGATAATGAACTGAGTTTAACAAATTCAGAAACTGCTGTTAGAGATGAAATAATTCAAAACATCTCAAATGGACTGTTAAGTTTATTTGAAATTTTCGACAATGAAGCTTTTGTTCTTGGGGGAACTATGTCTTCTGAACCTTTTGATTTAATTAAGCTTATACAAAGTGATATAAAGAATAGATTTAAATTTCCATCTCGAAATTTCCCTAATATATTTATTGCTTCAGAAGGAGAAGATTCCGGAATAATTGGTGCAGCAGCTTTAGCTTTTAATGAACAAAATTAATTCTGTTTTACTGCCTGGGTCATTTTTCACATATGATTATGTTGAAAAAACAAAAAAATTAACTTCACTAGAAATTGATACTATATATTTTTATGATCATACGGTAAATCCTGTTGATAAGAATCTAGAGGTTTATCAGTTAATAGATGGACTTTATAAGCTCTACGATATTGTAAAAAATGATATAAGTTTGGGTGTATGTGTATTGAATATTAATTCAAGACCTCATCAGACTTTGTTTGAGGATTATATAAATAAATTACTAGACATAAAAAATTTTAAATTAGGAATTGGAACTGGTGATGATAAATTTGAAAAAAGAATGAATTTTTCAAACAATGTTGAACAAATTATAAATGAAGTAAAGTCTTCAAAAAAATTTGCATCAAACAATACTCAATTATTTATTGGAGGAAATTCAAAAGAAAAACTTAATTTCATGAAAAAGTATGATCTAGGAATAAATCAATGGATGGGTACTAAAAAAGCTTTTCAAGAAAAAGAGTCAATATACAATAAAATAAAACATCCTTTAGGAAGATTGAGTATATGCTTGAATCCTTATAAACCAATTATTTTCAAAAGTGATTTGAGTTATGAAAAAATATTTGTATTAAAAGATTCAAATAATGAGATTTTTTATAAAACACTAGATAATATTTTTAAATGAATAAGTTCAGCAACGATTTAATAAATAATTTTCCAGAATATTTATTTAATGAAATCAATCAAAAGAAAATTTCTGCTCGTCATTCCGGAAAAGATATAATTGATTTAGGTTACGGAAATCCAGACTTACCAACTCATGACAAAGTTGTTGAAAAGCTCATTGAAACAGCGAAGATTAAAAAAAATCATAAATATTCTGTTTCAAAAGGCATATATGGGCTTAGGGAAGCTATATCAAGAAAATATGAAAATAATTATCAAGTAAATCTTGATCCTAACTTTAATGTTGTAAATACTATTGGCAGTAAAGAAGGCTTGACGCACCTCTTGATGTCTGTGTTAAACCCTGGGGACAAAGTTGTTGTCCAAGACCCAAGCTATCCAATACATCATTTCGCTCCATTAATTGCTAGAGCTGAGACAATTAAAATCAATTGCTTAAATGAATCAGACTTTTTGATGCAATTAGTTCAAACTTTAAAAAAAACAAAAATAAAGCTTCTACTCATTTCTTTTCCACATAACCCAACAACGCTTACTGTTGATCAAGTCTTTTATGATAATCTTATTGAATTAGCTGAAAAATATAATTTTCTAATAGTGAATGATTTTGCATATTCAGATATATATTTTGGCGGAAATAAACCACCATCTCTTTTGAGTTCTGACAAAAGTTTATCCCATAGTATTGAGCTATATTCACTTACTAAAGGCTTTTCAATGGCAGGTTGGAGAGTAGGGTTTGCAGTTGGTAATAAAGATGCAATTTCTTCAGTTACCAAATTAAAATCATATATAGATTATGGTACTTTTCAACCAATTCAAATTGCATCTACCGTAGCTTTAAATGAACTAGAGGAATATCCATTTGAATTATCATCTGTCTATAAGGAAAGAAGAGAATTAATAGTTGACAATCTAGAAGACTTGAACTTTAGTGTGCAAGAATCTACAGCGACAATGTTTGTATGGGCTAAACTTCCTGAAAAATTCAGAAATGACTCACTTAAATTTTCACTAGAACTATTAGAAAAATCTAATGTAGCAATTTCACCAGGTGTTGGATTTGGAAAATATGGGGAAGGGTATATTAGGATTGCTTTAGTAGAAAATAAACAAAGAATTAGACAAGCTATGAAAAATATTAAGGCCGCATTGTAAATGTATGATTTAAGATCAGATACTGTAACAAAGCCATCTAAAGAAGTTATTCAAAGCGCTTTAGATGCGGAGCTTGGTGATGATGAATACATTGAAGACCCTACGGTTAACAATTTAGAGAATCATTGTGCTGAATTATTAAGTTTTGAAAAAGGATTATTTGTTTCATCAGGCTTAATGGGCAATCAGGTTTCACTCTTAATTCATAACGAACCTGGAACCGAAGTAATTACACCTCATGACTCACACATCAAAAATTATGAACACGGTGCAGCGGCTTTTTTATCTCGAGTTCAATTTCGTGATGCTCAAAATATAGATGGGGAAGTAGATTTAGAATTCATAGAAAAGCTTATATTGAAATCAAAAATTCATAAACCACAAATCAAAACAATTTCTATCGAAAATACTCACCTAGCATCTGGTGGGTCAGTTGTATCTTTTGATTCAATAAAATCTCTTAGTGACCTATCAAGAAGGCACGACCTCAAGCTTCATGTGGATGGTGCAAGAATTTGGCACGCAATATTAGAAGATAATAATAAGAATTATGGAGATTACTGCGATAGCTTAACATTTTGTTTCTCAAAGGCACTAGGTGCTCCTATTGGTTCTATGCTATTGGGTTCTAAGGAGTTTATAAAAGAAGCAAGAGAATATAGAAAAAAACTCGGCGGCGGCATGAGACAGGTAGGAGTTATTGCTTCGATGGCAAGCAAGGCTTTAGAAAATCGAGAATGTATTCTTGAAGACCATGTTAAAGCCAAAAAAGTTTATGACTTTCTAGTTATAAACTTAAACAATGAAAAAATAGAAAGTGTTGTTTACAAAGGTACGAATATGATATTTATAAATGTCATAAGTGAAGAAGATCCAAATAAACTATTAGATATATTTTATAAAAATTCAATTAATGCAGGTCTTATTGGAGATAAGTCTATCAGATTAGTTTTGCATAAAGACATATCTAGCGACGATATAGATGATATATCAAATAGGTTACTTCACTCTTCTTCTGAATTTTGATTCCATTCAGTAATCGATTTTTCAGATAAATTCACTAATATATAAACTCCAACTAAATTGAAAAGATTAATTGCACCCATATAGGTTAAGACACTATTTAGGCAATTGCCATCATTAGAAACAATACAAAACGTATTACCTAAAAGATAACCTATATAGCTAGACAATAAAATGACTGAAGTATATATTAAAGCTCGAGTCTTGTTGCTAAATCTCATAATTATATTAACTTTAGCTTATTATGAATTTTCCTAATCCGTGGATTACAATTTTAAGTTTTGTATATATCTTTTTCAATGGATTCTTTGCATTTCAGCTAAGTAGAAAAATAGTTGAAGTGTATCTTGAAAAATTTAATTCAAAGTTTTTTAAATCTTTGGAGCCAATTATTGGTAGTTTAGGATTCATCGGTTCCTTTGGTGGAGGCTTACTTATTCTATATTTATTTATAATAAATATAACTTAATGTATTATCTAAGACAAGCCTAGTATGTGTGTAATTTAGAATTTTTAAAATATTGTATTTCACAATGATCGGGCCTATTTTTTGTAAAATCTTTATCATTTAAATAATAGTAAGTAAATGCTCTAATCGTATCTTGATGAGATACAAAAAGTGTATTCTCACATTTTTCATAAATATTGTTAAATCTATCAAATACGCTTTTTAAAGATTCTCCAGTATTCATTAAATTTAGTGGACTGTCATCAGCGTTTTTGAAGTTTTGTGTTAATTTAATTTCGTCCCATGTTCTTCCGATCCAATCACTAGGGCCTGCCCATTCAATTATGTTATAGGATGTAGTTATATTTATTTTAAGTACACTGTTTACTATTTCTGCTGTTTGCCTTGCCCTTAATAGAGGAGAGGAGATAATATTTTTAATATCAAATTGTTCTTTAATTTTTATTGCAGCATTTTTAGCTTGAGTTCTTCCATTATTGCTTAGGTAAAATCCTGGAAGGTTTGCATAAAAAACATTCTTCTCATTTTGCACTTCTCCGTGCCTTAGAAATAAATTACTCATTTATTTAGACTAACTCAGTTATATATTAAAATCTAAACATGGGTTTGAATAAAGAAGAAGAAGAAATTCTAAAGCAAATTGAACAAGAGTTAATGAAGGATGATCCTGACTTAGCGAAAACTGTTGAGGACTCAACATTATCTAAGTTCACAAGAACTAGAGCTGTCATTTCTTTTTTTGTTTTTATTCTTGGTCTCTTAACAATGTTTAGTACATACATAATTCAACCCGCTTTAGCAATTATTGGTTTTTCTGTAATGGCTGTTTCAGGTTATGTATTTGTTTTTAACACACGAGCACTTTTAAAAGCAGAAAATGTAAAAGAGTGGAATGTGAAACAAGTTATTGGAATTTTAAGAAATCAAGATAGCTCTAGACAAAAATAAAAAAATTAATTAAATTAATTATACATCATTTTTTTAGGAGTAAGGTTTGAAGAAAAATGCTTTCACATCAAAGCAAGCGTGCTATCTTTCAGGGTGCACGTCACATCAATTAAGATATTGGGATAAGGTAAATTTAGTTTCTCCCTCCATACAATCATCTGACGGAAAGCCTGGTGTGCCTAAATTTTATTCTTTTCGAGATATAGTTGCTTTAAAAGTAATTAAAACTTTATTAGATAATGGAATGAGTATTCAAAGGGTTAGACGAGCTTGGAAGTACTTAACAAAAAACGGTGACCTTACTAAACATCTTTCTGAAGTTAAGCTTAAATCTGATGGACAGACTATATATTCTGTTGAAGATAATGAAGTATTTGATGCGCTTAAAAATGGTCAACTAACATTTTTTGAAACTATTGACAATGTTGCTCAAGAAGTAAAAGAAGATGTATCTAAATTTGAATTGGATAAAGAAAGATTTCTAATTTTATTGACTAAAGTAGAAGATGATGTACTTAGTCAAGAACTTCAAGCTTAAAACAATTTTTAATTTATTTTCTTATGAGTCTAACTAGTCACAGAACTCTAATTTTAAATTCTACTTTTCAACCACTATCCGTAGTTTCTTTTAAACGAGCAATATCGCTAATTCATAATAATAAAATTAACGTGATAAAAAATTCTGATATAATTTTACGATCTGAAAACAAAGAATTTTTTATTCCAAAAGTCGGTATTTTAACGTATTTCGTAAAAGCACCCTTTGCTAGAAGAGTTGCATTGAATCGCGAAAATATATTTATCCGTGATTATTATACATGCCAATATTGTGGTAAAACTGCCGAGTCAATAGACCACATAGTACCTCGTTCAAAAGGTGGGCTTCATGAATGGTCAAACGTGGTGGCATGTTGTAAAAAATGTAATTTAATAAAAGCAGATAAACTACTTCACCAAACACATTTAAATCTTAAAAAAGCTCCAGCTAACCCAAAAGATAATTTTTGGATTAAAACTATTGTCGGTAGTAATCCAGACCCATCCTGGAAAGAATATCTTATTTCAGCATAAAAAAATTTTTATCAAAAAGTGTTGCAGAGTGTCATAAAGTGTCATATAATGTAAAGAAGTGGTTCAAGGCACGAAAGGCGGATAAAGTGTTCCTTGGTGAGTTTCAACATACAATGGACTCTAAAGGTAGGGTAGTTATACCTTCAAAGTTCAGAGAAGAGCTTCAACAGGGCTGTGTTATTACCAAGGGACAAGATAACTGTCTTCAAATATTAACAAAAGACAATTGGCAAAATGAAGCATTAAAAATGGCTTCTCTTCCGTCAACAGATCGTACTTCAAGACAATTAAGAAGAGCACTATTTAGCGGTGCTATTGATGTGAAAATTGATTCAGCCGGAAGGGTTCAAATACCTGAAAACCTAAGAGTTTATAGCGGCATAGACATAAATGAAGATGTAACAGTAACAGGCTCGGGTCCTGTTGTTGAAGTTTGGTCAACAAGAAGTTGGAAGAAAATTCAAAATGAAGCTGATCAGGCTTTTGCAAATATTAACGAAGTGAAAGGTTAGGTTCATAGCCAGCTCTCTAGACAACTAAATTGGAACACCCTTACTCCGCCCAACTTTCCAATTGGTGCCAGTTCTAGAGAGCTGGGTATGAATACAAACAGGGCAGAGTATTTGACACACGATGGGGTTATGATATCAGATGTATCTGATATATTACTTAATGCTCCAGAAGGTATTTTTATTGATGCAACTTACGGTTATGGTTCACATTTTAATCATTTTTCAAAAAATCATAACCAATTAAATTTTATTGGATTTGACAGGGATGGAGAATCTGTTTTTAATTCTGATCCTAGTCACGAAGTAGTTCATTCTAATTTTTCAAATATTGATAAATACTTAGAATTAAATAATATAAATTCTATAAGTGGAGTTTTTTACGATTTTGGAGTTTCTTCGCATCAATTAGATTCTTCTCATCGAGGATTCTCATTTCAAGATGATGCAAATCTTGACATGAGAATGGATTTATCACAGAAATTATCAGCAAAAGATGTAATTAATGAATATGAAATAAATAAATTAATTAATATTTTTTTTAAATTCGGAGAAGAAAAGCATTCAAAAAAAATAGCTAATTTAATTATTGAGAATAGGCCTGTCAATACAACTGAACAACTAGTCAATATAATTAAATCAGCGTTACCTAGACAAAATCCAAAATTTACAAACAGTACAGTGAGAAAAATATTTCAATCAATAAGAATTGAGGTAAATAATGAATTAAACGAGATAATAACATCTATTAATAAATTAAAGAGTTTCATCAATAAAGACGGATTAATGATTTTTTTAACGTATCACTCTATTGAAGATAAAATTGTTAAAAAATTTATTGATAAAGAAGTAACGGGATGTATATGTGATCCTAAATTTGCAATTTGTACATGTAGCATTAGTGCCCAATTTAAATTGGGAAAATTCAAAAAAAGAAAATCTTCCATCTCTGAAATTAAATCTAATCCTAGATCCAAATCTGCTGTTCTCAGATATATGGTAAAAATATGAAACTCAAACACTTTTTATTTTTTCTAGTTGTTTCAATATTTGCTTCACTGGTTGGCAATTTGTATACAAATATGAAGATAAATGAAGTTTCTAAAAATTTATCAATTTTAAATAACGATATAGTTGAATTACAGATACTTAAAGATCAAACCTTTAATTTATATCAGGAAAAATATTCTATACAAAATATTGAAAAAATCTCTGACTCATTAAATTTTAAAAAACTTGACGTATATATAGTAAACAAAAATCTCACTTCACCTTACAAATTAGATTCTGAATTAGTAAAAGTTAATATTTTAGGCTCTTTAAGTAAATGAAATATTACAAAATAAAAAGCTGGAGTTTATTTCTTGTTGTATCATTTAGTTTTACATTGTTTAGTGGCTTATTTTTAAAAAATGTTTATGATTTACAGTTTACAAATTCTGAATATTTTCAGGAGCAGGCTTTATCTTATCGTATAAAATCTGAAACACTTAAAGCAAAGCGGGGAAGCATATACGATAAAAATTTAAACCCTTTAGCAACAAGTACTCAAGCATTCAATATTGGTATTTATCCAAATAAGATATCAAATGTTAAAGAAGCATCAGTACTTTTAGCTCCCTTTGTTCAAAAAGATAGTACTGAGATTGCTAATAGAATTTTAAATTCAAATAGATTTTTTTATTTAGATAGAAATATTGAGTACATAAAAGGTGAAGAGATTAAAAGCTGGAATTTAGATGGGGTCCTAATAGAGCCCTCCAGCAAAAGAATGATTCATACACCTTCAATGAATAAGATAGTGGGCTTTGTTGATACAGATCATAATGGAATTGAAGGATTAGAGTTGTACTTTAATAGTTCATTGAATGGTACAGATGGAATAATTAGTTATGAAGCTGCTCCAAACGGAAGTATAATTCCACAGGCAAATATACAAACAACACAGCCAATACATGGTGAAGACTTAGTTTTGACTCTTGATTCAGAACTACAATATTTATCTACCAATTTGTGTAAAGAAGCGCTTAAAAATACAGAAGCATTTAATTGTTCTGTAGTATTTGCAAATGCAAATACAGGAGAAGTTTTAATATCAGCAGAAGAAAAGAGTGAAAAAGAGTTCATAAATATAGATCTGATAAGCTCAAGAGCCCAATATGAACCAGGATCATCTTTTAAAATATTTTCAATAGGGTTAGCGCTAGAACAAGATTTAGTAGACGAAGAAACAGAATTTTATGTTCAAGACAAAATTGAATTAATAGAAAATTCATGCCAAAAAAATTTTAAAGGATATAAGGGCTGTTATAGAGATTTTTTAAAACATGACCCCTACACCTTAAGCGTTAAAGAAATAATTGAGAGATCATCGAATGTAGGAACCATTATGGCTACTCAAGAACTAAATATTTCTGATTTAGAAAACTATCTTAAAAAATATGGATTTATACAAAAAACTGGAATTGAACTTTCTGGAGAATCGAAAGGTAGTTTTGATTCTTACAAAAAATGTACAACATGTTTAAGTTCTCTTGCCATAGGCTATTCAGTAAATGTAACTCAAATGCAAATGGTAAAAGCTTACAGCATAATTGCTAATGGTGGTAGAGACATTGATTTAACAGTGGTTAAATCTCCATATGTAAATAAAATACAAAATCAGGTTGTAAGTATAAATACATCAGAAAGGCTTAAAAATTTACTCATTAATGTAGTAGAAGGAGAAAATGGAACAGGACGTTCTCTCAGAATGGATAATTACAAAATTGGTGGAAAAACTGGCACAAGCAGAACACATATTGAGGGTATAGGATATTCAGATTATAGATTTAATACATCATTTACTGGATTTATTGAAACGACTGAAGGGCCGATTGTTGGATCTGTAATACTTTGGGGTGCGTCAGTCTCACAACAATCAGAATATGTAACAGGTGGATCTACAGCTGCACCAATTTTTAAAACAATTGTAAGCTATTTAGTACCAGGAGATTAAAGTTTGAACAGTCTAAATTTAAACGACTTAAAGAGTAAAGATATTAACTACTCTAAGATTGTCAATCATACACTCGATGTAACTGATGATTCTATATTGTGTATAAATCATAATGAAAAAGAAAAATTAGATGAATACATAATGCTTTCTTTAAAGCAAAATCCAAAATTTATCATTACTAGCAACAGTAGTGAAATAGAGAACGAAAAAGTTTTAAAATTTGAACATTACGATTTGGTTTTTAATCACATTTTACAAGAAATTAGTCCAAACTTTAATGACTTAGATTATTTTGGGATAACTGGCACTAATGGCAAAACAACAACAGCTTTTTACTTAAATCAATTAATTGGTGAAGAAAATTTATTTGTTGGGACTATAGATGAAAAAGAAAAGTATTTTTTTACAAATGAAAAAATATTAACAACTCCGAAATTGTTTAACATTGTAAAGATGATTTCATTACAAAAAAATAAAATAAAATCAGTTTCTCTCGAAGTGTCATCACATGCTTTGGATCAAAATAGATTGGGTAATCTAGAGTTTTTAATCTCAGGCTTTACAAACTTAAGTCAAGATCATTTAGATTATCATGGATCATTAAAAAATTATTTAGACACAAAAGCAAAATTATTTCAAAAGGGTGTATCAGAAAAATTTGTTTACATAGAATCTGAAGATACCAATGACTTATTAAAAGCATCAGATATTGCTTCTTACAGTATTGGCAGTAAACAAAATAGTAATGTTAGGTTTATAAAATTTAGTGATAATACCCTTAAATTTATTATTGATGGATATAAAGTAGAGTGCGAATTAAATTTAACTGGACCAAAATTTATTGAAAATTTTCTTTTGGCTTTTTCTATGGCTTATTACTCGGGACTATATAACTTAAATGACCTTATAAGTAATTGTAGAAATTTAACAAACCCACCCGGAAGGTTTGAAACTATAATGCATGACAATAAAACTGTAGTTGTTGATTATGCTCACACACCTGTAGCTATAAGTGAAGCTATTAATCATGCTAAGGGTAAATATATAAGTGTAAAAGTTATTTTAGGCGCTGGTGGGGACAGGGATAAAAGTAAAAGGACAAAAATGGGAGAAGCAGCAGTAAATGCTGATTATATTATTATCACAAATGATAATCCCAGAAGTGAAGACCCAGTAGAAATTTCTAAAAATATACTTAAAGGTATTCCATTAAATAAAAATACTGAAGTAATTCTTGATAGAAAGAAAGCGATATATAAAGGCGTAGAAAGCCTAAAAGATAATGAAGTTTTATTAATATTAGGTAAAGGTCATGAAAAAGATCAGGAAATTCAAAATAAGTTTTATCCTTTTGATGATGTCAAAATTGCTAGAGAAGCATTGGAGTTAAGAAATTGATTGGAATTATTGTATCAGGTGGAATAAGTTTTCTTGTAGTGATATTTTCAACATTAATCGGAGTAAACTTTTTTAAATCAAGGAACATCGGTCAAGAAATTCAAGAAGAAGTTGATTTTCATGATCATAAAAAAGGCACTCCTACAATGGGAGGTTTATTTATTGTCTTTGGGACTTTTGCAGGATATGCACTTTCACATATTAATTTTTGGACAATTGGAGAAGGTTTTAAAGTTGAAATAACCTCTATGAATACAAATATATTACTAATTTTTGGAATTGCATTTTCGATGGCATTAGTAGGGCTTCTAGATGATTTTTTAAAGGTCAAAGCAGGAAGAAATCTTGGATTAAAACCCTCTCAAAAGTTAATTTTACAAACTTTAGTAGGTCTAGTAAGTGCTTACTATTTTTTATATTTAAATTACGATTCAAGTTTCTATTTTTTTAGTGGTCTTGGCTTTGATATAGGTATCTTAAAGTGGTTAGTAATAATTTTTTTCATTATTGGTATCACGAATTCTGTTAATTTTACAGATGGATTAGATGGATTGGTTGCCGGAAGTAGTGCTATTAGTTTTGGTGGTATATTAATTATTTCTTTTTGGATATACAGACACCCAGAATATTATTCAAGATTTATAGGACAGAGTTTTTTAACAGTTGATATTTCACTTTTAATTTCAGCTGTAGCCGGAGCTTGCCTCGGTTTTTTATGGTGGAATACAAATCCAGCAAAAATAATAATGGGTGACGTAGGATCGCATTTTTTAGGAGCCTTATTTCCACTTATTCTGTTTGCACTAGGCACCGATGGTTTAATATTTTTCTTTTGTTTTCTCTTTATTTTAGAGGGCGTTTCAGTAGTGATTCAGATTCTTTCTTTTAAATATAGAAAAAAAAGAATATTTAAAATGGCTCCTCTTCACCATCATTTTGAGATGAGTAATTGGGCCGAAACTACAATAATTGTTCGTTTTTGGATAATAAATGGAATAGCTGTTGTAATTGGACTCGGCCTGTTCTATGCAGACTATGTACTTTTTGGACAATGAAATATTCATTAATACTTGGCTATGGATCAACCGGGCAAGATATTGAAAAATTCTTAATTTCTAAGAATAAAAAATATTATATTTATGATGATTATAAAACAGTTCCAAAAGAGTTTACTTTTGAATTAAGCGATATCACTAGCTTAGAAAATATTTTTGTATCACCAGGAATAAAAAAAGATCATGAAATAATTAATCTTGCCGAAGAAAAAAATATCAACTTAACATCAGATATTCAATATTTTAATGAAATAAGTAAGATAAAAATTGTTGGCATTACGGGAACAAATGGAAAGACTTCGTTTGTAACCTTGCTAGATAAAATATTAAAAAAGCATGGATACAAAAGCAAAGTTGCAGGAAACATTGGAAATTCACCACTTAATTTAATAAGTGATAAAGAAAATTTAGATTTTTTAATACTAGAGCTTTCAAGTTTTCAACTAAGTCATTTAACTAAACTAGATTTAGAGATTTCTGTGGTCTTAAATATTTACGAAGATCATATTGATTGGCATAGTTCTTTTGAAAATTACGCTGCTTCAAAATTAAAAATATTCAATTTTACAAAAAATAACAAAAATAGATTTTTGGGTCCTGTAGATAATCAATTAAAAAAAACAAATTTACTACCAAGAAATGTGAATGTAATCAAAGATATGGAAGCATATTTCTTGCCTAATTACTTTGACGATTTTGTATCAATGTTTATTAAAATTTGTAGTAGATTTAAAATTGCTAAAAATGAAGTTATTGATTTTTTATCTTCAGAGCCTTCGGTAGAACATAGATTTGAATTATTCATCACTAAAAATGGTGTAAATTTTATAAATGATTCAAAATCTACAAATCTTGAGTCCGTAAACAAAGCCTCCTTTAAAGTTAAAAATTGTATGCTAGTTATGCATGGCCTGTCGAAAGGGATTGGTTCAAATAAACTTGATTTATCAAATGAAGTTAAAAAAATATTAATACCTAAAGATTCAGAATTTGATTTATCTAAATATTCCAAAATTATTACTGAGTATGATTCCTTTGATGAACTAAATACAATTATAAAGGCTAATTATAAAGATTATGAGACAATATTATTTTCATGTGGAGGATCTAGTTTTAGTGATTTTGATAATTATAAAGATAGAGGTAATTATTTTAAAAAAATGATAGAAAGTGAAATTTAATGAAATTAGATTCTTTAAATTTTATTAAACGATTAAATATATTTTCTATTCTTTTTCTTATTTCATTTGGTATTTTATTAAATGTTTCAGCATCTTCTGTTGAAGGATTGAACTTATTTGGAGATAATTTTTATTTTATAAAACGCCACCTAACTGCAATAATCATTGGAGTATTAATATTTAATATTTTAAAAAACTTTAATACAGATTTTATATCAAAATTTTCAGCTACTTCTATTGTTGCTATATGTATTACCCTTTTTCTAGTTTTAACTTACGGAATAGTTGTAGGAGGTAGTCGTCGGTGGATCGATTTAGGCATTGTTAATTTTCAACCAAGTGAACTTGCCAAACCATTGATAATTCTATGGGTAGCAAAACAAATTTCAAATGACGTTTCTAATGACTCAGATATTAAAAAATTTATTAGAGCTATTTTTTTGCCATTGTTATGTGCTTTCCTAGTTTTACTGGAACCAGATTATGGTACATTTGCATCAATTTGTTTTATTTTATTTTCACAAATATTCTTTTCGAAGATTAAAATTATATATCCATTGTCTGCAATTCTTGTATCTATGATACCTTTATATACGATTGCTAGATCAAGTAACTATCGTTTAAATAGAATAAATACTTGGCTTTCGGGAAAATGCGATATTGGTATAGATTTGCTTGGTGACTGTTTTCAATTAAATCAAAGCAGGATAGCTATCAGTTCGGGAGGACTATTTGGTCTTGGTCCTGGAACTTCTAGGGCAAGGTGGGGTTCATTACCTAATTCATACTCTGATTTTATTTCATCAATAATTGGTGAAGAGTATGGATTTTTTGGATTGTTTTTACTAGTTTTCGCTTTTCTTATATTGATTACAACAACATTTTTTATTGCAGTTTCTGAAAAAAACGAAATGAAAAAACTTATTGCTGTAGGTTTTGGAAGTTGGATATTTTTTCAAACAGTAATAAATTTGGGAGGAGCAGTTGGAATTATTCCAATAACTGGTATTGTTTTGCCTTTTGTTTCATATGGATCAAGTGCTATGATTTCGATATTTGTAGCATTAGGCATGATGTATTCGAAAGATTATGAATAATAAGATTTGTTTTTTCTGTGTTGGTACTGGGGGACATGTTCTTCCCGTAAAAAATTTAGTTAATGAATTAAAAAATTTAGATGTAGACAAAGAAAACATCATTGTAGTAACTGATGACAGGGGTAAGGAATATTTAGATAATTTAAATATAAATACTGTTATTACAAACGCATATGCTTCACAAAATGGAATATTAGGTTATGTATTAAATTTTCCTAAAATAATTAAATCTATCATTCAATTAAGAAGATATTTAAAAAATCAAAATATATCTGTAATTTGTACTACCGGAGCTTATATCGCACCGATAGCAGCTATAATTTCAGTTTTACTTAATTCAAAATTTTATATACAAGAGCAAAATGTGTACGCAGGTTTAGGAAATAAATTGAGTGCTATTTTTGCTAAATCTGTTTTTTGTTCATTTGAAGATACAAAAAACATTAGGAAAAAGAAATTAATTTATACCGGTCCTATCGTAAACACATCACTAACTAGAGATGACATAAGAATATATGAAAATAAAACTATTGGATTTATGGGAGGAAGCCAAGGCTCTGAACAGATAAATAACTACGTTGAAAAATTTATGAAAAGTGATAATCAATTGAATTTTAATATTTTACATGTAACTGGTAAAAACAAAGACACTTTAGATATAGATAATAAAAATTACCAAAGTATTGAATTTATAAAAGAAATGGATGATTTTTACAAAAAAATTGATATTTTAGTTGGAAGAGCAGGAGGAGGATCCTTAGAAGCTGCTTATCTAGGGATACCTCAAATATTAATTCCTTATAAGCACGGAACAACTTCATCACATCAGAAACTAAATGCAAAATATTTAGAAGATAAAGGATGGGGAATTACAGTAAATACATTTGATGAATTAACAAGTACAATTAAAAATATATCTAAAGATATTACAGAAAATAAATTAAATTTACCAAATATACCAATAGGTAATCAAAGCATTTCTAAGGAGCTATATGAGCAAATCAATTAACTCATATAAATCATGTTATATTATCGGCATTGGTGGATCTGGAATGAGCTCTATTGCAAAATATCTCTCACAAATGGGGTTAGATGTTTCAGGATACGATCAGCGAAGTTCCTATGTCACTAATCTATTAAATAATGATGGAATAAAAGTAGATTTTGAAATTTCTAATCTTAAATATACAAGTGAGACTATGTATATCATTTCTTCAGCAATCAACATAGATTCTACTTTTCTAAAAGATTTTATAAATGAACCTAACGTATTTACAAGGCCAGAATTTCTAAAATTACTCTCAAAAACGGTTTATTTAATTGGTGTTACAGGAACACATGGAAAAACATCAACTACTGCCTTATTAGCTCACATATTTAAATTTAATGGAGTAAATATATCTTATATATATGGAGGCGTAACTTCATTTAATGGAATTGGTGGACACTATGGTGATAAGAAACTTCCTTTATTACTTGAAACTGATGAAGCATTCAATACTTTCAAAGAACTAGAAATAAACAGTTTACTTATAACAAATATAGATCATGATCATATTGATCATTTTGGATCTTACGAAAAATTAGTAGAAGCATTCGGAGAGGTTATTTTAAATGTAAAAGATAAATGTGTAATAAATATTGATGACACAAATTTATCAACTTTTTTAAGAGCGAATGATATCTCTTACTCTTCAACAAAAAATTCAATTTACAAATTAAAGCTCCCAGAATCTTTAGAGTTCGAAGGAAAAGACTACACTATTACAACAAAATTAATTGGTGATCACTTTATTTCAAATATTGTAGGTGCAATTGCTCTAGCTCAACAACATGGAATTACAATTGAACAAAGTTTAAATGCAATAGAGCATTTTGCAGGTGTGAAAAGGAGAACTGAACATATTGGTTCATTTAATGGTACTCATTTTTATGATGACTACGGTCATCATCCTACAGAGATAAAAGCTACAACAAAAGCACTCAAAGAAAATACTTCAGGAAAATTAATTGTTATATTTCAACCCCACAGGTATACAAGAACAAGAGATAATTACGAGGCATTGAAGAATTCTTTTGAACACTCAGATATAACATTAATTACAGACATATATTCTGCAGGTGAGAAACCTATACCTGGTGTTTCTAGTATTTTGTTCGAAGGAGAGGACATACAGTACATTAAGTCTCCAAGACTAGTTCCACATTTCATTAAAAATAATATCAAATCAGGAGATATTGTTTTAACTATTGGAGCTGGTGATATTACTCTTTTAGGGCCACAGATATTAAAATATTTAAATGAAAATAAATAATGTAAACCTATCAAAAGTGACCACGTATAGGTTTGGTGGTTTGTGTAAAAATTTTATTATTCTAGAAAATCCAGATGATATTTTAGAAATTCCAGAAACGATAAACAGTGCTAATACTTTTGTTTTAGGACGAGGTTCTAATATTGCATTTTCTGATAATGAATACACAGGTTATATATTAAAGTCTGAATTTCAATATATTAATAAAACAAACAATCTCAATATATTAGAAGTTGGTTCGGGAACATACTTACCTGAATTATCAAGATATTTAAAAGAAAATGAATTAGGAGGGGGAGAGTTTTTATTAGGTATTCCAGGAACATTAGGAGGAGCATTAAAAATGAATGCGGGTTCTTATGGTTACGAAATTGCAACTAATGTATTAGAAATAAAATGTTATGATCTCGATGAAAAAAAAATAATAATACTCGATAAGGATTCTATAAATTATAGTTACAGAAACTCTAATAATTTAGATAACAAAATAATTATTTCGTCAATTCTTAAATTTGAAAATTGTGATCCGAAAATTATTTCCAAAAAAATGTCTGATTTTAATATGCGAAGAAAAAAAAGTCAGCCTCCGGGTATTTATAATGCAGGAAGTGTTTTTAAGAACTCAGATAATTATTTTGCTGGAGAATTGATAGAAAATGCAGGATTGAAAGGGTTTTCTATAGACAATGTAAGCGTAAGTACTAAGCATGCAAACTTCTTCATTGCTAAAAAAGGTGCAAAAGCATCTTCATTGTTTAGTTTAGTTCAGCATGTTAAGGAAAAAGTATATGACAAATATGAAGTAAATCTAGAAGAAGAAATTCAGTTTATTGGTGAATTCACCTAAATGGAAAACGAATTTAGCATCCAAGAAAAAAATTCTTTAAGATCATTCCTTATTTTTACTTTTTTACTTATAGTCATGTTGTGCATAGGTTTTTCAATTAATTCCTCTTATTTTAAAGTTAAAACTATTGAAATAAATAGCACTTCATCCAAGTACAATATTTCTGACTTCTCTATCGAAGCATTAAATAAATCTATATGGTTAATTAATGGGGATACTTTTCTTAATAATCGCATCAAATTCCCAACTATTGAAAATGTTACAGTGGCTAAAGAATATCCTGACAAAATAATCCTGAACATCACGGAGTACGAAGAGCTGTTAGTTGTGACAGATTTAAGAGGGAGTATTCCGCGCAGGACTATACTTTATAAAAATGGATTAGAGATTGAATCAGCTGATATAAACAATTTACCAACTATTTCGATACTGAATGGACCTGTGCAAGCAGGTTTCAATGGAGAACTGATATCGATGATGATGACTTTTAAAAACTATGAACTGGATTTATCTACATTCACATTTAATTATGATGGACAAAAAATTGTAGGAGAGTACAGAGAAACTACTGTCGATTTTGGACCATCTCTTAACCTTGGGATAAAGGCAGCTGCCCTCGGTTCTCTGCTTGAAAATTCGAATTGCAGTGGAGAAATTAAGTTTATAGGATCAGAAGAATTAATTGCAGATTGCTAAATCTAAATATAAACTATAGATATAGATAAAAATTTAAAAACATATTGTCTTTAAAAATAACTAGTGATATTGTTTAAATATCGAATTGGAGAAATAATTTATGGCAACTAAAAGAAATACAAAAGAAAAAGGAGTCAATTTAAACATGAGACCTAGAAACTACACAGCAGTCATTAAAGTTGTTGGTGTTGGCGGAGGTGGAACTAACGCAGTCAACAGAATGATAAAAATGGGAATTAAAGGTGTAGATTTCGTAGCAGCAAATACTGATGCTCAAAGTCTCCTTGGTTCCAAAGCAGATTTAAAACTTGATTTAGGAAGAAAGACTACAAGAGGACTTGGTGCTGGTGCGAATCCTGAAGTTGGTCGACAAGCAGCAATTGACTCAAGAGAGCTCATAGAAGAAGCTTTAAAAGGTTCTGACATGGTATTCATTACTGCTGGTGAAGGTGGAGGTACCGGAACTGGAGCCTCACCAATCATCGCTGAGATTGCACATGAGATGGGTGCTTTAACAGTTGGAGTGGTAACTAGACCCTTTGGTTTTGAAGGTAGAAGAAGATCTGTACAAGCAGAAGAAGGTGTACAGGCATTAAGAGATGTTTTGGACACACTTATTGTTATTCCTAACGATAGGTTACTTCAAATCTCTGATAAAGACATTAAGGCAAGTGAAGCATATCTAAAATCTGATGAGATTCTATCAAATGGTGTTAAAGGTATATCTGGTTTAATCACCCAGCCTGGTGTTATTAATGTTGACTTTGCAGATGTTAAGACAATATTGAAAGACGCTGGTAACGCTGTACTTGGTATAGGAAGATCTACAGGAGAACAAAGAGCTCCAAATGCTGCACAGGCAGCTATTTCTTCGCCTTTATTAGAAGCAACAATGGACGGTGCTGAGGGTGTTCTAATTACAATAACTGGTTCTGAAGACCTGAAATTGCAAGAAATTAATGAAGCTGCAAGAGTAATAACAGAAAAAGCAGACGATAATGCAGAAATAATCTTTGGTCACACCATTGATGAAACTCTAGGAGACGCTGTAGAGGTAACTGTAGTTGCGGCAGGATTTGGACCACGACCAAATAGAAGAGTCAAAGAATCTAGTGAATTCGAGAATAACGGAGGTGACGGTCTTCCTGATTTTATTAAAGGATGATCGAATCAAAATTAATCTCTAAGGCTTTATTTACAGATAAAAGTTTTAATAATTTAGAAGAATTACTAGTTCAAATTGGTGTAAAGTCACACGCATTAATGGAACAAACTCATTCTGATAAAGTAGTTCATGCTAATGAAGCAGGAATCTATAATTCAGACGGAATAATTACTTCAAATAAAAATCTAGGTTTAGTTGTTAGAACTGCAGATTGCATACCAATTCTTTTAAAAGACGATATCAATATAGGAGCTGTACATGTTGGCTGGAGAGGCGTCAAAAATAAAATAATAAATAATGCGATCAAACATTTTAATTTAAGTGAATTACTTATGTCTGTTGGCCCACATGCACAATCTTGTTGTTATGAGGTAAAAGAAGATGTTAGCAAATATTTATACAAATATATAGACATTCGGGAAGGAAAAAAATATTTAGATATGTCACAAAGTCTAAAAGAATTATCCAATGAAACTGGTTTTCAAATTGAAGTTTCTACAATTTGTACAATATGTGATAGCTCTTACAACTCCTATAGAGAAAATAAAACAAATAAAAGGCAATATGGATTTATATGGATATAAATAATTTAGATACAATTAATTCCAAAGTTGCTTCATATAGTGCAAAATTACTACCGGTTATTAAGAATCGAACGAATAAAGAGATAAAATTTTTATATGATTTTGGGTTTAGAGAGTTTGCCGAAAATAGATTAGATGATTTTAAACAACATGTTAGCGTTTATAAAGATGTGAGTTATCATTTTATAGCCCCAATACAATCAAGAAAGTTAAACGAAATAACACAGCACTTTAAATATATACATACAATCTCACGAATTAAAGAAGTAGATATTCTAAAATCTTCAGATACAAAATGTAATTTTTTAATTCAAATAAATATTGATGATGATCCAAAAAAGAGTGGAGTTAAGAAAGAGGAAATATATAGTTTTTTTGAACACTGTCTTAGTAAAGGTAATAATCCAATAGGTATTATGACTATTCCCAGCATTGACTCACAGCCTGAAATCGTATTTTCAAATATGCAAAATATTAATGAAAAACTGAAAAAAAACTATGGTTACCAGGGAGAACTTTCAATGGGTATGTCTAATGACTACGAAATTGCACTTGATTACGGTGCTACAATAGTTCGTATAGGAACTAAACTATTTAAATAATGCTAGAAAAATTTCTTATTTCGATTGGACTAAAACAGCCAGAACCTGTGCAAGATATTGTACAAAATCAGCAAACAACTGTTCGTCCATCTGGAGAAAATCGATTTATTGATGATGAAAATATAGGAGATATAAGAGTTCACTCTCCTAAGGATGAAGTAGAAATCAAAGCGTTAAGATCTTTTTCTGAAATACACAATTTAGGTATTGCAATAAAAGATGAGTTTATAGTTGCTATGGATATTAGAGACATACCTGATCAGCAGGAAAGAAGAAGAATATTAGATTTTGTAACTGGGATGGCCTTTATGAGTAACTCTACAATAAGGTCTATTAATAGAGATGGTGTTTTTTTAATATTGCCATCAAGTTCTTCCCTCAGCTCATTAGAAAGAGAAAGACTTCAAGATTTAGGTTTGTATAAAATAAATGTGTAGTATTACATATTTACTCTTTAGATTATTTTATTATTCACTTTTTGCATGGATAATTTTAAGTTGGATTCAAGTACCTTACGATCATCCGATAGGCCAAGTTAAGAGTGTTTTAGATAAATATTTTGAAAGAATTCTTGCACCTATAAGATCTAGAATCCCTGCTTTAAGAATTGGGATGGCTGGCATTGACCTTTCGCCGTTAATTCTTATAGTCGGTTTTAATTTAGTACAGCCTTATATTTTAAGAGTCGTTTGTTAGCTTATTAATTAATATTTCAACATTTCTATCATGAACTTTGTTATTGGTATCTGATATCTTTGTTACCAAATCAAGTGATAATGTTTCACTTGAGATATATTGTGTAAAATTTTCAACTGTGCTTACAACAAATTTATCATTTGTAATAATAGTCAATTTTATTCTGTCGGTAACATCAAATCCTTGATTCTTCCTTTCTTTTTGAATGTATGAAACAAGCTCTCTTGACATTCTCTCCATTAGTAAATCATTATTTAACTCTGTATCAAGTAATAAACAAAATTCTCCTACTATATCTAATCCATCAACTTCTTCTTTTTTAATTAAATTTATATCTATATCTTCAAGATTTATTGTTATTCCATCAACCTCTGTTGTTTTGTTTTCTAGAAGTAAATTTTTCTGTTCAGTAGAAATAATTTTTAGATATTTTACAACTTTATTAATATCTTTACCTAACGTTGGTCCAAGTATTTCAAAATTTGGCTTAAATTCATAATCAATCCATTTATCAACATTTTTTTCTATTTTTATTTCCTTGATATTCACTTCATTCATAATTAGATTTTCTATCAGCTCTAATTGTTTAGTTATATTTTCATTATTTGAAATAATTGTTACTGATTTTAAAGGTTGTTTATTAGGCAACTTAAGTTTTACTCGTAAATTTCGTACACTTTTTATTATTTTTTTAGCCAAATCTACACTGTCTTCTAGTTCTTGATCAATATATTTTGGATTTGATTCAGGGTAATCGCAATAGTGTATGCTCTTTTTTTCATCATCTATTAAACCTTGATAAATTTTTTCACAGATAAATGGAAGTACGGGAGCCATAGCTTTGTTAAATTCAATAAGAACTTCGTGTAAAGTTTTGAAAGCATTAATTTTGTCAATATCATCGACACCTTTTTCTTTCCAAAATCTTTTTCTGTTGGATCTTACATACCAGTTTGTAAGTTCATCAACAAAATTCATTAAAGGAGGTATCACTTCATACAAATAGTAATTCTCCATCTTTTCATTGATATTTTTTATTAACGATTGAAGTGAGGATATTATCCATCTATCCATTAAACTTCTTTCTTCTATAGGGGATGCCTTTTCAAGTTCTTCAAAGGTTATTTCATCAGCATTTGCATATGTTGAAAAGAATGAAAAACTGTTCCATAAAGGAAGAATTATATTTCTTGTAACTAATTTTACCCCTTCTTCTGAAAACTTAAGTGGTTCTCCTCTTACTACTGGAGAGTTAATTAAATATGCTCTTAAACTATCTCCTCCAAATTCATTTAATAAGTCTTCAGGATCAGGATAGTTTTTCAAACTTTTACTCATTTTTCTACCATCCTCAGCAAGAATCATTCCAGTAGTAATACAGTTTTTAAATGCAACTGAATCAAATAGGGCTACTGCTAAGACAGTTAACGTATAAAACCACCCTCTAGTTTGATCTAACCCTTCAGCAACGAAGTCAGCTGGAAATCCTTGCATGAAAAGCTCTTCGTTTTCAAAAGGATAATGTTGTTGACCATAAGGCATTGCGCCAGATTCAAACCAACAATCTAGAACTTCAGAAGTTCGCCGATATGTTTTACCATCTTTTGTAATGATTAGGTCATCTAAATAATGACGGTGTAAATCTGTAATTTTCTTTCCTGTTAATTTTTCAAGTTCAGACACTGATCCAATACAAATTGAGTCATTTGGGTCATCTTGATTAATCCAGACAGGTATACAGCTTCCCCAATACCTATTTCTACTGATAGCCCAATCTCTAGCATTACCTAACCAATTTGAAAATCTTTTTTCTCCAATGAAACCTGGTACCCAATGAGTGCTTTGATTTAATTCAACCATTCGGTCTCTGATTTTTTCTACGTTTAAAAACCAAGTGGGAATAGCTTTGTAGATTAATGGTGTTCCAGTTCTCCAGCAAAATGGATATGAGTGCATCTCAGTTTTTTGACTGAATAAGCTTCCTCTTTCTTTAAGTTGTTTCATAATTTTATAGTCAGCATCTTTAACATTCATACCTTCTAGTTCACTAAATGTATTATCAAATTTTCCTGAAAGAGTTACTGGATCAGCAATTACTTCAATTCCAGAATTTTTAAGTGCATAAAAATCACTTTCTCCATAAGCCGGAGCTTGCGATACTAAACCTGAACCAGATTCAGTATTCGTGTCGTCACTGTGTATTAACCTAAAGGCACCATCAGAAAATAAGCTTTCATACTCTTCATAAGCTGGAATATAAGTTGCTCCGAGCAGCTCTTTACCAGTACAAGTTAAGATGACTTCTATATCATAGTCTTTTAACTCATGCAGTCTTTCAGTTGCAATCCAATAAAATTGATCGTTAAGAGAAACTCGAGAGTATTCAATATTTTTACCAACAGCGATAGCAAGATTTCCAGGAATGCACCAAGGAGTTGTTGTCCAGACTAAGAATTTATCACCTTTTTGTACATCATTAAAATCATCTCTTGCATTTAAGGTAAAGTAAATTGATGGATCTTCAACTTCTCGATAATCCATATTTGCTTCAAAGTTAGATAGAGGGGTAGAGGCAGCCCAAGAATAAGGTAAAACTTTGTAGTCCTGGTAGATAAGTTCTTTCTCCCAAAGCTCTTTAAAAACCCACCAGACACTTTCCATAAAATCAATATCCATTGTGTTGTAGTCGTTTTCAAAATCAACCCATCTACCAATTTTTCTTGTTATTTTTTCCCAATTTTCAGTATTTGTTTGAACTTGTGTTCTGCAAGCTTCATTAAATTTATCAATCCCGTATTCATCAATTTGTTGAGGATCTTCTAAATTTAGATTTTTTTGGACTTCCATTTCAATTGGTAAACCATGCACGTCCCATCCAAATCTTCTTTCAACGTAATATCCACGCATGGTCCAATATCTAGGAACAATATCTTTAATTACACCAGCTAAAAGGTTTCCATAATGAGGACTTCCTGTTGGAAATGGTGGACCATCATAAAATCTAAAAACTTTATCATTATTGCGATTATTTAAAGACGTTTGAAAAGCATCTATTTCATCCCAATAATTTGAAATTTCATTCTCCATATCGGCTAAATTAATATTATTTTCGACTCTTTTAAACATATCATTAGATTTTATAGGGTTTTTATTGCAACCTGTGTTTTTAAATAAAATTTAAAAAAATATAAATTTGTATTTTTTATCTAAAAAATGGTTAATATACGTTCAATAATAAAAAAATATGGCTAGAAAATTATCACAAAATACAATTAATAAGTTTAAAAAAAGACTTGAAGCTGAACGAGAGCAGCTTTTGTCAATTCTAGAACAACACCAACAAGAAAGGGAAAATATAAGACTCTCTGAAGCATCAGCTGAAAGAAGTCCCGACCCCTCTTCAGCGGATGGTGGGTCTATGGCTTTTGAGCTTGAAAAGGAACTGACTCTTGATGAAAACACTAGGCATTTACTAAATCAAATTGAACATGCACTTGTACTAATTAAAAAGAAAAAGTATGGCAATTGTGAAAATTGTGGCGAACCTATTCCTGTAGCAAGGCTTGAAGCTCTACCTTATGCAACCATGCGCAAAGAGTGTGCGGAAGCACTTGAATCTTAAAAATAAATTCTTACCATATATAATTACGGCACTTTTAGCCTCGTTAGATCTTTTTACCAAGTTTTTAATAAGAGAAAACAATATTCAAGAGAATGTAGTTGTTGAAGGAATATTAACAATTGATTTAACTTACAATACAGGTATCGCCTTTGGCTTGCTAAGTGATTACACAATCTTTACATATATATTGTCGATATTTGTATTTATTTGGCTAGTTATTCAAATTAAGGATATTAAAGAAACAAATTTAGAGTTGTTTTCATTGGTACTTATATTATCTGGAGCATTAGGTAATTTAGGTGAAAGAGGTTGGAATTTAATTACAGGGAATGACGGCAAAGTAACTGACTTTGTTGAATTACTGTTTATTCCAAGCTTTAACTTAGCTGACACTTTTATTTCAGTGGGTATTGTGTTGTTGTTGTATTCGGAGATTAAAAAAAATTAATATTGAAATAGTTTTCCAAAATGATTTGTTTGTAGTTATAAACAAACCACATGGCCTTTTAGTCCACGGAACTGACACATCAGATGAATACACATTAAGAGATTACTTAATTGAAAGTTTTGATGTTCATGGTATTGGAGAAAATAATAGAGAGGGGATAGTACACAGGCTTGATAAGGTGACTTCTGGTTTAATCATTTGTCCAATTAATTTAGATGCTTACAACCAACTAAAAGATAACTTTGAGAAAAGAAAAATTAAAAAAAGATATAAAGCAATTATTCAAGGCTCTTTAAAAAGTAACTCCGGAGAAATTAATTTACCTTTAATTCATTCAGTCAAAAATAGAAAAAAAAGAGAAGTTAATAAAAAAGGTAGAGAAGCAATTACAAAATATACAACTTTAACTAAAAGCAATTCACACTCACTACTTGATGTAGATTTGATTACTGGCCGCAATCACCAAATAAGAGCACATTTAGAGTATCTCAAAACACCAATTGTAAATGATGTTCTTTATAGCGCAAAAGCAAGTCCTCTTTTAGATAAAGATACTATTTGTTTGCAATCATATGAACTTGAATTTGTTTTGTTTGAGAAGGAATACAAATTTTCAATTAATGAGCCAGATTATTTTAGTTCGATAATGAAGATGTAATTTTCTAAAAAAACTTTACAATTGATTTATGAGTAAATCATTTGTTCACTTGCATGCCCATACAGAGTATTCAATGCTTGATGGTGCTGCGAAAATTAATGATTATCTAAAAAAAGTAAAAGAGTTAAATCAGCCTGCTGCTGCAATTACTGATCACGGTAATCTCTACGGTGCCTTAGAGTTTGTTCGTCAGGCGGAAATTTTAGATATAAAACCAATAATTGGTTACGAGGCATATGTAACTCCAGGATCAAGATTTGATAGACCTGAGAGAGATAAAAATAAGAGATACCACCTCACCCTTTTAGCAGAAAATAATACAGGATATCAAAACTTAGTTGAGCTGGTTAGTAAAGCATATTTGGAAGGTTTCTATTACAAACCTCGTGTTGATTATGATCTTTTGAAAGAACATGCAGAGGGGATAATTGCTTTATCAGGCTGTCTAGGAGGTGAAGTTGCACAACATCTCGCTCCAGATGGATCAAGAGAAGAGGGCAATACCGCTAATGAAAAAAGTTATGAAAAAGCATTAGAAAAGGCTAAAAATTATCAAAATATATTTGGTCAAGATAATTTCTTTATTGAATTACACAATCATGGAATCAACCAGCAAATTCAAATATTAGATGATTTGGTGAATATTTCAAAAGAGATTGATGCTCCATTAGTAGCTGCAAATGACTCCCACTATGTTTCAAAGAATGATTCCTCTGCTCATGATGCTCTACTTTGTGTACAAACAAATGCAACAATGGAAGATGATGACAGATTTAAGTTTGATGGTGAAGAGTACTATGTAAAATCTTCTGAAGAAATGCGACAATTATTTCCAGACGAATTATTTCCAAATGCATGTGATAATACTCTAAAAATTGCAGATAGAGTTAATTATCAATTTTCTTTTGATAAGGATTATTTGCCAGATTTTCCTATCGATGATAGTTCACTGACGGTCGAAGAGTTTTTAAGAAAGAAAGTTTTTATTGGAGCTGAACAAAAATACCATGAAATTAATACTGAGGTACAGGAGAGAATAGATTACGAGCTCGATGTAATAAATTCTATGGGATTTGCTTCCTATTTTTTGATTGTTGGAGATTTGATTGAGTTTGCTAAATCAAAAAACATAAGGACAGGTGCAGGGAGAGGTTCAGCAGCAGGTTCAATCGTTTCATATTGTCTTGGAATAACAGGAATAGAGCCACTGAAATATGGATTAATATTTGAAAGATTTTTAAATAAGGGGAGAAAGTCTCTCCCAGATATTGACATGGACTTTGATGAAAGATATAGAGGAGATGTCATTCAATATGCTATTGATAAATACGGTCAAGACAGAGTTGCACATATAGTTACTTTTGCGACAATAAAAGCAAAACAAGCAATTAGAGATGCAGCAAGGGTATTGGGACTTCCTTTTTCAAGTGGAGATAAGGTAGCAAAATTAATGCCACCAATGATCTTAGGAAACACAGCAACTATATCAGAATGTCTAAAATTAGATGAAAATAATGAAAGTGGATACAGCAAAGAGTTTTATTCAGCTTCTGAAGATTTACGGAAACAATATACTGCCGATCAAGAGGTAAAAAAAATTATTGATATTGCGCTTGGTCTTGAAGGCTTAAGACGTCAAGATGGCATCCATGCTGCGGCAATAGTTATATCGCCAGATAAAATAACAAACTTTCTTCCCATACAAAGAAAAGGTGAAAATGCAGAAATAGTAACTCAGTACGAAATGCATACAGTAGAAAAATTAGGTTTACTTAAAATGGACTTCCTAGGACTTAGAAACTTATCAATTGTTGACAGAACGTTGGAATTAATTGGTGATAAAAATTTAGACATTGACAATATAGAGCTCAATGACGAAAAGACATATAATTTATTCTCTGAAGGAAAAATGACTGGAGTATTTCAACTTGAAAGTAGGGTTGCTCAGTCTGTATCTCGAAGCCTTAATCCTAAGAGGTTTGAAGACATAGTAGCTTTAGTGGCTTTAATTAGGCCTGGACCACTTGGAGCAGGAATGCATAATGAGTTTACAGACCGTGCAAATTCTCGAAAAGATATTGAATACTTACATCCAGATTTAGAAACCATTTTAAATGAAACTTATGGTGTAATTTTATATCAAGAGCAGGTTATGCAAATAGCTGAAAAAATAGCTGGTTTTGATTTACAAGAAGCAGATAATTTAAGAGTTGCAATGGGAAAAAAGATTCCACAAGTTATGGAGGAACAACGCAAAAAGTTTACAGAGGGCGCAGTAAAAAATGGATACTCAGAACAATTTGCTATTGAAATTTTCGATCAGATTGCATATTTTGCTGGCTATGGATTTAATAAAAGCCACTCAGTCCCTTATGCTTTGCTTGCATATCAGACAGCATATTTAAAAGCGAATTATCCCGCTGAGTACATTGCTGCTTCATTAACAGCTGTTAAGAGAGACAAAGACAGAACAGCAATTTTTCTTTCTGAAGCAAGAGAAATGGGAGTTAAAGTATCTACTCCAGATATAAACAAAAGTGAATCTGACTTTACTGTAAATAAGGATGAAATTTTATTTGGTCTTTCTGCTGTCAGAAATGTTGGAGATATTACTTCAGATAAAATAGTTTTAGAAAGAGATACTAATGGAAAATTTGAAACTATTGAAGATTTTTTATCAAGAATAGATTCAAGATCATTAAACAAAAGGGGCATAGAAGCATTAGCACAAGGTGGAGGATTTGATTATTTTGGTTATCCAAGAAAGGGTGTTTTTAATGCAATCCCAGATTTGATTGATGATGCAAAAAGTCTTAAGACTCAAAAAGCAAACAATCAGACATCGCTTTTTGATCTGGATGCTCAAAGTAATAATTTAACAACAATTAAAGATACTGAATGGTCTAAAAAGGAAAAACTTGAGAGGGAAAGGGAAATGCTTGGATTTTTTGTTAGTGAAGATCCCCTTGAGGGATACGGAGAGGTATTAAAATCAGAATCAACTCATTCTATTATTGAACTTCAAAGCATTGACGATGAGGAAGAACTGAATGTTGTTATTGCTGGATTAATTTCGAATGTTCAAAAAAGAGTTTCAAGAAGAGGAAATCCATGGATTCAATTTGACTTACAAGACACAACAGGATCATTAGGGGTTCTTCTATTTAATAAACTAGTTGAAAAATATAATACAAATATTGACGGCGAAATATACTTAAAAGTTTCCGGAACTTATGTTGGAGGTTCAGAAAATACAATTCGTGCAAGAGATCTAGAAGTTATAGAGCCTTCTAAGATGGTTGAAGATTTAGATACATCTCCACTAAGAATTTCTGTAACTGAAGAAAAATTAGATAAAAAGAATTTAATTTTGCTTAAAGAATTGCTAGAAAAGTATCCAGGTTTATCAAATGTCGAGCTTGAGGTTCATGGTAATGAAAAAATAAAACTGCTTGAATTAAAAGAAATTAAAGTTAAAAAAACCAATCAATTGAAAAATGAGATTAACACATTACTTACAACATAACTAAAATAATTTTATGGATTTTAATGTAGAAGAATTTATAAATAGATATAAAGAAAGAGCGGAAGCTGTAAAAAGCAGATCTATACCACCTGTAGGAGGTGATGATCGGATGGCCTTTATTAAACAAGCTGAAACTGATTTTCAAGATTTCATGATAATTGCCGATTCAGATTTTACAGTGGAAGAAGAATATTTAGTATTTAAATATAAATTAGATTCTTAGTCAAGATTTTTACTCATAGGAAAAATTTTTGCGACAACTTCAGCACACGCAAGTGCAATATCCATATGTTCCTTTTGAGTACCATTACCAGACCTTAATTCTATGTAATGAATCCAACTTCTTAGTGTTCCATTCATATACATTCTGCTAACGGTATTTCCTTCTGGCAAAACAGCTCGTGCTTGCTCTTTTGCAATACCATTTTTAATAGCCCAATTATAAGTTTCTTTAGCATTCTCGATTAAATCTTCTTGTTTTTTTATCCACATATTCGTTATTTCTTCATCATCAGTTTCTATAGAATTTTGTCGATTTTTAAGGTCTTGTAATCTTGCTTCTCTTGTAACGAATTCAAGATCTTTAACAGGGTTAGCATAACGTTGAGAAAATTCTTGAAAACTAAATGATCTGTGTCTTAAAATTTGCCTGGCAATATCTCTTGTTGTTTCTATTTCTAAACAAGCACTAACCATTTCAAGGGGAGACCAATGAGCATTTTTAATAAGATATTTTATTAACTTTTCACTAGTTTCAGTATTTAGTTGATTAGATGGATTAGAAACCCTAGCACAGAATGCAACCAGTTCTTGAGCGTTATCAATACCATCATCTATAAATTCTTTAGTAGGAGTAGAATAACTTATTAACTTTACTTTCATTTATGTAACTATATTAAAATAATAAAAATATGTTTTTATTAAGAATAATTGTTTTTTTAATACTGGTATCTTTATTGATTATTTTATCTTACCCGCTTTTAATTATTTATGATTTTTCTAGAGGTGGAAGTGGTTTTGGAATATGTAATGATCTTGTTAACTGCGTAATACCAGTAACAGAGGGGCCAAGATTGTTAATTCTATTAATATCTTCATTCTTTGTATTAGTTTTCTTCTTACGATTAATTATGAAATTTATTAATACTATAAATGAAGAAAAGTCTATTCTTTAATTACTAGATATATAGATATAAGTACAAGAATTACTCCAAACCAATTTAATAAATTTAAAAATTCATTTGCTACCAATATTCCTATTAGTAAAGCAAAAATTGCTTCTAAACTTAAGATTAAAGCTGAAGTAGATGCCTGAATAAGCTTTTGACCATATAGTTGTAAATAAAATGCACCAACATTAACTACAAGACCTAAAAAGATTACTGAGAACAAGTATTCTGGAAGAAATACAAATTCAGATAATGATATTAAAGGTAAGCACAAAATAGTTCCGGTGAGTGATTGAACAAACATAAGTTGAGAGATATTCTGGTTTTTTACATATCGTTCGACTAAAACAATGTGCATTGCATAAGCCGCTGCACATATCAGCGTAAATAAATTTCCAAAAACTTGTGATATATCATTTATTGATATAAGCACTATTCCCGTAAATCCAAGAATTGAATAGATATAGTTTTTTGTTTTTAGATCAGTATTATTAAAAAGCTTAGAAAGAAAAGGTGTTAATACTATATAAAATCCTGTAACTACGCCAGAATTTATTGTTGATGTTGTTACCAAT
>CACJJR010000006.1 GCA_902593795.1 uncultured Candidatus Actinomarina sp.
CTTTGGGTGCTGACGAAGCAACACTTTCTCCACCAGCCCAAGAATTTAGAACTTCATCAACTGAAACTCCAGATGCAGCAGCCCTTGCTTCCGCTGAACGTTGAACTAGATCAACAGGTGCATTTAAAATCTCTGCTACTTTATTAACTAATTCACTCATTTTTGAATACCATTTCTTCGACGGTTGTTACTTCACCAGAAGATATTGCTCTTAGTACAGATATCAAATACAAGAATCCAGTACTTAAAAGGATTAATGATGTAAAAGTATTAAATGAAAAATTAAAACTTACAAGATTCCAAACTATTCCGAACCCTTCTCCGTAAATTGTTGGGTTGCCAGCATTTGCACCTGCATTCCATGAGTAGCCAGAATTAATTCCGATCAGAGCATTGTTAATTAAAATTAAGAGGTAAGAAAATTTAAATCCAGTAAATATTATATTTTCGAGTCTTGAATAAGCTACTTCTCTTCCAAATAATTTAGGTATTAAATAATAACTTAAAGATATAGTTGCCAACACAAGTGACCCAACATAGCCATATGAAATGACATTAACAAAATTAGTAATTCCCAGAATTGGGAGAAGGTTCTCAAAAGAAGAAATCATATGAAAAATTGTTGTTATAGAAAATAAAATTACAGAAAAGCTGACCAGTTCTAGCGATTTATTATCAGTTTCTTTTGATTGAATTGTTTTAATGAAATTTACTAAAAAAGCTAATAAAGGAACTATGAGACTTATTGATAAATATATAGATATGTTCTCAATCCAGTTTGGGAGAAGTGAGCCGTAGTAATACTTGAAATTAGTCCATGGCATTAGGAATAAAAAACCCCAAAAAGTAATTGAGGAAAGGGTTTTGTTGAACAACACTGCTTCTAGTGGTCTTGTCATTAAAAAGTGAATTATTGCTAAATATATAAAAGTAATTCCGACATAAATGTGTGTTGACGTATAGAGAGCATTTATGAGAAATATATCTGAAAAAATGTTTAACTGTGTCCTGACAACAAAAAGTGAAACAAGATAAAAGACTACAGCTCCATACAAGAATTGAGCACTAGCAAATATTGAAGATTCTTTTTTTGCAAGCAAATTAAGTGAGGCTAAACCAAACAAACCAAAAACAACCAAAATTTTTAATAGAATAATTAATGAACTATTTCCTAAGTCGTATGCTGTGTTTTCAAAAAAGAAGTAAACAAGTATATCTAAGAACTCTGTTCCAACAACTCCTAATAAAGTTAAGAAAACTAATGGAAAAAGAATCATAGTTCTTCCAAGTGACTTTGAAAATAAATATGAAAAACTTAAAGATAGTGATGCTCCAAAAACAAGTCCTAGTGAAGCTTGGGTATCAAGTCTGTCTAAAAAACCATAATTAAAAATAGCATTGGTTGGAAGAAGGTTTGCAAATGTAAAATAAGCATTTTTAAAAAATGAAATCGTAAAAGAAAGCAATAGTGTAAGAGGAAAAATCAAAACAAAAAGTTTTGAAAGCTCTTGTTCGTTTTTTGGAAACAACTTTATTTTCATCAATTTAGCCAATATTCAATATGACTTTACTATTATATTGGAAAAATGTTGGTTGGTGTTATCGAAAATTTTTTAAAAAAAGATAATGAATCAATTTATATTTTTCTCTCAACTTACGATATTATATATAGGTAAGGTTTGAGGAAATTTGATTTATACAGTTTATAAACTTAGATACAGAATTGGTTTAGTTTCAATTGTTTCAGGACTAGGTGGTATGACCATTGGAGTCATCATTGCTCATTTTGCAGGTTTTCCAAAAGGTGAAGTGATTGATTACTTTAACTGGATTCCAAGGGGCTGGTTACCACAAACAATCGGTCAGCTTATGGCTTTTGGTGCGAGTCAGTTACTTCTTTTAGGCATGGTCTTAGTGGTTTGGAATCAGAAAGAATTGACCTGGGCAAAGGCAACATATTTTGCTTTTTTAACTTGGATAGAGATGTCAATTCTCTTAGGTATCGTTCCATCAGAATGGCTTAACCTTGCACAAGGCCCTCTAGAGTGGACTGGCCAAAGAGATTTTATACAATTCCCTCCAATATTATTTTTAAATAACGAAATAGGTCTAAGTATGGCTGCTCTAAAAGATCTAATTCAGCTTGGCATCTCAACTAATTTTTTAATTGCAGGACTTGTAGTTGCTTATTTAATTCAAGATGTAAACAATAAAATAGAGAGCTCAAAATCACGAATATCAGATTACGGTAAAGAAGTAATGAGGGTGGAACAAGATGGCTAAATCTGAAGTCTTAATTGAGATGCCAGAATTTGAAAAGAAGTACAATCTGGCAATGGTTGATGCTGAAAAAGTTGCTTCACGTGTTCGTCCAAAACAATTTCTACATATAGATGAACCCGAATGTATTTTATGTGAAGGATGTGTTGATATATGTCCATGGAAATGCATTCACTATTTGTCAGTTGATGCCATTGATGATTCAATAAATGTAGAGTCTCCAGATGAAGACGAGGCACCTGGTTTTTTTGTTGTTGATGAAGAAGCTTGTACTAGGTGTGCACTTTGTATAGATAGATGCCCAACTGGTGTTATATCTCTTGGAAAATTTGAAGGTTCACTAGCTGACCAAGCAGTTCAGAATGGAGTTTACACAGCACCTTGGGATGAAGACTCAGGACAGAGAAATGACAGACATGGTTATATATATGGAAGGCTTTAAAATAATATAATGCAGAAATTATCTCTTAGAGACAGAATTAAAGAAGCCAGGGTAACGGCCGGCGATAGCTTTAGAGGTGGAAAGCTAATGTCTAGTATATTTCGTCCAGGATCTCCATTTAGGAAAGGTTATGTAGACAGCCCAAGAAACAGATCTTATGTTGTGATGAACAATGTTTTATACCACCTACACCCAGTAAAAGTCAAGAGACATGGTGTCAGACTTTCATACACTCTATGCTTAGGTGGATTAAGCTTTTTTCTATTTATTGTTTTAACAATTACTGGTATTTGGTTAATGTTCTATTTCCGTCCCACAGAACTTGCATATGTAGATATTCAAGCACTGCAAACTGATATTGCATTTGGTTCTTTAGTTAGGAATATGCATAGATGGGGTGCCCACCTTATGGTCTTGGTTGTTTTCCTTCATATGTCTAGAGTTTTTTATCATGGAGCTTACAAAGCACCTAGAGAATTCAACTGGGTTATAGGAGTCATTTTATTGTTGCTAACATTACTTCTTTCTTTTACTGGTTATCTTCTTCCGTGGGATCAGCTCGCTATTTGGGCTGTCACCGTAGGTGGAAACATGGCAGGGTACACGCCTGTTATTGGTGCCCAAGCTAAGTTCGGTTTATTTGCTGGACTAGAGGCAACAACAGCAACTCTACTAAGGTTTTATGTACTTCATGTACTTTTCTTACCATTTATAATTGTTATTTTTATGGCTGTTCACTTCTGGAGAGTAAGAAAAGACGGCGGAATCTCAGGACCTCTATAGAGTATTTATGGTAGATATTCCAGAACATTTATTGCAACGATCTGCTGAGGCAAGAGCCAAAGCCTTAGGTATAAGTATCGAACAAGCCTTAGCAGAAATGAAGGGGGAGTCAGATCCGACGGTTGTTTCAAAAGAGCCTGAAGTAAAAATTATTGAAGAAACCCCAGCTCCAGCAGCAGAAACCCCAGCTCCAGCAGCAGAAACCCCAGCTCCAGCTCCAGCTGCAGAAGTTACACCTGTAAAAGAAGAGCATGCAGCTGAAACAACTGAGAAGGTTGCAGAAGTAGCGATTGAAAAAAAACCTGCAGCAAAAGCTCCAGCTCCAAAAGCTGACACTCCAGATGAAGTAGATTTTGCTCCTGAAGTTAAAGTGACCCAAAGATTGTTAACTGTAGTTAAGGCAAAGCCTATACAAAAAGCTGCATCAGAGCCTGTAGATAAAGTAAATACATGGCCACATTTAATGCTTCCTGAGTTTGTGTCTCTTATGGCTATGACTGCTTTTCTAATTTTATTATCAGCAATATTACAGGCGCCTCTTCTTGAAGAAGCAAATCCAAATGTAACTCCAAACCCAGCAAAAGCACCTTGGTATTTTCTTGGTCTACAGGAGCTGTTGTCCTATTGGGACCCTCAAATAGCCGGGGTTATGATTCCACTTGTTTTAGGAATAGCCGTCTGGATGGCATTTCCATATATTGATAGAAACCCTGAAACCCACCCATCAAAGAGAAAGTTTGCAATTATGTTCTATACTTTCTTTCTAGCTGGAGCAGGTGTTTTGACTATTATTGGAGTTTTATTCAGAGGTCCAGGATGGAACTGGACTTATCCATGGATTGATGGAATATGGTTTGATGATTTGCTCGACTGGATTCACTTCGAATGAGCATAGTTGAATTATCTTTTGCAGCTTTTGCCATAGTTGGATTTTTAGGCATTGTTGGAATTGTTGTTATTGTTACAGGTAGAGCACCAAAAAGCTTTAATTGGAAGAAAAATTTAGAAAAAAAAGCATTAAAAGAAGATAAGTCTCAGACTAATTTCTTAGAACCTGAATTACCTAAAGGAGAAACAGAAACAACTATTGATGAAATTGATGAACCTGTTATTGATTCAGATGGTGCTGTAAAGCTTGAAGAAAAAGTAGTATATGAGGAAATTTCTGAAGAGGAAGCAGGAATAAATAGAAGACAATTCTTAACAAAAGCTCTAAGAATTTCTTTCGGCGCTTTTGCTGGTATTCAGGCAATTTCTTGGTTAGGTTTTTTCTGGCCAAAAGTTTCTGGTGGATTTGGTTCGAAAGTAGATGCTGGACCAATTGAAGATATTAAAAGTCAAATTTTTCAAGCTGATGGATCAGTTATACCTGCTTTTATTCCCTCAGCAAGAGCATACGTCCTTCCTTTAGATGACTCTGCGGCAGCCAATTCACAATTTACTTCAGGATCTACAGTCACAGATGGCCTTGTCGCTGTTTATCAAAGGTGTGTACATTTAGGGTGTAGAGTTCCTTGGTGTAACTCATCTCAGGGTTTTGAGTGTCCATGTCATGGTTCAAAATATAACATGATAGGCGAATACTTTGCTGGACCAGCACCTAGAAATCTTGACAGGTTTAATGTAGCAAATGTTAACGGAAGATTAGTAATAGATACTGGAACAATTATTGAATCTCCTAGAGCACCAGGTATGTCTGTAAAGTATCCTCAAGGATTATCTTGTATCGCACTAACAACAGAGGAATAAAATGACCAGTTCACTCTCAATTACACTAATTGCATTTGGCATCATTGCAGCTTTAGCATTTTTTACAGCTGCTGGATTTAGAGGTTCAGGAAAAGTTAATGATTATGCACCTAACCTGTCTAAGTACAGAGCAGATGATGATTTAGAAACTAAAACACTAGATAGGACTTTAACGGTTGCTGTATTATTAGCTTCAATTTTAACAATTATGATCCCTCTTTATTATCTTGGGGAACAAGAAAGACAAGAAGGATTTGTAGAAGAGTTCGATGAGGTTTCTGTAGAGCGCGGCGAGCATCTTTATGAAGAATTTGGTTGTGGCAATTGTCATGGAGTTGATGGATCTGGTGGTGCTGCATCATATGTCGAAAAGAGAAGTGGTATAAATGTTACATGGACTGCACCTGCAATTAATAATGTATTTTATAGATATGACGATGAAGAAGTTCGTTATTGGTTAATATATGGTCGTGCTAATTCACCTATGCCAGCATGGGGATTGGAGGGTGGTGGCCCTATGAATGACGGACAATTAGATGATTTAATCGAGTACATGCATCATTTTCAAATAACGCAGGAATCAGAGCTTCGAACTATTGAGATGAACATCAATAGTTCCTTATCTCGATTAGATACATCCGAATTATTAGTAGAAAATGAAATAGCTAGACAAAAAGAATTAATTCAAAGTGTTGAAGAAGCACCATCAAAATTGCCTATAGTGGAAAAGGCTGTTCAAGATGTTACTGCATTATTATCTAAAGAGGGTGGGATTGATACAGATGAAGATGGTTTGAGTGACTCAACAGAAACAGAGCTTTCTACATACAGTGCTTCAATTTCTGAGGCATTAGGTACATCAATTTTGAATTTAGATCCTGATAGCGAACAATCAATTCCAGGAAGAAAAGACTTATCAGTAGCTAAAGGGTATTTATCTCAGCTTGAGTCCGAATTAATCAATATAAGGATTGTTTCTGAAGGATATGACAAATTTATTAATGAAGCCGAAACAGGGTTAGCGTTTCTTGAAAAAGCACTTGATGAAAAACTTTGGGAGGTTTCCTTTGATGAAATTGCTAACTCAACTTTTGATGGCGATTTAGAAAAAGCAAAACGAGCAGTTGGACTATTTAATGCATATTGTGCAAGATGTCATACAGCGGGCTATTCTGCTGGTGTAGCGTACACTAAAGAAATAGCTTCTGGAGGTTTAGGGCCTGCGCTTAGAGCTGGAAGGGCAAATATTCAATTTAAGCAAAGAGAAGATTTAATAGATTTTATTGTCAAGGGCTCTGTTAATGGTAAAGCCTATGGAGTAAATGGTGTAGGTGGAGGAAAAATGCCTGGTTTTGGTGCAGTACTTCCTGAATCAGACATTGCATTAATTATTGATTATTTGAGAGGAATGAAACCTGATGCGTGAAATAATGAGATCACTTCTCTCCTCTAACTTATTAGTTACAGGAATCATAATGTTTATAGGTTCTATGATTGTATTTGCTGGTTCTACATTTTTATTAAATGCTACAAATGTTGGAAAAAGATTAGGTTTCTTAATTACTGGAGCAGCAATATTTGGCTGGGGAGTAATCAATTCAATTTTTTTCATACTATACGCTCCACGAGGTCCAGCACCTTCGAGCATCGATGGTTTAAATGCTTTTGAAATAAGAATTATTCCAATTACATTTTTAATTGGCTCTGGAATTTTATTTATTATGTTTTTATTAGCACTCAACAGGTTTGAACAAGAACAGCTTGAAAAGGAAGACCAAGATAATTAGATTATCTTTATGACACAAATATGGTTCATAGCTGCTGCAGTGCTTCTATTAGCTGAGCTTTTAGTACCTACTTTTTTTATTCTACCTTTTGCGATTGGTTCATTCTTTGCAGGTTTAGCGTCACTGCTTACAGATAATCAAAATATTCAATTATCTACTTTCATTATTTTTAGCCTTGTTGGTGTTTATTTATCAGTTAAAGTTTTTGGACCTAGAAATAAAGAAAAAAAATCGAGTGCAGGCTTTTCTGAAGGGGCCAATAAATATATTGGCATGACCTTTGTTACAACCAAAGAGCTTGATATTTATGATTCGACGATGCAACATGTATATGGTGACGATTGGCAGGTTGTATCAAAAGATAAAAGAATTCCAGCAGGAACAGAAGTCAAAGTAGTGAATGTAAATGGTACAAAATTAGAAGTACAAACCAAGGAAGGTTAAAATTAAATTATGGAAATAATATTTGGAATAGTTAGATGGGTAGTAATAATTGCACTTCTTGGAGTTGTGCTTTTTAGAATTTTTAGAATAATCAGACCTTTCGAGACAGGTCTTGTTGAAAGGCTCGGTAAGTTTAATAGAGAGGCTAAATCAGGATTAAACATTGTCCTACCTGGTTTGGAAAGAATAATTATTGTTGACATGAGGGAACAGGTTATTGACGTTCCACCTCAAGAAGTTATTACTAAAGACAACGTAACAATAACAGTTGATGCTGTTATATACTATGAGCCAACGGATCCTAAGAAACTTGTTTACAATGTTGGTGACTTTATTCAAGCAGCAACAAAATTAGCACAAACTAACTTAAGGAATGTTGTTGGCGACTTAGAGTTAGATGCAGCTTTGACATCTAGAGAAACTATTAATACACAATTAAAACTTATTTTAGATGAGGCAACCGACAAGTGGGGTACCAGAGTCGTAAGGGTTGAAATTCAAAGAGTTGACCCACCACAAGATGTTCAGGATGCAATGAATAAAGTTATGAAAGCTGAAAGAGACAGAAGAGCAGCAGTTACTGAAGCAGAGGGTGAAAAAAGAGCTGCAATTCTTTCTGCTGAGGGAAGAAAAGAGTCCCAGGTTTTAGATGCTAATGGTGAAGCTGAAGCTTTGAAACAAGTTGCAGATGCACAAAAATATGAAAAAATTGCAATTGCTGAAGGTGAATCTGAAGCAATTGAAAAAGTGTTTGCTGCGATACACAAAGGTGATCCAACAAATGATTTGATCGCAATTAAGTATCTAGAGTCACTTGAGAAGGTGGCTGATGGAAATGCTACGAAGATATTCTTGCCTGCAGATTTATCTGCGACATTAGGCAGTATTGGTGCAATTTCAGAACTTTTTAAAGATGAAAAATCTGGTGAATCAAATGAATCTGTTGAGGAGTCAGAAGAATCTACTAAAGAATAAGTAGATACCAACGCCAATTAGACAAACGCCACTGATTATATTTATATATCTTTTTACTATTAACGATGAATTATTAAATAAATAACTACTTAGCAGTGCATAAGAAATATCTGCAAAAAGATTAATCAAAATAGTTATAACTCCTAAGAAAATAAGTGAAAAAAACACCGTAGCTTCGTTTTCAACAAACAATGGAAGTACTGATAAATAAAACACCCACATTTTAGGATTTGCAAGATTAATTTTTAGTCCAGATGTAAATGATGCTGAATGAATCTTTGTTGTATCATACCCTTCATCTAGGAGGGTTTTAATACCTTTGTAGATAATATAAATTATTCCAAAAATATAAATAAATGTCAGTATTTCAGGAATTAATGAAATTATATATGTGATAACTGTTGCGGTTATAACAGTTATTCCTATAGCGCCTGTTGCAGCACCGTATGCGACTTGAAGCCCATGTATTCTTCCTTTTTGTACAGATTCATTCACCACTAAAGCAATTATTAATCCTGGGCTAAAAGCTACGCTGATTTGTAATAAAACAAATTCAATTGTTAATGGTGGGATTTGCACTATGAAGATTTAGTTTTATTTATCTCCGGAACACCCTGCTTAAATAAAACTTCACAATCTTTATATTCCTCACCAATTTGATTACCTACAATAACGAGTAGCTCCAACACAGCTTCTTTTTTTCCCGAAGATGAACCAAAAGTATTCGGTGAGTTTTCGTATTCTTTTTTTATTTTATTAAACGTATCGATAGCCTGTTCTTTGTTAAATTTATCTGAAAGTGAAGATTTAGCAATAGCTTCAAAGCTCTTTCTTTGACGTCTTGGTAATTCAAATTGCATAAAAGTATTCTAACTATTTATCAATAACTTTTGTAATGAGACTTCATAATCTTCAGAATATTTAACTGTTCCAAATTCTTGAAAACCAAAAGATTCATGAAACTTAAAAGATCCTTTATTTATAGACGGAAGTAAATTTATCTCTGCAGTCAAATGTTGAAGGGAGTTTTGTTTTGCAAACACAAGAATATTTTCATACAGCTTTGTACCCAATTTAATATTCCTAAACTGATCATCAACAACAATTCTGTCAATATACAAAAAGTTCTTAACTCTATTGCTAATTTCTTTAAAATTTTTGTGTTTTATCTCACTCATATATGATTTTGTTTGTTCATTATCTTGAAAGCAAACTACAAATCCGATAACTGTATTACCGAACACAATACTTTCGTTATAGTCAGAATTTTTAATAGAATTGGATAGTCCCTCTAATGTTCTAGAACCAACGTTTGGAACATTTTTTTCATTTAATTTATGACACTTTGCAATTAATTCATGGTTTATTGGTAAAAATGAATATTCTTTCATATTTAGAAATATACATTTAATGTATAAAAATGTAAACTACCAGTGTGAATCAAAAAACAGTTCTCATGAGCCCTCCAGAATATTTTAAAGTTGAGTACTCAATCAACCCATGGATGGTTGCAGGTGCAACCGTTGATTTAGATCTGGCAAAAAATCAGTGGAATAATTTAAAATCTACAATTGAAGAAGCTGGAGCAGAAGTAAAGGTTGTTCCACCTTCTGAGGCATATCCAGACCTTGTGTTTACTGCAAATTCTGGAATCATTAATGATCAAGAAGTCTTAATTGCAAACTTTAAATATGAAGAAAGACGTGGTGAGGAAGAGCTTTACTCAAACTGGTTTAATGAGAATGGCTATAGTGTTGGACGCATACCTTCAGAATATAAATTTGAAGGAAGAGGTGACGCTTTTGTACATGGTAAATACTTAGTTGGATCATATGGAATAAGAAGCGATAAAGAGGCTCTACTATATATTGCTGAAAAGTTTAATTTAGAACCAGCAATTGTTGAATTAGCTGAAGAAAAATTTTATCACCTAGATACCTGTTTTCAGCAGTTCCCAACAGGAGATGCGATTTTTTACCCAGAGGCTTTTAGAGATTCCTCTTTGAGTGCATTCGAAAGCTTGTTTAATCTTATTCCAGTATCAGAACATGATGCTAATCAACTTGCATGTAATGCAGTTGTTATTAACAACACAGTAATATTTCCTTCAGAAAATATTGAAGCTATAAAAACTGTTGAAGGACTTGGTCTTAATTCTGCTGTTGCAGATGTTTCTGAGTTTTTGAAATCTGGCGGTGCATGCCAGTGTCTCGTAATAGCATTAAACTAAAACCAATATGATTAAAAGACTTTTTAAATTTGTAATCTGGCCTGTAAAAAAAATTGTTTTACTGCCATTTAAATTCTTACTTTATACATTATTAATATTCATTATTCTCATTTTGTTTTTTCAATACAGGGCCGATTATGAAGTTGATACAAGTCCACTTTCAAAAATAGAATATGAAAATTGTATTGAAGTAATAGACAGTTATGAAATTACTCTTAATCTTCTATCGGAATATGTTCAAGAGCTAGATAGTGTTCAACGAGAATTTTTAGAGGAACGACTACCAGATAATTTACAAATATTACTTGAGCCACAAAAAATTGATCCTGATGAATTTGAGAATATTAAAGGTAGTTTAAAAACGTATCTCCAAGGTGGAAGGCTTCCTGGATTTAATGGTAAAGCCCTACTACCTCAGGCCGCTAGTTTATGTCGAACTGGACTAGGTTAAATCAAATACTTCAGCGTGTGAAAGTTTAATTAATGTTTCAGGAGAAAGAAAGAATTTGGAGACCCTATTTCCTGCTCCAATAAAAAGCTTTTCTCTTTCAATAACATTTTTATCAATAAACACTTTTATATTTTCAGGTAAACCTAATGGACTAATACCGCCATATATTTGTTCAGTTACCAATTCTGCTTCATCTCTAGATGCAAAACTGACCCTTTTTGCACCCATAGCCTCTTTAGCTTTATGATTTACATCTAATCTACTTGCGCCCAGTAAACAAAACATGGCATAAAATTCCACAGGCTTCTTTGCTTTAATTAAAATAGCATTACAAGAATCTTCTATATCAAAACCATAATGATTACAAAAATTTTCTGTATCTGAAAACTCATCTAAGCACTCAAATATTTCTAAGTATTCTTTGTTATCTTCGTAAAGTTTTGCAACAGTTTTATGAATTTCCAACATAGAGATTATGATATCTGAAAAATGATTAGTTACAATCCTTCTATGGAATTTAAAACAATAATTGAACCTTTTAAAATTAAATCAGTTGAATCACTTCCAATTACTACTCCTGAGCAAAGAAAAGAATATCTTGAGAGAGAACACTGGAATGTCTTTGGCTTAAGATCACAAGAAGTAACAGTTGACCTATTAACTGATTCAGGTACAGGATCAATGTCATCAGAACAATGGGCTGCAATAATGCGAGGGGATGAAGCTTATGCAGGGTCACACTCTTGGCAGAGATTTCACGAGGTAGTGTCTGATTTAACTGGCTACAAGCATATTATTCCTACTCATCAAGGTAGAGCTAGTGAAAAAATACTTGCAACAATAACTGTCAAAGAAGGGGATATTATTCCAAGCAACAGTCACTTTGACACAACGCGGGCAAATTTTGAATTTGCACAAGCAAAACCAGTTGATCTGCTTTGTGAGGAAGGACTAGATTTATTGTCTCCGGCTCCTTTCAAGGGAAATATCAATCTTTCAAAACTTGAGGCATTATTGTCTGGTGAAGAGAGTGATAAAGTACCATTTGTTTTGATGACAATTACTAACAATACAGGTGGTGGACAACCTGTATCGATGGATAATTTAAAAAAAGTTAAAGAATTATGTACACAATATAACAAAATGTTTTTGTTAGACGCCTGTCGTTTTGCAGAGAATGCATGGTTTGTATCTCAAAGGGAAGAAGATTATAAAGATATAGAAATTAGAGATATTACTAAAGAAGCTTTCAGACTCGCAGATGGTTGCACCATTAGTCTAAAAAAAGATGGTTTTGGAAATATTGGAGGAGTTCTTGCATTAAACGATGACACCCTTGCCGAAGCAGCTAGAAATTTATTAATTTTGACTGAGGGATTTCCAACTTACGGAGGGCTTGCAGGAAGAGATTTAGATGCTTTAGCTCAAGGTCTCAAAGAAATTACAGATAGAAATTATTTAGAGTATAGAGCAAGATCCATATCTTATCTTGGTGAAAAAGCATTGAGTTATGGTATTCCGGTTGTTCAGCCTGCTGGAGGGCATGCTTTATACATTGATGCTAAGACTTTTTTGCCCAACATACCCCCTCATGAATATCCAGGTCATTCTGTTGCATGTGAGATATATTTATTAGGCGGTGTGAGGGTAGTAGAGTTAGGAACACTTGCTTTTGGTGTTGCAGGAGAAAATGGAAAACCTGATACACCAGCAACACACGAACTAGTAAGGCTTGCTGCTCCTAGAAGGACTTATACTCAAAGTCATTTTGATTATGTAGCAGAGGTTTTGGAGAAGCTTGCAGAAAACAAAGATAAGCTAAAAGGTTATGAAGTTATAGAACAACCAAAACTATTAAGACATTTTACTGCAAAATTAAAACCTCTAATATAAAGAATCATGAAGAGTAAGTTAGTTGTAGTCTTATTATTTATAATTGCATGTACAAGCGCTGCCCCAAATTCTGAAGAGTCATTGACACAAAATATTCAAGAAGAGGTAACTACCACTACCTCAACTTTTATAGATGAGCCAGATGTATATGTAATGTTGTTATGGCATCAACATCAACCCTATTATCCAAAAGACCAGGATGGACATTTTAGTAAACCGTGGGTAAGGCTTCATGCTACAAAAGATTATTTGGATATGGTTGAACTTGTTCAAGAGCATGAAGGCTTAAGAGTAACATTTAACTTGACCCCAACATTAATTACTCAACTTAAAGAATTAGAAGATGGTGTAGAAGATATATATTGGGTCCACACAGAAATAGAAGCAACAAGATTACTTGATAGTCAGAAAACTTTTATAAGAAATAGATTTTTTGATATAAGTTCAAGAACTATCAATAAATCTCCTAGATATTTAGAACTTAAAAATCTCAGACAATTTCCTGAGGATTGGACAGACAATGACTATCTAGATTTACAGGTATTATTTAATCTTGGATGGACAGATCCAAAATACTTATCTGAATCACCGCTTAATTTAATTGCCTCCAAAGATTCTGATTTTACAGAAAAGGATAAAGAAACTATTTTAGAGGTTCATAAAGAGATAATTAATAAAGTAATACCTGCCCATTTAAAAGCCTATGAAGAAAACCACATTGAACTTATTACAACTCCTTACGCGCACCCTATACTTCCACTTATTCATAATTCTAATTTAGGAAAAGTTGGAGATACACAATCTTCATTTCCAGAAAATAGTTATAAATATCCTGAAGATGCACAGATTCATGTAACAAAAGGAAAAGAAGTCTTTGAAAATACTTTTGGCTTTTCTCCAAATGGTATGTGGCCGGGTGAGGGAGCAGTTGCTCAAGATATCTTGCAATATTTTAATAATGAGAATATATCATGGATAGCTTCAGGAGAACAGCCTCTATCTAAATCATTAGATGTTAGATTCCAACGTTGGGTTGGGGGAGTGTCTTCAAAACCAGATTTACTTTATAGACCATGGAATACCAAATTAGATAATGGGGAATCAGTAGCTATATTTTTTAGAGATAATTATTTATCTGACAATATGTTTAATTACTCAAGCAAGAGAACAGATCTTGCAATTGCAGAATTTGAAAACACCATAATTAAAATTCGTGAAAAAACTTCTGATCTAGAATTTACCCCTGTTGTTTCGATTATTGCTGATGGTGAAAATTTCTGGGAATCATACTCTAATGATGGAATCGATTTCTTAAACGGCATGTATGACGTATTAACAAAATATGACTGGATTCAAACAGTTACCCCTTCAGAATATTTAGCAATGCATCAGGATAATCTTGGAACTATCGATAACTTGTATCCAGCTTCTTGGTTCCAGCCAAATTATGCTACTTGGATAGGTGAAGCAGATGAAAATTTAGCTTGGGATTATTTATATAGTGTAAGAATAGATTTTGAAAATGCAAAAAACTCAAAAAATTATACTATAGAGGAAATTGAATCAGCTTTTGAGTATATCTTATTGGCAGAGGGTTCTGACTGGTTTTGGTGGTATGGAGACGACCAAGATTCTTCTGTAGATGAATATTTTGATAAAGCATTTAGAACTTTGTTATCAAATGTTTATATAGAGCTTAATCTGGAAATTCCAGCATTTCTGAACAAACCAATTAATAAGTATTAGTATTTTTCACTGGTGTTTGGGCATACTACCCACAGCACCTCTTAACATTAAGCAATCTTCTTTTAGGAATATCTTTTATATCTTTCTTTGTTTACTACATAAAAAATCGTAAAGCTAAAAAGTAAATTAAAAACTTAACCTTTTAACACACACATAACTGTATTATTTACGAAGAAGCTGTCTTTTTAAGAATTAGTGTTGCAACACTATAAGCTTCAAACAGTAGAAGAGAGGACCTTTCATTCTCTCTTTTTCTGTTTTATGCAAGAAAAGTTTAATTATCAGTCTGAAGCTTTTGTTCTTTTATAGGACTTAATCCTGTTTCTTTTTTTTTCTTATACGCCCTATTAAATGCTTCTAATTGCCATCCATCCATTCTTGATCTACTAATTTCTATAATTTGTATTTGTTCCTCGTCAGTATATTTTGACCATTTTGCTATTTCGGGAGTTGTTCTTGCACAACCATAACATAAATCACTATCTGGGTCTGTTACGCAAACATTTATACAGGGTGAAGTTATTGCCATGGGGGTTATCTTAATTCTTTAATTAGATTATTTGTAGCTATTTTAAGTGTGCCTTTTGGGTCATTAAGCCCTGCTTCTCCACATTCAAAAATATTAGTAAACAATTTTTCATCCCTTGCTTTGTATTGACCCCCTAAAAAATAACTTTTACCATTAAAATTTTTTAAAAGCTCACCAATTATTTTCCCCTCAAAAGATGATTCGTCAAATTTACCTTCACAAAAAACTCCTATTTCGTATTCTTTTACTTTTTTTGAAAGCTTTGTTGCTTCTAAGAAATATTTAGAACCGCTATTAATTTCACAGCCTAATATTTGATGTAAGCAAAAAGATAACCCACCAGCTGCTCCTGAAAGTTGTTCATATGGATTTAAATCTAGAGAAAGTTCTTTTGCTAAAAGTTCAATTATCCTTTCGGCTTCTTCTTTATGTTGTTTAATAAATTCATTATTTAAACCTTTTTGAGGTCCAAAAACATCATATGCTGAATTGTTTCCAAGTAATGGAATGGTTGTATCAGCAAGCACTTTTATGCTGATCTCTGGATAGAAATCAACAGCTTTCACATTATTGATTAGAGGAAAATCCTTTGGAGTGGGGTTAACAATTCTCTCTCCATTAGATAAAAAATCTATCCCAATTTTACTCAATAGACCAACTCCAAAGTCAACAGTTTTGGATCCACCTGTTCCTAAAATATCTACTTTTTGCACAACCTCACTTAACGAAGCAGAATTTATTTCTAAAGTCTCTTTTGTTGAATTAATTCCAACTAATTGAGCGGACTCAAAATACTCAAGACCGTTGATATTTAAAGATTCAACCTCAACCTCTATTTCATCACAATTGAAAGATTTAAACACTTCAAACTGTTCAAAACCATATTCTTTAAATATCTGTGTACTGTCTTCACCACCATCTGTAACACTAAAAAACTCAGCATTAATATCTGAAGCTTTCAACACATCTTTAATTGTATTGAGCGCTTCTTTAGCTGTTAATGTCCCTGAAAACTTATCACTAAAGACTGCAATATTCATGTATGTATTTTATTTAATTCTTAGTAAGTTGTCAGCATATTTAAACTAAGAAAGTATGAAAATTGGATTTATAAAAGACGTTCATGGATATAGGGCTCCAATACACCCTGAATCTATTGATAAATATACAATAGATATTCATTTAGAAAAAGATATGTTTGATTATCTCAATTACTTAGAACCTAAAAATGTAAAATATATTTCCAAATTAGATGAACTCGATATTGTTGCATGTGTAGAAAATATAGATGAAAAGACTGTAAAAAATCTGAAGAAGGGAGCTGTTTTAATCGGTATTTTTGACTTTGATAAAATAGAAGAGATAAAAAACTTAAGACCTGATATTAAAATATTAAGTTTCTTCAAGCTTCCTAGAATTTCAAGAGCTCAAAACTTAGATGCTCTCTCTTCTCAAGCAAATTTACTCGGATATGCTTCTGTTTTAAGAGCTGCAAAAGAGACATCAGATGTAGTACCAATGATGACAACTGCTGCAGGAAACATCCAGCCATCTAAAGTATTGATTCTTGGCGTAGGAGTTGCCGGTCTTCAAGCAATTGCAACTGCAAAAAGACTTGGGGCTAGAGTGTGGGCTTTTGATATTAGAAAAGAAGCAAAGGATCAAGTAGAAAGCTTAGGTGCCAAATTTGTAGAAGCAAGTACTGAAGCTCAAGATAGCGTATATGCACAAGAAGTCTCAGAAGAAGAGAATCAGAAAATTCAAGAAGCATTAAAGAAACAAGTAATTGATAGTGATATCGTTTTAACATTTGCTCAAATACCTGGAAAGAAAGCGCCTGTCTTGATTGAAAAGTCAACTGTTGAAAACATGAAAGAGAATTCTGTAATTATCGACCTAGCTGCTGGTACAGGTGGAAACTGTGAAGGCACAGAGGTAAACAAAGTTGTTGATATTAATGGTGTAAAGATAGTTGGTGAAACAGATATCTTAAACACTGTTAAACATGCAGCTACAAAGCTGTATTCAGAGAATGTAAGAAAATTAATCGAACTGTATATAGAAAATAGTGATGACGAGATTTTTGTGGAGATGAGTTCTTAATGGAAGCAACGTTCTTACTTACATTGTTGATAACGTTTTTAGCAAGCTTTATTGGATATGAACTTATATCTAAAATTCCACAGACATTACACACTCCTTTGATGTCTGGTTCCAATGCTATTTCTGGAATTACATTGATTGCAGCAATTCTTATATACCCAGAAGTAGGAGAGTCTCAATTACTTAAAATTATTGTTTTAATTGCGATAGCATTTGCAACTCTGAATATTGTTGGCGGGTTTTCAGTGACTGGTCGAATACTAGAAATGTTTAAGAAAAATGATTGAAATAATCTTACTTGTCTCATCTATTTTATTTATCTTTGCTTTGAAGCTATTTGGAAGACCTTCAACAGCACATAGAGCAAATACCTTTGCTATGTTGGCTATGGCACTAGCTGTCTTTAGTGCTTTTAATTTTGATTTTTCAAAATATGATTCTGCTTTTTACATCACAATTGTTGTTTCAGGACTTCTTGGAGTTTTAATATCAAAACGAGTTCAGATGACACAAATGCCAGAACTGGTTGGTTTATTTAATGGTTTTGGCGGAGGGGCTTCCGGTGCAATTGCCTATGTTGAGCTCTCTGGTAATTCCTTACCAATTTCTGATGTTTTTGTAGCTATCTTCTCAATGGTTATCGGAATGTTTACTTTCTCGGGAAGCCTTGTTGCTGTAATGAAACTTCGTGGCAAACTAAATAACTTCAGTAAAAAATTAGCAGATATATTTTCAGTATTTTTACCTACGATCATAGTAATTCCAGCAGTTTTAGAAATGGATGACCTATTAATTGAATTTATTATATTAGTTGCAATAATTGCTGGAGTTATAAGAGTTGCTGTCATTGGTGGAGCAGATATGCCAGTTGTTATCGCATTTTTAAACTCACTATCTGGAATTGCTGCTATGTCAGCAGGGTTTATTGTAAATAGTATTATTTTGATCGTAGCTGGTGCTTTAGTTGGTGCATCTGGAATAATTCTCACACTCCTTATGTGTGCTGCAATGAATCGAACACTTTTAGATGTTCTCAAGGGTGGTTTTGGGGGTACAGTTATTAACAATGAGTATGAAAAAGATCCAGTAAGCACTTCTCCTGAAGATGTTGCAATTCAGTTAAGCTATGCAGAATCTGTAGTTATTGTTCCAGGATACGGAATGGCAGTAGCTCAAGCACAGGCAGCTGTTAAAGAATTAACAAATACCTTAAAAGATAAAAATATTGAAGTGAAGTTTGCTATTCATCCAGTTGCTGGAAGAATGCCTGGGCATATGAATGTACTCTTAGCTGAGGTAGATATTGACTATGAAGATATGTTTACCTTAGAAGATATAAATTCTGAGTTTTCCTCAACGGATGTTGTAATAGTTCTTGGAGCAAATGATGTTGTAAATCCATTGGCTAGAACTGATGAAGATTCTCCAATTTATGGAATGCCAATACTTGATGTTGACTTAGCAAAACAAGTCATCGTTATAAAAAGATCTATGTCACCAGGCTATGCAGGTATTGCAAACCCACTATTTGTGAATGACAATGCAAAAATGTTGTTCGCAGATGCCAAAGAGGGTTTAGAAAATATCATTAAATCATTTGAATTAGTTTAAATATCTTTTCTGAATTTAAATAAGAATTAAAACAAACAATAAGATTTAGATAAGACAAAAATAGTTGTGCGTAGCACGATCTATTTCAATTTAGTAAAATAAAAATATGATAGAAACAATAACATCGTACCCTTTGTTTTTAATTCTTTTATTCCCAATAAGTACTTTTGTATTATTGGTAATTGGATTATTACGCGCTCCAATGGAAAAAGACTCCCTTTGGGCTGATATTCGTGATTAGTGGCTAAAAAGCTACTTAATTGCTTTTGCTAAGTTAAGTACGTCTTTCATTGTCTTTACAATCTCATCAGCTTTATAAAATTTTCTAAATAAAATTTTTCTTGAATTTACAAATGTATCTTCTACTCTTAATCTCCGGAGCTTTTTCTTAGATCCTTCTACCAGTTCTTCATTTCGCTTAATAAATAAATCTGTTACGTGTTCATCATCTCCATCAAACTCACCCCGCCAGTTAATTTTTAACCCCATATCAAAACTTTCTGGAAAATAGGCAAAGAAAGATACATATGTTGTTGAGGACCGACCGTGACTTCTTGTATAGACCTCCACTTCACAGTCGTATCCGTCTAATTCACCTACTATCTTTTTTTTTCTAAATATATTTTTTGAAAGTACAGGTGTAAAACCTAGAACCTCAGAAGCTAATGTAAGCGCATTATTTATTCTTTTATTTGCAGTAAAAATAAACCAAATTATTGCAACAAAAAAAAGAAAGCCAGGTGCTAAATAAAATAATTCTTGCATAACAATATTAGAGTCAACGAATTCTGAAAAGTAAAGAACCAGCTCCAGAAATCCCTTTTCATATTTCGTCTTTGCAAGATTCTGGGCTGGTTCCTAAATTTTTTTAAGTGTTACCGTACGTCTAATAACACTCCCTTAAATGATCCAAGTTTCCCCCTTATAGCTACTCTAAAGATAGTTAGTTTCACTACAGGTTATCTAAAAAAGATAAGCAATTCACAAGCGCAAGTTGTTTGTGAATTGCTTATCTGTTAAAATACTATCTTGTTTGACTAAATATTTTTAAATATATAACGATTAAAAATTTTCATCTTTTCTTTCCAACTATCTTTGTAATAATGTTGAACAGTTGCTGCCACAGAAGACAATAAAGCATTACCATCCTGAGGAGTAAAGCAGTAACCGGTTAAAGTATTCTCTTTTACGTGAAGAGAGTGTTCGGCTACAACTCCATGAGAAAGCAATCTTCCGTGATATCCGTGATCTCTTCCAAAAGAAAAAACCTTATTAGAAGACATTTTTTCAGTTGCCATTAAAAAATCACTATTTTTTAAATTCTCTTCAATTTCTTCTTGATGGATTGGATTTGAAAAATTAAGTGAAAACCAGAGAGTGTGCATATATTGCGTTGGTAATTTAATCGCAGAAGAGAATAGGTTCAACTCTTTTCCCTCTTGTGCAAATAATTCATAGACATCCCGCGCATGATGAGTGCCAAAAGCTTGATTGGTATGTTTTGTAATTGTAGGAGAAGGAGAAAATGAATCATTTTGAGAAACATCATTTGCTCTCCTTAAACAGACAAACTTTCCTTCAGTTAAATTTCTTTGTTGATCCAAAGCAAATGATTTTACTATGGAGGCAATATTGTGTGTATTACAAGATGCAATTAGAAACTTATTTGAATCATCACTTAGAATTTTATTATTGATCCCCCAAGCAAAAAATGGCCCAAAACCGTGTTCAGAACCTTGTGCCAGAAATCGCTTATCCTGACTAAGTGAAGAATAGACTGTTTCCCAATTATCGTTTCCACTTGGAGTACAGTCAATAATTACATCTGCCTCTTCATAAGCTAATTCAACATCTTTTGTTTCATTGAAACCTAATTGGTGAAATTCACTAATAGCATCATTGGTTGAGACAATTTCTGCTCCTTTTCGTATAAGGGCTTCAACTTTTCCTCTTTCTTCAGAGAGAGGAGTTCTCTTAAAAAATATAACTTTATCTAATCCAAGTGATTCTTTGTGTTCTGCAAGAAGACCAATGAGGGGTTCTCCGATTGTTCCTGTCCCAATCACTAATACATTCTTAGACATATAGTTTCCCCCCTATATAATTAGAGAATAGGGGGGAAACTTTTTAAATCCAAGTATGGAAAACAAACTTATTTACGAATTCTCTAGTCATAAAACTGATGGTGAAGCCTCTCTTAGTAATTTACTTGGTGGTAAGGGTGCAAATCTTGCTGAAATGTCTAAGTTAGGAATTGAAGTACCCCCAGGATTTACTATTACTACAGAAGTCTGCAACTATTTCTCTCACAATAATCATCTTCCAGAAGGCTTAAAAGAAGAAATTGTAAATAGTGTCAGAAACTTGGAAAGCTATTCTAATAAAAATTTTGGAGAAGGGAAATCTCCGCTGCTGTTATCTGTGAGATCCGGTGGAATGATATCAATGCCTGGCATGATGGATTCTATCTTGAATATCGGTGTTAATGATGAAAACGTTGGGTATCTTGCTGAAGCTTTTAGTGATGAGAGATTCGCTTTAGATTCTTATAGACGACTGTTACAAATGTATTCCAACGTAGTGCTTGGAGTAGATCATGAAAGATTTGAAGCTGTTATTGCTAATAAAAAACGAATGGATGATGTAGTCTCTGATGCAGATTTTAATGTTGATCAATTAAATTGGATAATAAATGCATATAAAAATACCGTTGAGAGGTTTACTGGTTCAGAATTTCCCCAAGATCCATATGAACAACTCCTTGGAGCCGTAGAGGCAGTATTTAGTAGTTGGCAAAACAAAAGAGCAATTACATATAGAAAAATCAATAATATTCCAGATTCATTAGGCACTGGGGCAACTATTCAGACTATGGTGTTTGGAAACTTAAATGATAAATCAGGGACAGGGGTTGCATTTACAAGAAATCCTTCAAGTGGCGTCAAAGAATTATATGGAGAGTATCTTATTAATGCTCAAGGAGAGGACGTTGTTGCAGGTATTAGAACTCCGCACCCTATAAGTGATAATGCTGCGATAGAGCAGCAATCATTAGAGTCTAAATTTCCTGCTGTTTACAACGAGATTAAAAATATTTCTTCCAAACTTGAAAATCATTTTAAAGAAGTTCAAGATATTGAATTTACAATTGAAAATGAAAAAATTTATTTACTACAAACAAGAAAAGCAAAAAGGACAGCACAAGCAAGTGTAAAAATTGCCATAGACATGAATAAAGAGGGCATAACTACTAAAGAAGAAGCATTAATAATGGTAGATGCCAATAATATAACTAATCTTTTACACCCTCAGTTTGTTGCGAAACAAGAAAAGAAAATATTCAATAAAGCTCTTAACGCCTCACCGGGAGCTGCAGTAGGAGAGATAGTTTTCGATGCTGACAAAGCAGAAAAAGAAGCAAATAGAGGAAGGAACGTCATCCTAGTTCGAGATGAAACAAGTCCAGAAGATATTCATGGAATGCATTCATCTGTTGGGATTCTCACAACAAAGGGAGGCATGACAAGTCACGCAGCTGTTGTAGCAAGAGGAATGGGTAAGCCTTGTGTTGTAGGTGCTGAAGGGTTGACAATTGATATTACGAACAAAACTATTAGTAGTGGCGAAAAGGTACTGACAGAAGGAGACGTTATTTCAATTGACGGTTCTTTAGGTGAGGTTTATATTGGCGAGCTTGAAACAGAGCCTCCAAAGCCATCTGATGAATTTAACACCCTAATGAAATGGTGTGATGAATATAAAAGATTAGTAGTAAGAGCTAATGCAGAAACAGTATTAGATACAAAAAAATCACTCGAGTTTGGTGCAGAGGGTATAGGGCTATGTAGAACAGAACATATGTTTTTTGAGGGTGAAAGAATTATCCCAATGCGTGAGATGATTATGTCTGATTCTAAGCAAGGTAGAAAAAGAGCATTAAAGAAATTAATCGATTTTCAGATATCAGACTTTGAGTCTTTATTTGCACTCTTAAGAGATAAGCCAGTAACTGTGAGGCTACTTGATCCTCCAATGCATGAATTTTTACCAAAGAGTGATATTGAAATGGCTGAACTCGGCAATGCTATAGGTGTCTCTCCAAACTATATACGTGAAATGTTAGTTAAGTTATCAGAAAGTAATCCAATGCTAGGGCATAGAGGAGTTCGGCTCGGACTAAGTTATCCTGAAATTTATGAGATGCAAGTAGAAGCAATTCTTAGAGCTGCGTGTAATCTACAAAAAAATGAAGGAGTTACTGTTTCTCCTGAAATTATGATTCCTTTGGTTATGAATGCTGAAGAATTAAGTCAAATGAAAAGTATTCTTGTTCAAAAATTAAGTAAGGTTCAAAAAAAATTAGATTTTACATTTAATTACACAATTGGAACAATGATCGAATTACCTAGTGCTGCATTAAATTCTGAATCAATAGCTAAGACTGCTGATTTCTTCTCTTTTGGCACCAATGATTTAACACAAACGACACTGGGTCTCTCGAGAGATGATGCATCAAAATTTCTGACTAAATATGTGGAGTATGATATATTTTCTCGAGACCCATTTGTTTCGATTGACAAAGAAACAGTTGGCAAAGCTGTTGAAATCTCTGTGAATGATGGAAGAAAATCAAACAAAGATTTAAAAATTGGAGTTTGCGGCGAGCATGCTGGAGAAGCAGAATCTATTCACTTTTTTAATACACTCGCAATTGATTATATTTCATGTTCTCCATTTAGAATTCCAACTGCAAAACTTGCTGCAGCACAGGCAGAAATAATTAAAAACTATTAATTATAAGATTTAATAATTTCCGATATACTTGCTTTTATGAATTACAAATTAATTAATAGACTTGACCCACTTGTATACCTTGGATTGGTATTAGTAGGGTTTATTATGCCTGAAGTGGTTTACCGTTTATTCTTGTTTGATTTCACTGCAGTACTAGCAGAGAACCAAGCAATGATTGTTAGATCTATTGGCTTGCCACTTTACTTTGCGGCAATGGCTTTTTTCCTGCTTGGAGGCAATGCAGAGAATGGAAAACAATTAAACATAATTAGATACAGTGGAGGGCTTGGGTTAATAACTTTCGCAGTCTTTACTGAATTTAACGGTTTTTTTGCTTTTGGCCTAGTAGAAATAGGATTAGCAGTTGTTACAGGATCACAAATCAAAAAAGAAGAAGGTTCTGGCAACTATTCAACAGAAGAATAATAAAAGGTATTATTTTGTGATACCTACTAACTATTTATATGGTCAAATAGTTATGGGAAAAATATGATTTTAAAAGATAAAAAAATTCTTATTACAGGAATTCTTACAGATAAAAGCATTGCTTATGCATCTGCAAAATTAGCTTTAGAAAACGGTGCAACAGTTGTTGCAACTGGCTTTGGAAAAGGCCTTCGCATTACTGAGAGAGCTGTAAAGAGATTATCAGATGATATAAAAGTTTTTGAAATGGATATTGAAAACCTCGATCAAGTTAAAGAAGCAGTAGAAAATATAGAAAATGAGATAGGGAAGCTTGATGGAATTTTACATGCGATTGCTTTTTCACCAACAGAGGCGATGGGAGGAAACTTTTTAAACACAAGCGTAGAAGATGCAGTTAAGAGTTTTGAGATTTCTGCCTTTTCTCTGAAAACGCTTGCTAGTTCTTTTCAGCAAATCTTAAACAATCCATCATCAATTGTTGCACTAGATTTTGACAATTCACAAGCATGGCCAGGATATGACTGGCAAGGAGTTGCGAAATCTAGCTTACAATCGATTGTTCGCTATTTGGGTTACTACATGGGTGACAATGGAGTTAGAGTTAATGCTGTTGCAGCGGGACCACTAGCAACTACGGCAGCAAAGAACATTCCCGGTTTTTCTGAAATGGATAATGAGTGGAATGAAAGAGCTCCATTAGGCTGGGATACAAAAAATGCTGAACCGGTAGCAAAAGTAGTTAACTTTTTATTATCTGATTTGTCAGAAGTTGTAACTGGTGAGATTATTCATGCTGATGGAGGAGTGCACTCAATAGGTGGCTCAATGTTGTCAGATTAATTAAAGGGATTTTCTTCTAATTTCCTAAAATAATAGAATTACTTTTTACATCAACCAACTTTTACAAACTCCCAATTATTGTAATCAAATTCGTACCTACCAGGACCTTCGGGTTCATATACTGGAGGTCTTCCACAAACATAATCTGCCATATATACTTTGCCATCTTCACCACCTACAAGCCCTCCTGATCTGGTTGTACCTTTAAATCTCTCACATAGCTGTTGTATTAAGGGATACTCAAGTCCAAAGTAATATGTTGCCATTGCCTTAAATATAGATTGTTCAATTTCTGTTGCTGCGGGATGAGAAACTAAGTCATCGTATGTGTAAGCCATATCACGATAAAGAAACCTTAAAATAAATGTTTCCTCTTTAGGATCTTTTGAAATACCCTCAATGTAAGTGTCTATTGCTTTTAGATATAAATCTAGGGAAGCCCTTTCATTATTTTCACCTTCAAGTAAATTACGAGCTATATCTTTGTACCCACCCGCCAGAGCCATATAATTTCTTAAAAGGTCGTCTAGGTTTGCGTCGTACCAAACAGGATTTTCAAAGTCTAATTCACGGAGTACAACCGGGTTTTGTTTAATATTTGCTAAGTCACAGTCACTAAGTTCAATATCATATTGTTCTTGATCAGCTCTACATATTTGACTCGATGCTCTTGCAATTTCTTGTTTAGCTTGCGAAACACCAAGCCAACTCGCATTAATAGAATATGCTGAAAATAATTCTTGATCTTTTCTAAGCTGATTCTGATTAATATTATTTTTTTTGTTAAGGTTAATTTTTTGTTCTAAAAGATTAAATATAAGAGAGAAATCTGTAATAGATGATACCTTTCCAATTTCGTTCATTGCGAGACTATATGCAATATCGTAATAGTCATATTTATCGACGTCGTTATTCATTACTGTAGCCATAGCCATATAGGCATAAGGTAGGCTAGGAATTAATTGGATAGCTTCTTCTACAAGGCCGCTAGAATTTTGCTCAATCCCTGTATACATAAGCTCTTTATAGGTATCAATATCTGAAATTTTTATATCACCATATTCAACATCAGTAACTGTAACTTTCTCAAGAGTCTTGTAACTTTCTGAGTTTATTAGAAATTCAAAAATATCAAAATTGATTCCCCCAAGGCCATCCCAAACAAAGTTGAGATTATATTCATCACCTTGAGGATTTCTCCAATTATCATCGCCATTTACAACTTCATTAGCAAAATAGTGGCTAAACACTATCTCTGCTTCTGTAAACTTTCTTTCACTTAACACACTAAATGTTAGATTAAGTTTTTCTGGCTCCTCTCCATAAGCGTAAGAGCGAGGTCCGTAATGATTTATATAATCATTTATATCCCAAGAAATTACTTCTTTAGCCTTTATTTCATTATTTTCATCGCATGCAAAATACTCAGTGGTTTCAACACAACCTATCACAGTTGGATTTACTAATTGATAATAAGTTTCTGTGACTTCCTCAGGCTTTAAAAGACCTGCTGCGTACAAGAAAATTTGACTATCTTGAATGGAGTCTCTTTTAATGGCTTTAAATTTATCACCATCTTTAACTACTCTTGTTGAGAATCTCTCTGTGGGAGTAACAATAAATACAGGTTTATATGTACGTCCATCCGATTGCAATACCTTAAAACCACCTTGAAGAGTATTAGTAGCAGTTGATAATGGTGATAGGTGCATGCCATCATCACTTAGTGATTCTCTATATCCTGGACGAGGAAATCCGTATTTCCCTCCGCCAGTTTGCCCATAAATTGAATGTTGGAATTCATGTACAAATGATCCAAATTCTGGACTTCCAAGCATCAATACCATTTGCAATTCAAGATGAGTTTTACCATCAGACCATGGACCTACTTTTATTTTATTATCTTGTGCTGGTGCAGGTTTTCCATTTGATTCATAATAATCTTGAAAGAAACCTGTTCCACGTATATGATCTGCAAGTCTCATCATATGACCACCGTGATAATATTCTCTTGCCCCTAAAACAATTCCATTGATGTTATCATCAAAAAGTTCAAAAATTCTTCTATATGCTTGTGCATCAAGATTTGGACTAAACACAACAGGGTAGTTGTTATTTTCGTATTGTGAATAATCATATCCAATATTCATGAATAATGAATTTCTTGTAGCCCATGTATTTTCACTTATATGCTTAATTTCTACTGTTCCTTTAAGCGCAGGATCAATAACTCTCACCTCTGCTTTATCAACGAAGGATTCTTTACTAAAGTCAATATCATAAGTAAGTTTCATACAATTATTTGTATACAGTCCATCACCTGCAACAGCATCTCCATGAGTTCCGTCATCATACAGATAAGGGGGTTCTATATTTCCACCGTCAGAAGATCTCCATTCATCACTGAATTCTATTTTTGACTTACCTGCATTGAAATTTAAATTATCCTTAACGATAATTTGTACTGCTTCACCAGGAAAAATAACTTGTGGATTATAGTATGCCTTAAAAAAATCAGGTTCATCACTCCCCGTACCAGCTATGAATCTTGTTCCATGAAGGCTTCTTAACCATTTAGGATTGTAAACACTTGATGCAAAAAATTGATCAATCATATCATAGTTTGTATAAGAGCCTTCAGTTACCGTGGCATCACAGGAATCTGTTTGTTGTGGGATGTAAAGATTATTATCTGGGCAATCTAAGAGATCACCATTAATTTCACAAAATCTATTAATTGGTATATCTCTTATATCTTCAGCAGTAAAGCTACTTTTTTGATCAGAATTCTTTACATCATTTTTAATATTGTAGAAATCACATAGTGGAAGAATCTCAATTCTTATTGCAGAAGTTTTATCTTTGATTTGTTCTAAAAAGGACTTAATTTTATTGAGGTTGTCCTCAGATGGATTAACTCTGTCATAACGTATATTTTTTTCAATTTTGTCTCTAAGCCCAGATATTGAATCACTTTCCCAATCTATTGTTTCAACAAATTCTGAATTTAATTCATTTTCAGAATATACAGTTTTATCCTCATCACTGATCGGCTCATTTCTTTTTCGTATAGAATCTTCAATATGTAATGCCCAACCAGTTAACTCAGCAAGTTCATTTGTCATTACAATGAAGCTAGATAAATCTAAACACCCTTCTAGATTTATCGTACCAATAGCAGTACCGGAATTATCATTCTGATATACACTATCTGGATTACACAATTTTGAAGAAAGCAATATATTGTTCTTATCATTGAGTTGCTGTTTAAGGCTTTCAATCTCATCTCTCAATGTTTGTTCGCTCGTTCCTTCGGCTAAAGAAATCTCATTTTTTAAACGCTTTATTTCTTTTAATCTGATTTCCACTTCAGGATCTTCATTAAAGCTTCTAAATAAATTTAATTCTGTATCTAGAAGTTCAAGCTTAAGCCTTGCCTCATCTAACACATCTTTCTCTTCTTGAGATAGGTTTTCTTTATTTTCTAAAGGTGCAATAATACCGTCATAAACCTCTGCAAGAATTGCATCTTGACCAAAGTTTGCAAAATCAACATCTGCATAGCTAATTCCAAGTTGCGACTCTAATGATTGCTTCCTGTCTCTTAATTGTTGGATATATTCATTATTACCTGAATTGCTTAATTCTGATTCATAATCAGCTTGAACCCTTTCAAGGACTGCAAGATCTTCTTTCATATTTTGCAATTCTTCCTCAGAATAAGTAATGTCGGCTGAAAGAGCTAAAGTCTCTTCTTGATTTCTTAACTCACTAGTGATTTCAGCAATTTCTGATGTGAGAGTCTCAACACTAGCATCAGATAAGCATTCTTCATCTGCAGATGATTCATTATCAGTACTTATATTTTCAGCATCAGTCGTTTCTTCTTCAATGGTTGTTTGATTACTTGAGCAAGAAGAAAATAAAAGAATTAAAACTAGAATTAAAGATATTTTCCCCCTCATGATTCTTATTTTAATATGCGAAAGAAAAATTTATAAAATTGAATAATTAATTTAAGCTTTTATAATCAAATGCTTTTCTTTAAATTTAGTAGAATTGATACCAAAGAGGGGGAATCGTCAAAAAAGAAATTATTATTTTTTTACTTTTGTTTTCTTTTTGTTCAGCACAAGAAGATGGCAACATTAATGAAGATGGCTTGATTACGTGCGCTGAAGATGAAAAAGACTCTGAAGGAAGATGTTATGAACCAGATGATGAATTAACTGGTGAGGATAAAATATTTTTAATATTCCCAGGTACAGAGGATGAAGCAAATAAAATTATCGAATGTGTCAGAGAGTATGATGATAGCCTAAAAAGCCTCCCGGATGCTGCTGTAAACAGTACAGAGGTTGCTTTTAATATTACAAACCATACTGATGGAACTTACGGATTAATTGATGAGGCACTAGCCAGCTGTGGTTATTAGCTAGTAGACATCTATCAAAAAAATTAATTAGTTTTAACTCTTTTTAAAGACAAGAACTCCATTGTGTCCACCAAACCCAAAAGAATTAGACATTGCTGCATATAATTCTTTTTCTATCGCTGCATTTGGGGTGTAATTTAAATCACATTCCTCATCTGGATTATTCAAATTTATTGTTGGTGGAATAATATTATTTTTCAAACTTAATAAAGAAACTAATGACTCAAAAGCACCTCCACCTCCAAGTAAGTGTCCTGTCATTGACTTTGTAGAAGAAATATTAATATCGTATGCTTTTTCACCGAAGACAGTTTTGATTGCAGCAGTTTCGTTTTTATCATTTGCTGGAGTGGAAGTTCCATGAGCATTTATATAATCAATATCACTAGGTGTAAGTTCAGCATCAAGAAGTGCTTTTTTCATAGCATCTACAGCACCCCTACCGCCTTCTGCTGGGGCAGTAATATGATGGGCATCTGTTGATGCTCCATACCCGGAAACATAGCCATATATATCCGCACCTCTATTAATTGCAGATTCCTCACTCTCCATAACCAAAACTGTTGAACCTTCTCCCATTACGAAACCATCTCGATCTTTATCAAATGGCTTACAAGCTTTTTTAGGATTTTCATTATTTGTTGAAAGAGCTTTTATTTGAGCAAATGCACCAATAGTCATAGCAGTTGTTCCAGATTCTGTTCCACCTGCAATAACCGTATCTACTATTCCATTTTGAATCATATTCTTAGCTTCTCCAAGAGCATTAGCAGAAGCAGCACAAGCTGTAGTAATTGTTAGGGAAGGTCCTTCGATACCAAATTTAATTGCAACTTGTCCTGTACTTGAATTAGGCATTAGTTGAGTAATAGCGAGGGGATTAATTCTCGAAGGCCCTCTTTTGTCGTAGGTTCTAACAGCCTCCTCAGTTGCACCGATACCACCAATTCCTGTTCCAAAAACAATTCCAACATCTGCTCCTAATCTCTCTTCTGTATTAAAACCCGCATCTTTAAGGGCTTCTTCAGTTGCATAAATAGAGAGATGTCCTGACCGATCAAGTTTGCGGGCATGTTGCTTTCCCATATAATCATTAGCATCAAAATTTTTAACTTCACCTGCAAAAGTTACTGGAAGTTCATCAGTTTCAAATGAACTTATATAGTCAATTCCAGAAATACCATTAATTAGATTATTCCAAGTATCAAAGACATTATTACCTAGCGGATTGATTGTGCCAAGGCCGGTAACGACTACACGTCTTTTAGACATGGTGATTGTTATATTTTAGAGTGAAGCAAGCTAACCGCTTGGCCAACAGTCGAAACATCTGAGAGTTCTTCATCGTCAATTTCTATCTCAAACTCATCTTCAAAGGCCATCACTACTTCTACTATTCCAAGTGAATCAATTTCTAAATCTTCTTCTAGTTTTGCCTCCATTGTCACTTTTGATTCATCTATTCCCAAATCTTCTACAAAAAGACCTTTTACTTTTTCAAAAACTTCATTTGTTTCCATAATTACTCCCTAATTAGGTAGTTAAACCACCATCAACTGGTATAACTTGTCCTGTTATATATTCTGACTCATCGCTACATAAAAAAGATACTATGTTTGAAATATCTTCTGGTTTACCAATGCGTTTAATTGAAAGTTGCTCTATAATATTTTCCTTATTTTGGTCGTCAAGAAAGGAAGTCATATCTGTTTCTATATAACCTGGAGCAACAACATTAGACGTTATATTCCTAGAGCCCATTTCTTTACTAATAGATTTCGACAAGCCAATTAACCCAGCTTTTGATGCGGCATAATTAGCTTGACCTTGGTTTCCTGAAATACCAACTACAGAAGATATAAACACAATTCTTCCCCATTTATTTTTCATCATAAGTTTTATGGCTCTTTGAGATGTATAAAAACTTCCTGTTAAATTGGTTTGAATTACTTCGAGCCATTCGTCTTCCTTCATTCTTGGCAAAATATTATCTTTTGTAATACCTGCATTGTTTACGAGAACATCAACAGAGGTATGTTCCTTTTCAATTGATGAAAAAGCTTTATCTACAGATTCAGATTCAGATATATTAATCTGTACTGTGCTTGAGCTCCCACCATTGTTAAGTATTTCATCTGACACTTCTTTAGCTTTCTCATTCGAAACGGAATAGCCAACAACTACATGAAATTTCTTACCAAGGTCTAATGCTATAGACTTTCCTATTCCTCTAGATCCACCTGTAACAAATGCTGTTTTCATATAAGATCTAGTTTTTCAGGTATTTGATATTCGATAGCTTTTCTTATAGTATCTACCGCTTTACCATCAAAATCTGGAAGCTTTGCATCAGAAGTATTAATAGGAGTCGTTCTTTCTCCTAAACGTAAAGCACATGCACCCCAGGAAAGACCAGCGCCTACTGCAGTGAAGACAGCTACTTCACCACCTTTTATTTCACCTTCTTCTAAAGCATCTACTAGTGCAGTTGGAATTGATGCAGCAGAAGTATTTCCGTATTTATGAACTTTTTTTATAGTAGTTGCATTTGGAAGGCTTAACATTTTTTCTAATCCTTCAACAATCCTTAAATTAGCTTGATGAGGAATCAAAAGATTTATATCTTCTTTTTTTAATCCTGACTTTGTAATTACTTCATCTGAGGCTTTTGCCATAGCTCTAATGCCACCTTTAAAAATTTCTTGACCATCAAATGTCCATCTAACTTTTGCAGCTTCATCTTTGTTGAATCTGTCCATTGCAGATCCAAAGTTAGGGACTTCTAATATATCTAACTTGTCAGAACTTAAACCATTTACAAAAGAAAATATCTCACCGTCTTCTTCTTTTTTGCTTTCTTCAACAACGACTGCCCCAGCTCCATCTCCAAAGAGGACAGCTGTATTTCTGTCAGACCAATCAAGAAGCCATGTGATATGTTCGGAACCAATTATAAGTGCTCTTTTATACAAACCACTTTCAACAAAAGCTTTTCCTTGTTCTAGAGCATAGACAAAACCAGCACATGCAGCATTTATGTCATAAACAGAGGCATTTACTGCACCTAATTTTCTTTGAACATGAGCGGCTGCTGATGGAACAATACTATCGGGAGTACAGGTCGCAAGAATGACTACATCAACGTCTTCTGGTGTTAAGCCCGCACATGCAATTGCATGTTGTCCAGCTACTGCTGCCATATCAGAGTTATTTACGTGACAAAATCTTCTTTCTTCAATCCCTGTTCTTTGCTGTATCCATTCATCCGAGGTGTCTACAAAAACTGCCAAGTCTTCATTTGTCATGATGTTATCAGGTGCGCACTTACCCCAACCTGTTATTGTTGATTTCACAAATATCTCCCTATTTAAATATTATTTAAAGAGTCTAATGAATTAATAATTTCAATACCCTCACTAGATATAGACTTTTTTACCATGCCAGCAGTTACATTTCCAGGGCCAATATGATACCACTTTTCTGGTGATGCAATATTTTCAATATTTAGTATTTGGTTATAAAACATCACGCTACTGTCAATTTGGTCAACAAGCCTTTGTTTTATTGTTGCAAGGTCAGCTACTTTTGCGTCCACATTCATGTAAACATCAAATTTACCCTCTGAAAACTCAACTTCATCAATAATATTTTGTACTTCCTGTTTTGCAGAAGAAACAAACTTTGAATGAAAAGCTCCAGCAACATCTAGGGGTATTACTCTTTTTGCATTTAAATCAACTGGGTTTGACTTTAAGTAGTCTATATCATCTTTTAAACCCCCAATAACAATTTGTGATCCATCATTAAAATTAGAAATATTAATGGAAACTCCTTGATTATTTAATGCTTCAACAGCATCTATAGTTTGTTTTAAATCTGCTGTTAAAACGGCTGCCATTGTGGAGTTGGAGTTTTCAACAGCTTTCTGCATAGAATCTCCTCTCACGGAAATAATTTTTAAAGCATCACTATAACTTATGAATTCAGAGAGTGCTAAAGCAGTATATTCACCTAAGGAATGGCCTATACCAATCTTTGGTTGACCAAGTTTTTTAAATGCTTCTAATCCGTAACAGTACGAAATAGCGAATATGTAAGGCTGAGCAATATTTGTTTTTGTAATTTCACTTTGTTCACTTTGTAAAATGGTTTGTTTAAGAGACCAGCCAAGAGTTTCTTCAAACTCATCAATTAATAGGTCTGGATATAAATTAAGCAATTCCTCACCCATACCAGCTTTTTGAGATCCCTGTCCGGGAAACATTGCTACCCAGTTCATTTTTCTATTTCAGATATTGTAAAAGCTATTGCCTTATCTTCTTCGTGAGATAGAGACACATGTACATTCTCTATATTCAGTTCACTTGCTAATTCTTTTGCTTTTCCATACAGAATAACTTCAGGTTTGCCACCACCACTAATTTCAATATCTTTCCAACTCAACTGCCTCCACCCCTTACCTAGAGATTTCATAACAGCTTCTTTTGCTGCAAATCTAGCACCTAATCTTTTAGCCGGATCATTAAATCGATTTGCATAAATAATTTCATTTTGCGTAAAACATCTTTTTTCAAATTTTGTTTGAGATTTATTTAATAGCTTCCTGACTCTATTTAAATCAACTTGGTCAACACCTATTCCATAAATCATTAGAACTTTGCTTCTATCTCAATTAATAAGTCACCTTTTTTAACAGGTTGGCCTTTTTCAATATTAAATTTTTTAATTACACCATCAATAGGGGATGTAATCACATTTTCCATTTTCATTGCTTCAAGTACAAATAATGAGTCACCTTTTTTAACTTTTTTTCCTTGTTTAGTCATAGTATCCATTATTGTGCCCTGCATTTCTGCAAAAATTATTCCCGGATTCTTGATATTACCTGTTAGGTCCATGCCTACTTTTTTAGGACGTTGAGGCGCAAGCGTTGGGTTAGTTGCATCTTCCAAAGATATAGTTACTTTGCTTGGTCTATCAGAGGAAATCTCATCTTCTTCAATATCACGTATTTCAAAGTTTTCTTCTAAAAACTTCACATGTATCCTGCTGTTGACAAATTCTTTAGTTTTTAATATATCAATTAATAAATTTATTGTTGTTGGGATACCTCCAATAATGTATTCTTCAAGGCACCTAATTCCTTTAGACCTTGCCTCTTCTCTTGAAACACCCCAAACAATTAATTTTGAAATAAGATTGTCATAATAGTGGGTAATTTGAGTACCTGTTCTTGCCCATCCATCAATACGTACACCATTACCGGTTGGTTCTCTGTATTCGGTTATTGTTCCAGGAGTTGGTAGAAAGTTGTTATTTGGGTCTTCTGCATTAATTCTAAACTCTATACTGTGCCCTCTAGGATCAAGCTCATAATCTTCAATAGAGTTTCCAAGTGCAATTTTTATTTGTTCTTTGACAAGGTCAAGACCATATCTCATTTCAGTTACCGTATGCTCTACTTGTAACCGAGTATTCATTTCAAGGAAGTAAAAGTTCTCGTCACTATCAGCAAGGAATTCTACAGTTCCAGCATTTACATAATTCGAACTAGATGCAATTTTAAGAGTAAACTCTTTTAATTTTTCTCTTCCATATTTAGAAAGCCACTCAGGAGGGCTTTCCTCAATTAACTTTTGATTCCTCCTTTGTAAAGAGCAATCTCTTTCACCGAGATATAAAACATTACCAAATTTATCAGCAAGTATTTGAGTTTCAACATGTCTTGCTGGTTTTATAAATTTTTCAACATAGATTTGGTCAGAACCAAAATAAGCTTCACTTTCTCGCTTCACAATATCAAAATTTTCAAGAAGTTCTTTCTCATTATGAACAATTCTTAATCCTTTTCCACCACCACCATGTGCAGCTTTTAATGCAACAGGATATCCAAAACTCTCCGCATCCTTTATTGCTTCTCTTTGAAACCTTGAGGGCTTTAACTGTCCTGGTACAGGACTAAGTCCAATTTTTGAAACTAATTTTCTTGATTCAATTTTGTCACCCATAGATTTAATAGTTTCAGGTTTAGGCCCTACCCAAGTAATCCCTTTTTTTTCTATAGCTTTAGCAAAATCAGCGTTTTCTGCGAGAAATCCATATCCTGGATGAACTAAGTCTGCATTTGTTTCTTCAGCAGCTTTAACTAATTTTTTTAAATTCCTATAGCTCTCTGCGGGTAGAGACCCTCCAAGATAATAAGATTCATCAGCTCTTTTAGTATGTAATGAATCTTCATCTGCATCTGAATAAACAGCAATGGTGTACAAATCCATTTCTTTGGCGGATCTAATTATTCGTAAAGCTATTTCACCTCGGTTTGCAATCAGGATTCTTTTTTGAGTCATATCTACTTTAATTTAAAAGCCAAGCCTATTGCCAAAATAGACTTAATAGCATCTCCTATCAAAAATGGGACAACCCCTATTGCAATAGCATTTGAGAGTGAAGTATTTAAAATTATCATCAAACCAGAAACACCTGCAATATAAATAGTCATTGAACCTAGGACAATGGCCAGTATTGGTTTAGTTGCAAAAGCACCTATTACATAAGCTGCTAGAAAAAATCCTATTATGTATCCTATTGTTGGGCTTTTTAAAATTGCAAGACCAGCGACACCTGCTGAAAAAAATGGAAGGCCGGACATTCCAATAAATAGATACATTAACATACTGATTGCTCCGAAAGTACTACCTAGAATTAATCCCGATAAAAGCACAACAAATGTTTGACCTGTTATTGGAACAGGTGAGATTGGAATAACAATTCGAACCTGAGCACTAAGAGCAGTTAATATTGCAAAACCAAAGGCCAAAAATAAATTCCTTGCGATACTACCTTTTTCTACCCATGTAATGGCAATATTTTTAGAGGGGTATGTTTCCATGTTTATCTCCTAACTCTCCTTTATTTACTAAGTCTTTAAATGAGTCAATAACTACTTTTCTCGTCTCACTTGGTTTTATAATATTGTCGATTAAACCTAATTGTGCAGCAATATCAGGATTACTAAATTTATCATTATATTCTGTTACTAACTTTGATTTAAGCTCTTCTTTATTGTCGGCAGCAGCTATTTCTCTTTTGTGTATTATATCAACTGCTCCCTCAGCACCCATAACTGCAATTTCACCACTTGGCCAAGCAAATAATTTATCTGCACCAAGACCTATTGAGTCCATAACGATATAAGCTCCACCATACGCTTTTCTAATAACCACACAAACCCTTGGAACTGTAGCTTCTGAGTATGCGTATAAAAGTTTTGCACCGCTTCTAATAATTCCTCCGTGTTCTTGTTCAACGCCAGGTAAAAATCCAGGAACATCAACTAAAGTAAGAATAGGTATATTAAACGCATCACAAAATCTTACAAACCTTGCTGCTTTTTCTGAAGCCTTAATATCTAGAACTCCAGCTAGCTCCATTGGTTGGTTAGCAACTATTCCAATTGTATTTCCATTTACTCTTGCAAAAGTTGTAATAATGTTTAGTGCATAATTACTTTGAATCGGATAGTGCTCTCCATCATCTGAAATATCTGAAATTATTCTTGCCATATCATAGGGCTGATTTCTATTTTCTGGTATGAAATTATCTAAAGACTCTATTGTCCTAGAAGAATCATCCTCTGTAATGAATACAGGAGGTTTTATAGATGAAGACTGTGGTAGAAAGCTCATAAGATAACGAATTTCTTCAAATGCCTGTTCTTCAGATTCACAAATTTGATGTGATACGCCTGATTTTGTACCGTGTGCTTCTATTCCACCTAATTCTTCATAAGAAACATCTTCTCCAGTTACAGTTTTAACTACAGCAGGTCCTGTCACATATAGTTGTCCTATATCTTGTACTTGAAAAATAAAGTCAGTCAGTGCTGGACTATAAACCGCTCCGCCTGCAGAGGGACCTACTACTACAGAAATTTGTGGAATTTTTCCTGATGCTTCAACATTCTTTTTAAAAATTTGAGCATACCCATACAAAGAAGAGATTCCTTCCTGAATTCTTGCCCCACCAGAATCTTTTATTCCAATAATTGGTGCCCTAGCTTCTAGTGCGTGATCCATTAATTTTAGAATTTTTTTAGCTACAACTTCACCTAGGCTTCCTCCCATGACAGAAAAGTCTTCACTAAATACAAATACCGGACGTCCATGAATAGTGCCTGTACCGGTTACAACTGCTTCACCATCAGGATTTTCTTCAGAAGTAACTTGTTGGTCTATTTCGCTGAAAGACCCTTCGTCCAAAAGTAAATTTAGTCTTTCATAAGCTGTTAATTTTCCCTTTGGATGCTGAATTTTTTTAGCTTTTTCATTACGAATTTCAGCTAAATTATCGTCTGACATGCCCATCTTTCCTGTTTATTGTTAATGTATGTATTTGACCTATATATATGTAAAGAAGTAACACCGTGAAAACCTTTTTTTTTGAATCCATTTACAATACACAAGAATTTGCACTAAGTGAACTATCAAGTGAACCAGTTCTTGTAATTAGCTACTCACAGGAAAAAGGAAAAGGCACATCAAATAGAACGTGGTTAAATGCAGATCAAGCCCTTGCATGTTCACTTGCAGTAAAACAAGAAGACATAAAATTAAAACACACACTTATCCCACTCCTTTCAGGTTATTCATTTATAGAAGTTTTTAAAGATACGAAACTCAGCTTAAAGTGGCCCAATGATATCGTTTTAAACAATTTAAAAGTTGGAGGAATACTTGTTGAAAAATCTAAAAACAATATTTGTATTGGAATGGGCATAAATTATTTTTGGGAACAACCGGAAATACCTGGAGCAGGATCAGTTTTCACTAAAAAACAAGAATATTCATTAATCAATTTACATGCAAAAAAATGGGCAAACAATGTGCTGTCTTCACTTACCAAAAATAATTTTGATATAGATAAATACAAACAAAGATTACAAACAATTGGGAAGATTGTGGAATACCCAGAAGGTAGAGGGTGGGCTGAAGATATAAATAAAGATGGATCACTAAAAATAAAATCAATTAATGGAGATTACATTAATCTAACCTCACCCTTAATTTCCGAAGTAAATTAGTTATTATTAAACAGGAGACAAATGAAACAGCTAGTAGTTGAAAAAAATAATCCTACACCTATTCTATGGGAAACTCCTATTCCAAATCCCGGACCGGGTGAGATACTTATTAAAAATCATTATTCGGTTGTTTCATCAGGTACAGAGTTAGCTACGATTGAAGTAGCAAATACCTCAGTCGCGGATAAGATTCAAAACAGTTCAAACATTTCTAAAGGATTAGACCTATTAAAGAAAGAGGGCTTAAGAGCAGTTTGGAATGCCGTATTCCCAAAAAATCTCCTTCCTCTACAACTTGGTTACAGCTCTGCAGGGGAAGTTATTAAGATTGGTAAAGGAGTTAGTGCTTACCATGTCGGCGACAAAGTTGTATCTAATGGAGGTCACGCCGAATATGTTGTTGTTAGTGAAAATCTATGTAGTCGAATTGATGAGAATACAGATATCAAAGAAGCGGCTTTCACTGTTTTAGGAAGTATTGCTTTACATGGCCTTAGACTATCTGAGACAACCCTTGGTTCAAAAGTAGTTGTAATTGGACTTGGTGTAATTGGACAATTAGTGTGTAGTCTCGCAGAAGCACAAGGATCAGAAGTAACTGGAATAGACCCTGATCCTGAAAGGTCTAAAAATAGAGATAACTTTTTTACTTCTGCAAACGATATTGAACTAAGAGATGTTGATACTGTAATTATTACTGCTGCGACAAGTAGTAATGAGCCTATAGAATTAGCTACAAAGATTGCACGCAATAAAGCAAAAATTGTTGTTGTTGGTGATATTCCACTAAATATTTCTAGAAATGATTTTTACTATAAAGAACTAGAACTTGTTGTTTCCAAGTCTTACGGGCCCGGAAGGTATGATAAACAATACGAAGCTCTTGGAAATGATTATCCAATTGAATATGTTCGATGGACCGAAAATAGAAATTTTGAGGCATTTACAAATCTTCTGTCTCAAAAACAAATTCATTTGTTGGACTTAGTATCTGAAGAGATAGCATTTGAAGACGCACCAAGCGTTTATAAAAAATTTGATAATGAGATTAAGCCATTATCAGTAATGCTGAGATACAACATTGATGCTGAACCAAAAATTGAAATGGCAAACGATTTAGAATCAGAGCCGAGAACATCAAAAGTAAATGTAGGAATATTAGGAGCAGGAAATTTTGCAGCTACAACAATAATGCCTGTTCTTAAAGAGCTGAAAAGAGAATGTAAAGTTCTTGGCATAGCATCTTCAAAGGGATTAAGTGCAGAGTCGCTCGCAAAAAATTTTAGAATAAAAAACAAATACTCCACAGAGGATGAAATACTGAATGCAGATGAAATAGATGCCGTCCTGATACTAACACCCCACCACAATCACGCAGATTTAGTAATTAAAGCACTAAGTAAAGGAAAAGCTGTTTATGTAGAAAAACCATTAGCATTAGAACTTCAGTCAATTACAGATATTGAAGAAAGTATTTATAGATCAGAAAATCCAAAATTGTTTATTGGTTTTAATAGACGATTTTCTGAATCGGTTCAATTTATTAAACAAAAATTAATTAATAGTCCGGCAAATAGTATAAATCTACGATTTAGTGTTCCACCTCTTGACGCAGACCACTGGACAAATATAAAAGAAATTGGAGGTGGGAGAATTGTTGGTGAGGCAGTGCATGGTATTGACTTAGCTTGCTATTTGTTTGATTCTCTGCCTCAAAGTATTTCAGCATCTGCACCAATAGACAAAACAAATAATATGGTAAAAGATAATCAAGTTTTCTTAAATATTAATTTTGCAAATGGTTCCCATGCGTCTTTACAATATTTTTCCGAGACAAATCAAATATTAAGTAAAGAACGAATAGAAGTACATGGCGGGGGTAACTCTTACATCATGGAAGATTTTAGAATGTTAAGGTTTCTAGAAGGCTCACAAGATAGAAGTAAAACATTTTCATCAGGCAAAGGACACAAAGAATCTCTAGGCATCTTCTTTGATTATGTAAGAGATAAATCAAACAATCCTTTTACTTGGGAGGAAATTAAAGCTGTTTCTAAAGCTGCAATAATTGCTCAAAAGTATATTAATTCAGGCCAACAACACACAGTTTAGAAAAATTTATTACTATTTACTTAAAGAATTAAAAAGTGAAAAAATTTAAAATTCTCTTTGTTGTTTTAGCGCTTATAGCTTCTGCATGTGGTGGATCAAATGACATTCAAGAAGCATCTCCAGATAGCACTACAACTTCTTCTACAACAACCACTTTGGCTGTTGAGCCTGATATTGGGGAAGTAGTGGATGAAGCTGCATTAGTAATACCACCAATTTTATTAAAGCCATTAATTGGAGCAACAGGAGTCTTGACAGATGTTGCCGAGGATTGGGAGATTCTGTCAGCGATTACTCCATTAGAGATGGGTGTAAAGATAAGAACAGGTGACGACGCAACTGCTCAAATGTCGTTTGAAGACGGATCTTCACTTTTAATGGGTGGTAATTCGGTAATTAGTGTTAGAAGTTTTGATTATGATGATGAGGCCCAATCAAGAGTGCTTATTGTAGACTTAATTTCTGGAAGTGTTGCATATGATATTTTTAGTGATGGCTTAAGTGCTTCTTTAGCAAAAATAGTTACTCCAACTTCGGAGCTTTCTGTTCATGGAACGGAAGGTGTGTTTGAATATGATGTCACTACATTATCAGCATCAAGTACAGTGCTAGAGGGTGGTGAACAAAGTGATGATGCAGTATTTAGTGAGTTGCTTCCAAATGAAGATGGAACTCCAGTACTTGTTGCGGTCTCTCAAACAGCTGGTACAGAATTAGGTAGTGGTACCACAGGAGGTTCGGGATGGACAGATGAGGATTCTTCAACAGTTGCTCTGATTGTTGATGAGTTTGTTTCAAATATGGAAGGTGAGTGTAGTTATACTTGTAAAGCACAGACACAGGAAAACTTAGCAGAGGGATCAGAAGATTTAACTGCTGATGTAGCAGCAAATGCTGTTTTTACAGAAAACGACACAAAGAGAATGGATTTAGCACAGACGCTTTTAGTTGCTGCTGGAGCACCAGGCGAGATAACGGATTCAGTAGAAGTTTTAGCTGACGCAGTAGAAGACGTAGCGGTCCCACAAGAAGTTGTTGAAGAATTTATTAATGCAAATTGGCAAGTAGCTCCTGAAGATGGTGCCTTACAAGAACTACCACCAACTTCGGAGTTTTTCGGTACTTTTGAAGACGCAGCATCTGTTCATGATAATCAAGCATTTGAAGATTTAGGATTTGATCACAATGAAAGCAATAATTTCAGAGCACAACATGGCATGATGCAATTTATTTCAGCAGATACCAATGCTGTTAATGAGTTGGCAGAAACAGGAGACATGGCATCGGCAATGGCTTTAGCTGCATCTAATATGTTTGTAAATGCCGGCCAAGACCAGTTTGTTGAGGGAACTTACTGTGCCGATAATCCAGAAGATCTTGAGTGTGCTGCCGGAGCGCCACCACCAGATTTCCTTGCACAAGCTTTTGCTGGCAACCATTTTGTTGAGGACATGGTTCAAGACATGGGGTTTGAATACACTTTTACAGAGAACAGTATAAAACCTGGGTACTGTGATGAAGAACCATGGTTACCTGAGTGTGCTGATGGGCCACAATATGTTGGAGATGCTTTTGAGCAGGGTGGAGCCTATTGTGAAGCAAATCCGGAAAATTGTGAAGAAGGAGGTCCAAAACCAGGTAATAGTTTCTTTGGAGCAGCTCCTAAAGATGACTCTTTTTGTTCTGCAAATCCTGAAGCAACTGAATGTGCTGGTGGAAATGCTCAAGCAGTTTATACATTTTTCCACGTATATGATGAGGAAGTATTAGGGGACGAATGGAAACCTGTTGATTGTAATGAATACCCAGACGACTCTATGTGCAGTGGTGAAGGGGACTTTTTTCATGAACATGTAGGAAATGCGACAGGACTTGCATTAGATCGAGATGACATGTTTGATATTTATGGTGGTCCGCAAGAATTATTAGGCCCCCCCGATGAATTCTGTAATGAAAATCCTGAAGCTACTGAATGTGGAGATAATTATAGACCAGCTGATGTTTTCTCTGGAGGGGAATATGTTGCTCCTGGATATTGCGATCAAACACCAGACGCACCTGAATGTGATTCAGGATTTGGACAAAGTGGAGGGCTGAAGGGTCCTTTGACTGGGGGATTGCTAGCTCAATATGCAGCTCCAGATCCAAATGCCAGAGCTGGTGAAAAGCCAAATTTCTGTACAGAAGACCCTAATCACCCAGAATGTTTTAGAGATTATTACGGAGAAGGTAATTTAGATAAAGGTGAGTTTTTAGGCAATATGTTTAGTGATGATTCATATGTTGACTTAGCTCAGCAAGGAGTTTTCTATAATTCAATTGAAGGAGCAGATGATTTAGCGTCTCAAAGATATGGTAATCATGATGATTATTTTGTTCTTGATTGCTCGGCTCCTGGAAATCAAAATGAACCAGGATGTCAAGAAGGTTTTGATCCAGCAGAATCTGGATTATTTGCAGGTGGAGAAAATGGTGTAACAGAATTTGAGGCATTTAATCCTGAAGATGTAGATACACTTTGTCAGGACAATCCTCAAGATCCTCTCTGTTACGCTCAACCAACAGAAGGTGAAGGTCCTGGTCAAGGTGATGCTTTTGGTCCACCACCTGAAGGAGATTTTGCCCCAGGAACACAACCTGCAACAGGCGGTTTTTGGGGAGATGCTGAGAAAGCAGAGGAATTTCAAAATCAATCAGATAACTTTACCGAGTTTGCAGGAAATTATTGTGATGAAAATCCAGATGATCCTTCATGTTCACAAGTAGCACCTCCTCTCCCTCAAAATGGAATAATACAGGACCAAGATTGTGATGATAATCCTTATGCACCTGGATGTCCTCAAAGTGGTGGACAAGAAGGTCAAGAACCTCCTCCTGAGGGAGAAGGTTATAATCCTCCTCCTGGGGGTGAGGATAACCCTCCTGGTGGAGTAGTACCTTCTGGTGGACAACAAGAACAAGAAGATTGTGCAAACAACCCAGCAGCGCCTGGATGTCAACCTGGACAAGAAGGTCAAGAACCTCCTCCTGGGGGA
>CACJJR010000007.1 GCA_902593795.1 uncultured Candidatus Actinomarina sp.
AGCTTACTGATAAAATTGAGGAAATTATAAATGAGTAAAGTACCAGTTACCTATAAAAGAACGGACATGCAAAGTGACCAAGAGGTCAAGTGGTGTCCTGGTTGTGGTGACTACACTATCCTTGCATCAGTTCAGAACTTCATGGCTGAGATGGGTATTTCCAAAGAGAAAATAGTTTTTGTTTCTGGAATTGGTTGCGCAGCAAGGTTCCCATATTACATGAATACATACGGTGTTCACTCGATCCATGGTAGAGCACCTGCAGTTGCTACAGGTGTATCAGTATCAAATCCAGATTTATCTGTTTGGGTTGTCTCTGGTGATGGTGACTCGCTATCTATTGGAGGAAATCACTTAATTCATGCTCTTCGTAAAAATGTAAATATAAAAATTCTTATGTTTAATAATCAGATTTATGGACTCACTAAAGGTCAGTACTCACCTACTAGCGAGGAAGGCAAGAAGACTAAGTCATCTCCATTTGGTTCAGTAGAAATGCCACTTAATCCAATGAGTCTTGCAATAGGTGCAGAAGCATCTTTTGTTGCAAGGTCTATTGATATGGATAGAGATCTTACTGCAGGAATTTTAGAAGAAGCAAAAAACCATAAAGGTTCTGCTTTTGTAGAGATTTATCAAAACTGTAATGTTTTCAATGATAAAGCCTTTGAACAGTTGACTAATAAAGAGACAAAAGTAGCAAATAGAATTAATTTAGTGCATGGTGAGAAAACAGTTTTTGGAGAAGATGGTCATAAAGCTGTAGTTATCAGAAATGGTATTGCACAAATTGTTGATACTAAAGATGTCGATGAATCTGAAATCTATGTTCATAACATTCATGAAGAGAACCCATCAATTGCCTTCTCTTTATCTAGACTTTCTCATGGTCCATATGGTCCAACACCACTTGGTGTATTTAGAAAAGTCCAGAGAGATACCTTTACGGAAGAGGTTCATAGTCAAATCGACAGTGCTAAAGAACAAAAAGGTGAAGGTGAATTAGATAAGCTTATACGTTCTTTAGGAACTTGGGACGTAAGTTAAAAAGTATTATTCGTCTAAATAATCTATTTGATCAGTTGGCATTATCAATGCAGTTGCGGCATTGACTATATGAGAAACAATTCTTTTTAAATATCTAAAAAATAATGTTGTAGCGACTGGATATTGAACTTTTTCTTTATTTTCCAATAAACCAGTAATTTTCACATCAATATCACTTGATATAGAAGAGCCAAGTGTTATCAAATCTTGGACTTTCGACTCATCATCCAGCGCAAGGCATGACTGAAGGTAAACAATTAATTTTCCAATATCATTTCTTAGCACGATATATGAGTCTAGATCATCGCCTTTCGCAAAAGTATTTCCCGTTTCAGCAATTTCAAAAAGGTTCTTACAGTAATCCCCGATTCTCTCAATATCTTTTGACATAGTCATGTATGAGAGGAGTAATGGGATATCTAAATTTCTTGAATTCACTGCGGAGTGAATAATCATTTCTCTTCTAACTTCTCTGTGCAGTTCGTTAATTGATTTATCAGTGTCATACAAGTCATCTCTAACAGAGTCCAAATTAGTATCTCCTAGTAAAGCATTCATCGATATATCAAAAATACGCGTACTGTTAGTTAACATTTCACTTAATTTTGCATCTATATTGTCTAATGATTCTTTACTCATTTTTCTCCTTAATTAAATAGTACTACGCCCAGTAGTGGAAGTAATAAAAATGTTACCAATACATAAAGTATTGCAATATATCTTCTTTTAGCGGTTATAACACTGAGTCCTTTTGCTAAATTAACTGGGAAATTCCTTACTGCTTTTACTGGATAAACAATAATTACACCAATTAAGTTAAAAAATACATGGTGGAGTGCAATGGTTAATCCTGCTGGATCATCAACAGCAAAGCTAGCTAAAACAGCTGTAATTGTTGTGCCAATATTTGCACCAAGGGTTATTGGAAATGCATTTTCAATAGATAAAATTCCTGAACCTACAATTGGTACAAGGATTGATGTGGTGATACTTGAACTTTGTACTGAGAAGGTAATCAAGATTCCGATTAATATTGCAAAAAGTCCCCCACCCCTTGCAAGAGCTTTGTCTAATCCAAATTCAATTTGATTGAGCATGAGAGATTTCATATTAGATACAACATTTCTTAGGCTCAAGAAAATAAATGCTATTGCAATAATAATTAAAAGAACTGCATAGACCCTATAAGAATTTTCACTTAGATCGCCTATGAATGGAATAGAAGATAATCCGTCCAATATATTATTTGAACCCCACTTAATTCCTGCCTTGATTGGGCTATTTGGTTTAGTTGCTGTGAAGCCTGTAGCGAGAATAAAATCTGTTCCATCTTCGGCCATTCTTGTTATAAATCCTGTATATAAATCAAGAGGGAAAAGTATTATCACCACTAATAAGTTAAAGAAGTCATGCATCGTTGAGGCTGCAAAAGCTCTTTTAAATTCCTGTTCTCTTCTTACGTGTCCAAAAGAAACTAAAGTATTAGTTACTGTTGTACCAATATTTGCTCCCATAACCATCGGTATTGCATATTCCAAGCTGAGGACCCCACTTCCTACTAAACCAACAATTGTTGCTGTAGTAACGGAGGATGATTGCACTAAAACTGTACATAAAATTCCAACCAGTAAACCAGCAAAAGGATTGGATACTGACTCAAAAAGTGCATCTGTGTATTCTGCACCTAAAGTTTTAATTCCTTTTTCAAGAAGTTTGATTGATACAAGGAAGAAATATAAGAAAAATATTGCGAAGCTTAAATTTTTTAAAGATTTTAAATTCATATTCTGTTTGAATTATATAAGATTTTTAATTAAATAATTCCATCTGCGATACTTTTTTCATCTTATACGAGTATAACTTTAACTGACATTAACTAAATTAGTTCAGACGGAGAGGACCATTCACCTCGATTAAAGGCTAAAATATAATTTTCATATCCTAAAAAGTCCTCTTTAAATTCATTTGGAATATTAAAACCCCACCAGTCATCTTTAAACTGACTTCGGTGAGCTTTCATCGAATTAATTTTATGTTCTACATACTTTGTGCCATCGACTTCAACATCTATATCGTCATGTTCACTGCCGATTGGGTTAAATCTATTAAATTCTTCTTCAGAAATAATTCCAGCATCAAACATCTGTTGTCTTCTTGATTGCATTCTTGTCTTAGACCAGGCACTGTAATACAGACGCTCTGGTATCCAGACTTCTTGACCCTCTTTTAGAGGAAATTTGTCTAAATCACTGGCAGCAAAGTAGGCTGCCGTTCCGATTCTATGTGTTTGTATATGATCTGGATGACCATATCCTCCAAAAGGGTCATATGTGATTAAAGCATCAGGTTTATATTTTCTAATTATGTCGACTAGTTTTCCAACAGGATCAAAGTAATTTTGTCTCCAGAAACAGTCTGGATCATCATTTTCACTAGTACCCATCATTCCAGAATCTTTAAACCCCATCCATTCATACTCTTTGACACCAAGTGCTTCAAGGCTTGCCTCTAACTCTTTTTTTCTCATTTCAGCGAGTTTAGGAAAAAGTTCTTCTGGATTATCGTAGTTGTGAATTTCTCCCGCAGATCCATCGGTTGCGGTAGCAACTACTACCCTGTGTCCTTCATCTGCATATTTTGCTAATGTAACTCCAGTCGAGACACTCTCATCATCAGGGTGAGCGTGAAATGCTAGAAGTGAAGACATTATTCGGCTGGAAAGGCTTTTTTAGCTAACTCTTGACCAATTTCAATAGCTTTTTCGTGATCTCCATCAATCTTTTCGACAAGCTCGCCAAGAACAATAACTTTCTCTCCAGTAATTTGAAGTATTCCACCAGAGATTGCAAAACTTGTTCTTGTATTGTCATGTTCAATAGTGAGTCCACCTGGCATGAGAGTCGCAACAGTTTGTTCGTGACCCTCAAGAATTCCAATCTCGCCGTTAGGAGTTCTTGAAATTACCATAGTCGCATCTCCTGAGAAACAACTCTCCTCTGGTGAGACAACCTCAACAAACATTAAAGACTTTCTTCTAGCTCTTTAGCTTTAGACATGACCTCGTCGAGCCCACCGGTCATATAGAATGCCTGTTCTGGGACAGCGTCAAGATCACCACTTAAGATAGTATTAAAGGCTTCCACTGTATCTTTAATGGATACGAATTTACCCTCGATACCTGTGAACTGTTCAGCAACAAACATAGGTTGTGATAAGAATCTCTGAATTCTTCTAGCACGTCCAACTATTTGCTTATCTTCTTCTGACAACTCATCAATACCAAGAATTGCAATAATATCTTGCAAGTCATTGTATCTTTGCAGAACTCGTTGTACTTCTCTAGCAGTGTTGTAGTGTTCATCACCAACAACACCTGGATCCAAGATTCTTGATGAAGAGTCAAGAGGATCAACAGCTGGATAAATACCCAAGTCCGCAATTGTTCTAGACAACACAGTTCTTGCATCTAAGTGGGCAAAAGCTGTATGTGGTGCAGGGTCAGTAATATCGTCTGCAGGAACATACACTGCTTGTAGAGATGTAATAGATCTACCTTTAAGAGAGGTAATTCTCTCTTGCAAGAAACCCATCTCGTCTGCAAGTGTAGGTTGATAACCCACAGCAGATGGCATACGACCTAACAATGTAGAGACCTCAGAACCTGCCTGTGAGAATCTAAAGATATTGTCAATGAACAATAACACGTCTTGCTTTTCTTCATCTCTGAAGTACTCAGCCATAGTTAGAGCTGATAGTGCAACTCTTAATCTCACTCCAGGCGGTTCGTCCATTTGACCGAATACAAGTGCAGTTTTATCAATAACTCCAGATTCTTGCATTTCTCTAAATAAGTCATTACCTTCACGAGTTCTCTCTCCAACACCAGCGAAAACAGATACACCACCATGCTGCGTTGCAACTCTGTTAATCATCTCCTGAATAAGAACTGTCTTACCAACACCAGCTCCACCAAATAAACCAATCTTTCCACCTTGTACATAAGGCATTAAAAGGTCAATAACTTTGATTCCTGTCTCAAACATCTCATTTTGTGCAGTCACTTCTTCATATGGTGGTGGCTGTCTATGAATTGGCCATTTTTGTTTTACACCAATAGAGCTTGTTTCAACATCTAAAGTTTCACCCCAAACATTGAATATGTGACCTAGAGTTTCTTGTCCTACAGGAACTGAAATTGGTGCTCCAGTATCTGAGACTTCAGCACCTCTTCTCAAACCATCGGTACCTTGCATAGAGATTGCACGCACTCTTCCTTCTCCAAGATGCTGAGCAACTTCTAAAACGATTGTACTTTTAGAACCATCTATTTCTACATCTACTTCTAATGCATTTGTAATTTCTGGCAAAGAATCCTGTGCAAATGCAACGTCAACAACTGGACCTGCAATTTTTACAACTCTACCTAAACTATCGCTCATTTATTTTCTCCTTATCCTGCTAGAGCTTCCGCTCCACCTACAATTTCTGAAATCTCAGTAGTAATCTCTGCCTGTCTAGCCTGATTACTCTTACGTGATAAAATCTTAATTAATTCCTCTGCATTCTCTGTAGCTGCTTTCATAGCTCTCATTCTTGCTGCATGCTCCGATGTGGAGGCATTGAGTAACGCTGAAAATATAGTTGCATTTGTATATTTTGGAATAATATTACTTAAAACCTGACTTGCTGATGGCTCAAAGGTGTAACCTCCAACTGACTCTATCTCTTTAGCAATCTGTTCTACTTCAAATGGGAGCACGGTTTTATACAATGCTGTTTGAGTCATTGCAGATTGATACTCTGTATAAACAAGTTCAATCTGGTTTGTCTTTCCTTCATAGAACTCTTGAACTAATGGAGTCATAATTTCTAAAGCATTTTCGAAGTTTGGCTCATCTGTTATGCCTTCATAGTTTTGCTTAGGTTCAATATTTCTATACTTGAAATATCCATTTGCTTTTTTTCCAACAGTTACAATTTCCACATTATTATTCAACTTTTCATATTCAGATTTTCTGACTTCTGCAAGCTTCAAAATATTAGTGTTATAAGCACCCGCTAGTCCACGATCTGAGGTAATAACAACAAGTGTTATTCTCTTTGTTCCTTCAGTTACAGGTGAAGATGGCATTTCCCCACTACCTGTAAGTTCTTCAACAATCTGTGCAAGTAAGTTTGTATAGTTATTGGATGATGAGAGTCTTTGCTGTGCTTTTACAATTCTTGAAGATGCAATAAGTTCCATTGCACGTGTTATTTTCTTTGTAGATTTAACACTCTTTATTCTTCTATTTATAATTCGTAATTCAGCACTTGCCATAATTTACTCTTCTTTTTTCTCCAATGTACTTACAAAAGCCTCAACTGCAGCTTTTAATTCATCTACAGGTAACTCACCAGTGGTTTTAATTGAATTAATAACCTCTGAATGTCGTGTTTTGACATAATCAATTAAATCCTGCTCTGCTTGCGGTATATCGGCTGGATCGACTACATCAAGAAATCCCTCCGTAACTGCATAAAGTGAAACCACTTGTTCTTCCATAGGTACTGGTTGATACTGAGGTTGTTTTAGTAACTCAACAACTCTCCTACCTCTATCAAGCTGTGCCTGTGATGCCGCATCCAAATCAGAACCAAACTCAGCAAATGCTTCTAGCTCCCTGAACTGTGCAAGGTTAATTCTTAATGGACCTGAAACTTTTTTCATAGCCTTAGTCTGAGCTGCACCACCTACTCTTGAGACTGATGTACCTGGATTTACAGCTGGTCTAACACCAGAGTAAAAAAGTTCTGATTCCAAATAAATCTGTCCATCTGTAATAGATATAACGTTCGTTGGAATGAAAGCTGAAACGTCTCCAGCTTTTGTTTCTATGATTGGAAGTCCAGTGAGTGATCCCCCACCTAACTCTTCACTTACTTTTGCACAACGCTCTAATAATCTAGAGTGAAGATAGAAAACATCACCAGGGTAAGCCTCTCTACCAGGAGGTCTTCTTAAAAGTAATGATATTTGGCGATAGGCAATAGCTTGTTTTGATAAATCATCAAAAACAATTAACCCATGCTCGCCGTTGTACATCCAATGTTGACCAATTGCTGAACCAGCATATGGAGCATACATCTGCAACGCTGCAGCAGCAGAAGCAGGTGCGTTCACAATTACTACTTTGTCAAGCACTCCCTCTTGTTCAAATCTCTCTACAACCTCAGCTACAGTTGATGACTTCTGTCCAATAGCAACATAGATACATTTAACATCAGTATCTTTTTGATTGATTATTGTATCAACTGCAACAGCAGTTTTTCCAATTTGTCTATCACCAATAATGAGCTCTCTCTGACCTCTTCCAATTGGAATCATTGAGTCAATAGCTTTAATTCCTGTTTGTAGTGGCTCTCCAACAGGTTGTCTTTCTACAACAGAAGGTGCTTGTAGCTCTAAACGTCTTCTTTCAGTAAATTCAATTGGTCCTTTGCCATCGATTGGATTACCGAGCGGATCAATAACTCTACCTAGAAATCCATCTCCAACACCGATTGAAAGAACTTCACCAGTCTGCTTAACGGGATTTCCTTCTTCAATATGATTGGAATCACCCATCAAAACAACCCCAATGGAATCTTCTTCTAAGTTAAGAGCAACTCCGACAAGTCCACCTGGGAACTCGAGTAGCTCTGAAGCCATAACATTTTCTAAGCCTTTAACTCTAGCTACACCGTCTGCAATAGCTGCAACATGACCTACTACATCATCTTTTACAGAGTCTTTCCAGTCACCAAGTGTAGACTTTAATGAATCTGAAATAGCTTTTGCATCAATATTAAGATCGCTCATTCTACCTACCTTCTAATACAGTTTTAATTTCTGAAAACTTTGATGAGAGAAGACCGTCAAAAGTTCTCTCTCCAACACTTATACTTATTCCACCAATTACAGATGGATCGACATCAACACTTAGCTCTACATCTGTGCCAACTTTATTTTTAATTGCCTTCTGTAGTGCTTTTTGAGTCTTATCATCAAGCTCAATAGCTGTTACGACCTTTGCTACTGAAGCTCCTCTTTTATTTGCAATAAAGTTTGCAACATTTGATTCAATATCATGCAAGTTGTCTGCATAACCCTGAGATATAGTGAGTGTGACAAGATCTACCGTTAAAGGTAAAACTCTTGTACTCAATAAGTTCTGTACAGCTTCAATTTTTTTCTCAACAGGTATTCCAAAGTTTCGAAAAACATCTAATGCCTCTGAAGAATCTGACAAAGATTTGAAAACTTGGAGGATTTCATTTTCAACTCTCTCTGAATCATCAGAAGATGCAATTATTTCAACTAACCCTTTTGAAAAAGTCTCAACCGACATAGTTATTGCTACCCCATATCCTTTATAAATTTATCAATAAGCTTCTTTTGGTCATCTTTTGACATAGATGATGCAACTTTTTGTGATATCTCCAAAGAGAGATCGGCTACTTCACCCTTTAATTCTGTAGAAACTCTTTCTTTTTCAGCCTCTGAATCAGACTTCGCTTTTTCAACAATTACTTCTGCTTCCTTTTTAGCTTCAGCAAGCATATCTTCTTTAATTTTCTCAGCAGCAGCTTTACCCTCATCTATAATTGTTTGAACTTCTGAATCAGCATTTGATACAAGTTTGTCGTATTCAGCTTTTGATTTCTCAGCTTCAGCTTTTGTTTCCTCAGCTTCTTTAATCTGACCTTCAATAGCTGATGCTCTTGACTCTAAAGTTTCATTCAATGCGGGTAATGCCCATTTCCAAATAAAGAAAAATACAATTGCAAAAGCAGCAATACCAGCGACTAGCTCTGATGTTGCAGGAAGAAGGAGATCAATACCTGAGCTTGATTCTTCAGCCTCTGCTAATAAATATTCTAAATTCATATTCACTCTTTTACTCCTATACCAAGAAGAATAGAACGAATCCAATAAGCGCTAGTGCCTCAGTAAAGGCTATTCCTAAGAACATAGTTGTTCTTACCATACCAGCAGCTTCTGGTTGTCTTGCCATAGCTTGTACAGCATTACCAGCAATTAACCCGATGCCAACACCAGGACCAATTGCGGCCAATCCGTATCCTATTAACGCGTATGCAGCTTCCATTTTCCTCCTTATTAATTAATGCTCTGGATGCAGAGACGTTTGTATATACACTGCAGACAACAATGTAAATATGTATGCCTGCAAAATTGAAACTATTAATTCGAATCCGTAGATTCCTAATCCAAGTGTGAACCAAGCTAAGCCAATAGGTGCTTTAGCGAGTATGTAATCTGCGCCACCTGGTTGTACTAAGAAAAAATATGCAGATGCAAGTAGCAAACTGAGCATGACGTGACCTGCAACAAGGTTTGCAAAAAGTCGAACAGCAAGGCTGAATGGTCTTACTAATAATACAGACACAAGCTCTATTATGCCGACTAAAGGTTTAAGAGCGACTGGCACTCCAGGAGGCCAAACTAGATGAGAAATATAGCCAAAACCTTCTTCTTTAATTCCAACAAAAACAAAAATAAAATATGTAATAAGGCTTAAAAACAGCGGCAGTGCCATTCGGGATGTCACTGGAAAGTTGATTAATGGAGCAACTTCAAATAAATTGCCCACAAGAATAAATAGAAATATTGAGACCAAGTAGGGTGTAAACTTTTCTCCACCTCTACCAATTACACCCAGAGCTATTTCATCTTTTACAAATGTAAAAATTGATTCAACGGCAGACTGAAGCTTACCCGGGACAACTGATTTTTTTCTTAACCCAAAAAAGACAACAACTACAGGGATTATTGCGGCTAAAAGTATTAAAATTTCTGTTCTTGATATTTGAGTTCCTGCAAAATTACCAAATTCGAATAATTCTTTAACATTTGCGGGTTTACAAACTACTTCATTAATAAAATCACAAGTTTCAGCTGCTGTTATCATTTGCCCAATCTAAATCAGTGTCTTTTCTCTTAATAACCATAGTCATTTCTATAAATAACATTGTTAAAAAAACAATTGGCACTGTCAGAGACATTGCCAAATCATCAATAGAATATACGTTTTTTAGTAATAAGAGAAACCCAAATATGAAAATTAATCTAAAAACATATCCGAATAGAGCAGCAAAATAATAAAAATTTAATGAGATTTTAGCTGCATAAGACATGATTACTGCCCCAAGGAAAAACCCTGAAGCAACAATTACTGAAGAATAAAGTGAGGTAAAGTATGCCTCTTGTGATTTAAAATAAAATAAAATTGGAACAATGACATATATAGGTGATGATCTAAGAAGCATCCTTCTAGCCAATTCAATTTCAACGTTCACCTTTACCATCCTCTAGTTTTGCTGAAATGTTCCACATTCTTCTGTATCCGTCATAGATGCCGATGAGAACAAAAGTTATTACTGGCCAAGGCGCATATCCAAAAAAGTTTTGAATTAAAAGTCCTATTAATAGCCCGCTCAAAATTGATGTAGAAAAAGTTGAGACAGGACCAAAATCTTCTAAATTAATTCTTGATTTAGCCATAAGGTTGAAAACTCTTTGCTAAAGCTCTAACTTGCTCTTCAAGCTCACTGAGTCTATTTTCATCTAGTCTATTTTTTAATATCTCAGAAATAAGATATCCAACTTTAGTAAGTTCATCATCTTTCATTCCACATGTTGTAACTGCAGGAGTACCCATACGAATACCAGAAGTTACGAATGGTGAACGTGGATCGAATGGTATTGAATTTCTATTTAATGTAATCCCTTTTTCATTAAGTAAAATTCCAGCTTCTTTTCCAGTTAACTCTTCATCTACACTTCTTGTATCTACTAAAACCAAATGATTTTCCGTTCCACCACTTACCACTCTTAAGCCCTGCTCTTGAAAAGAAGATGCTAAAGCTTTTGCATTGTTCAAAATCTGATGAGAATAGTCTTGATATTCTTTTGTAAGAGCTTCTTTAAAACAGACTGCTTTTGCTGCTATTTGATTGTTTAGGGCTCCACCCTGTGCGCCAGGAAATGTATTTTTATCAATATCTTTTGCAAATTCTTCTTTACTCAAAATTATTCCACCACGGGGACCTCTGAGAGCCTTATGAGTTGTAGCAGTAACAACATCTGCGTACTGCACTGGGTTGTCGACAACTTTTCCTGCTACTAATCCAATAAAGTGAGCAGCATCAACCATAAAATGAGCCCCTACTTCATCTGCAATTTCTCTAAACCTTTTAAAGTTGAGTGACTGGGAATATGAGGAATACCCTGCAATTATTAATTTGGGTTTATGCTCTAATGCCATACTGTAAACAGTCTCCATATCAATTAACTCAGTATTTTCATCTAGACCATATCCAACAAAGTTATAAAGTTGGCCAGAGAAATTTACCGGAGATCCATGTGTTAAATGACCTCCTTGATCAAGTGACATACCTAATACGGTGTCTCCTGCTTCAAGTAATGACAAGTACACAGCCATATTTGCTGATGAGCCTGAGTGTGGTTGTACATTTGCATGTTCTGCCTCAAACAACTCACATGCTCTATCAATTGCTAATTGTTCAATTTGATCTACAATTTCGCAACCTTCGTAATACCTACGTCCAGGGAAACCCTCAGAATATTTGTTAGTTAATATTGACCCCGATGCTTCCATTACAGCTTTTGAAGCAAAATTTTCAGAAGCGATTAAGTGAATATGGGTATTTTGTCTATTTAGATCATTATCAATCAATTCAGAAATCTCAGAATCAACATTATTAAGAGTCTCGTTAGAAGCGCCTTTATTATTCATAAATATATTCTAACAGTAACTTGGAGGCCATTTAAGTGGGCCTTCTCTTAAAATTTCGCCACCATCAACACGTAAATCTATAATTGTGGAGCCGCTTCCGTGTAAAGACTCTCCCTCAAGATATTCAGATACTTTAGTGCCGAATACATTTTCTGCTTCTGTATCACTATTAATATCATTTTCTCCTGAAAGATTGGCACTTGTGACAGCGAGCGGTCCCGTAATCTTTAGTAGCTCTATTGCTAATTCATTATCTGGAACTCTTACACCAATCGAGGATGGATTTTTTGTACCAACACCGTCAGCAAACTCTTTCTTTGTCTCAACAACAATCGTTAATGGCCCAGGCCAATAAAGTTCCACCACTTCAGGAATTATCGAAACTATTTCAAGCTTTTGTAAATCGTAAAATGAAGATACAAGTATTGATAAAGGCTTATCTTCATCTCTTCCCTTTAATTCAAAAATTTTATCAACAGCTTCTTGGCTGAAAGGGTTTACTCCAATTCCATAAACTGTCTCTGTTGGTATTCCAACGACTTGGTTGTTATTTATTGCATCAACTGCATTATTTAATTTATCGTTTTGCAATTATATACCGGTCTCTTTCAACTAAATCTTGCTCTAATTCTACTTCCTTCCAGTGTGAAAGATTATTTATAATAGTTGATGCATGGCTTGTGTCTACTTCTAGGAACAACATAAAGTTGTCAATATCTTTAGCTTCGATATCTTTTATCAATTTATTTATATATAAAAGTCCATCATCACCCCCATCTAGTGCAATGAGTGGCTCATGATCTATAACTTCTGATGCAAGACTAGAAAGAGTACCTGTAGGAATATAAGGAAGATTTGCAACTATTACGTCATAATCTGTATCTTCAACAGCACTTAGTAAATCTGATTGAAATAAATTAATCTCTAAATTATTTATCTCAGAATTCTCTTTTGCTAAATTTAATGCTTCTTCTGATATGTCACAAGCATCAACTATTGATTCTGGAAAAAGTTTTTTTAACATAAGAGCAATACAGCCAGTTCCTGTTCCAACATCTAATATCTTTACAGGACTTGAAATTTTATTTTTTATTAACTCAATTAAAAACTCTGTTTCTGGCCTGGGAATCAAGCAGCGTTGATCAACATTTATTTGAATACTATAAAACGGTATGTATTCCTCTATGTATTGAAGAGGTTCTCCATTAAGCCTCCTTGTTAACAATTCTGTGTAAGAAGATTGGTATTCAGATTGTGACCCAGTTATTTCCTTAGCTTTCTCCCTGAGTCGTGCTAATTCATGCTCAGGTATTTGTTGGATGTTCATTATTCTTCTAGATTGGCAAGTCTGGTAGCTTCATTATCAGCAATTAATGCAACAACGAACTCTTCAAGGTCTCCATCCAAAACTTGGTCTAATTTTTTTAATGTTAAATTTATTCTGTGATCAGAAACTCTATTGTCTTTGTAGTTATATGTTCTAATCTTGTCTGATCTCTCACCAGAACCAACTTGCTCTTTTCTATCTTTTGCACGTTCAGCTGCAGCCTTATCTTGTTCAGACTTAAGGAGTCTTGCCCGTAAAATTCTCATTGCCTGATTTTTATTTTTTAACTGTGATTTTTCATCTTGACTGGTGACTACTAAACCTGTTGGGATATAAGTAATTCTTACTGCTGAGTCCGTTGTATTAACACTTTGTCCACCTGGTCCACTAGATCTATATACATCAATTTTTAAATCACTATCTGCGATACTTAAGTCAACCTCTTCAGCTTCAGGAAGTACTGCAACAGTAGCTATTGAAGTGTGCACTCTTCCCTGTGATTCAGTTTTAGGAATTCTTTGTACACGATGTGCCCCTGCCTCAAATTTAAGCTTTGAAAAAACTCCTTTTGATTTAATTGCAAAAATTATTTTGCTGTAACCACCTTGGTCTGATGCTGTAAGTTCAATAGGCTCAACATTCCAGGCATTTCTCTCTGCAAAACGATTGTACATTTTATACAAATCACCAACCCATATAGCTGCCTCTTCTCCTCCAGCTCCAGGTCTAATTTCAACTAATACATCTTTATCATCCAATGGGTCTTTTGGAAGAAGTGAGATTTTTATTTTTTGTACTAATGGTTCTAATTTATTTTTATTCTCAGTGACAATAGTTTCAAACTCATTTTTCATGTCTTCATCTTCTTCAGAATTTATAAGCTCAACTGCATCTTCAATTTCAGAAGTTACTTTTTTCCATTCGTTAAATAAATCAACAATTATAGAAACATCACTATGCTTTTTAGCCATTTCAGCATAACCTTGTTGGTCGTTGGAAATATTTATTTGAGAGAGCTGTTTTTCTATTTCTGGAAGTGAGTCTTCAATTGCTTTAAGTTTTTCGTGTAATGAATTATCCAACTTTTACCTCACTTGCTTGCGTAGTAATATCTTCAAACATTTTTGTATTTTCTGAATTTTCTACACAGTTTGCCATCGATAAAATAGCAACTTCGATTTGATCAGTTGAAGGTTTTTTTGTCGTAATAAACTGTGTCCAAATACCTGGTGCTGCAAAAAATTTTGCAATTAGTGAATTACTATTTGCAAAATTAAATTTCAAAACCTCATATGAAAGCATTGACACCACCACAACATGTAAAATTCTAGTTACAGCAGTCAGAACAATATTGAAATTGGGAATAAACGGGAGGGTTAATAAGCTAATAAAGACTATAAGAAAAAGAAATGAAGTGCCACATCTTATGTGTTCTTTTGGAAAAGTTTTTACATCATCCATAGTTAGAGACCTTTTAGCTTCATAAGAAGCAATAGTCATATGCTCGGCACCATGATATTCAAATAACTCTTGTGCATCTTTAGTTCTTCCTATGAGATAAATATAGACAATAACTATCAGACCTCTAAGCAGACCTTCTAAAACACCAGTTAATGACTGGGAATAATTAATTGTCTCTACCAGTAATCGAGGTCCAGCTATAAATACTAGTAAAACAGAAATCAAAAATGAGTAAGTCATAATTTTTGAAAACAAGCTTTCTTCATATTCTTCAAAATCAGAATATATTTGATCTGAAAGGGTTATTGCTTTAAATCCAACATACATGGAATCAATTAGTGCTCCAAAGCCTCTGATCAATGGGGCTGACCAAAATTTATTTCTTTTTATTAATGGAATTCTTTCTTCATAATATTTGTGTAATTTATCATTTTTATCCCTAATTCCTAAAGACCAACCTTTAGGACTTTGAATCATGACGCCACCAATTACAGCTTGTCCACCATATGCAATATCTTGTTCAGACATAAGAAATTGAGATTAAGTTAGTTATTCTTCTTCTTGAGAAGAAGCTTCTTGTTTAGGTGCTTGTCTGGTACTTGTTGATCCGTACCTTTGTTTAAATCTTTCGACCCTTCCAGTAGAGTCGACTAATTTTTGCTTTCCAGTAAAAAATGGGTGGCTAGCAGATGAAATATCAAGCTTTACTAATGGATACTCTTTTCCGTCTTCCCATTCAATAGTTTCACTTGTTTTAATAGTGGAACGAGTAAGAAACGCAAATCCCGCGTCATCATCTGAGAAAACAACCTCTCTATAATCTGGATGTATACCTTGTTTCATAGTTCTACTTTACAATATTACCTGTATTACTTTACAGAATTATTTTGCTTTTGCTACATCCTTAAGGAAGGCATCATTACTTTTTGTATCTTTTAGTTTGGCAATTAGTAGTTCCGTAGCAGCTCCACCTTCAAGCGCAACTAAAACTCTTCTTAAAGCCCAGAGAGACTCTAGTTCTTTTGGAGAGACGAGTCTTTGTTCTTCTCTAGTTCCTGATGGTGTTACATCAATTGCTGGGAATATTCTCTTATCAGCAAGTTGACGGTCTAAGCGTAACTCCATATTTCCAGTACCTTTGAATTCTTCAAAAATAACTTCATCCATCTTAGATCCTGTTTCTACAAGTGCTGTACCAAGAATTGTTAAGCTACCTCCACCTTCGATATTTCTAGCTGCACCAAAGAACTGCTTTGGTGGAGTCAGTGCAGTTGAGTCAACACCTCCAGAAAGAATTCTACCGCTAGCTGGTGTTGCCAAGTTATGTGCTCTTGCAAGACGTGTAATCGAATCAAGAAGAATAACAACATCTCTTCCCTCTTCAACTAGTCTTTTTGCTCTTTCTATTGCAAGTCTTGAAACTTGAGTGTGCTCTTCAGGAGGTCTATCAAAAGTTGAGAAGACAACTTCACCATCAACTGATCTTTGCATGTCCGTAACTTCCTCAGGTCGCTCATCAACTAATACAACCATCAAGTAAACCTCTGGGTTATTAGCAGCTATAGAACTTGCTATCTCCTTTAAAATTGTTGTTTTACCAGCCTTGGGTGGAGAAACAATCAGGCCTCTTTGGCCTTTTCCAATTGGAGCAATAAGATCAATTATTCTTGGAAGAATTTTTTCAGGCTTTCCATCCTCTTCAAGCTTTAGCCTTTCATCAGGGAACAAGGGCGTTAATTTATTAAAATCTACTCTTCTCGCAAGAAGTTCTGGATCTGCATCGTTAACAGTTGTAGGTTCAATCAGTGCTGGATACTTTTCTTTTTGTCTAGGAGCTCTAATTGGGCCTGAGACCATATCCCCTTTACGCATTCTAAACTTCTTAATAAGACCGGCTGAAACATAGACATCATCTTCACTTGGCTTATACCCGTTACAACGAAGAAATCCATATCCCTCTGGGAGAGTATCAAGAATACCTTCTCTAGTATCCCCTTTTTTAATCTCACTGTCACCAGAACTTACAACAGATGGTCCATCGTCTTTACTTGATTTGCTGATAACCTCAGCAACTTCTGTTTCCTCTGTATCTATAATGTCATCACTATGCTCGACTAATAAGTCAATTAGTTTTGCCTTTTGCAAGCCTTTGTGTTCAATACCAAGGCTTTCAGCAATAGACCTAAGGTCAGCTACAGGTTTAGATTGTAATTGTGTTCTTGCGGACATTTTTTCTCCTATATAAAATCATACGTTTTGGAAATGATTTGTGAATTGTTTGCCTGAAAGACATTTTCATTATATACAGATTTATTCTAAAAAGGAATCTTTTAATATTTTTTTGAGAAAGAGTAGGAAACTGCAAAAACCATACTTGTTAAATAATAAATCATTCCATATATTGCTACTTCAGGAATCTCTAATGCAAGAGAAATACCCAAAACAATTGGAAAATTTTGACATATTGCCTCAATTTGTAATGTTTTTGCATTAGGTAAATCAATTTTTGAGAAATTTATTAGTACTCTACTAGTAACAAATATCATTATTAAAGAAGTCATAGATAGTAGAAGTCCTTGTTGAATATTGTCCAAAATATAAGTAGCCAAATCTATTGGTGTCCAAATTGAAACTACTACGATTGATAATTTCAAAAATTTATCAAGAGGATTAAAAATTAAATTTGTAAATTTTGGAAAATTCTTTTTGACAATCATACCAAGAACAAATGGTGCCAAAACGAAGACAAGTAGCTGTATCAATGAGGCTGCTTGGTCAATACTGAATTCACTAGATCTTGAAGTAATTATTGTCAGCCAAAAAATAATAGTAAGTGGTGAAATTATTGAAGCAAAAGAAGTTAGAAATACTGATAGAGGCACATTTCCACCTTTAATGTGAGAAAGTAAACCAGAAACATGTCCTCCTGGAACTATCAGAACTATCACTGCCGCTACTCCAAATAGGGAATTACTAAATATTTCAGAAACTAAAAGTCCGATAAGTGGGAGTAGAATAAGTTGAATTCCTAAGCCACAAAGGAGAGATATTTTCTCAGAAAATAATATTTTGATTTGTTCTAAGTTGCTACTTAATCCTAGAAAGTAAAATAAAACAGGTATTAATAAAGTAACAATATTTAGTGGTAACGAACTGCTTACTGCTTCCGCCATAATCTAAATATATCAAATGTTTTAAGAGTTTGTACAAACATCAAGATAATTTTCAAGATAACTACTTTCTTCATTTGAAAGCTCACCAGAATCTCTGTAGTGATTATAAGAACCACCAAAATAAAGCACTAAAGCATCTGCAAATTTTTCTTCTCCTCCAAATAAAGTCCATGCGTCTAATCTGAAGCTCTGATTGTCTGCTGTATTGCAGTTCCTTGTTAGGTATGAGAGCGCATGAGATGATTCATGTATCAAAACATCCTCTGCTTGCAGAGCATCAAATGCTCTATTCGAAATCCAAATAGACATAGACCATTCTGCACCTTTGCTTCCATCACTGTTTGTTCCAGTTGAATCCCAAACTCCATAGGGACACCTTCCAACTAGTGACCTAGCGTAGTCATGACATCCATTGATATAAATTACTTTGTCTTTCAATATATCTTTTAACAGTTGAGGCAAAGATAAAACTAACTGGTCTAATTTATCTTGATTATTACCCTCAAATCCAACAAAATTTAGGAACTCACCATCATAGGCAATAGGTGTCTCTTCATTTTCAT
>CACJJR010000008.1 GCA_902593795.1 uncultured Candidatus Actinomarina sp.
TGATTTCTTAATTTGAAAAATATAATTATCTTCCAAGTTAATATTTAATTTACTGAAAGAAGTTAGAGTTACAAATTCATCAAAAACAAATTTAAATTTATCATTTTCAAAAAGCGATTGTGCTTGGTTGGGAACATCTTTTATTGATATTTTTTCTAGACTTACATCTAAGATATCTAATTGATTTAAATTTGAGATTAAATTATCCGTTACTAATAATTTCATTATCCGACAAAATTTATTATTTTATCTTTGATGTAAATTATTTTTTTAAATTCACTTAAATTCATATTGAATTCTTCTTTGCAAATTTTTTCTATTTCTACCTGCTCTAAGCCAATATCTGTATCTCGTGTATATGTCTTTTTGCCATTTATTTGTACTACAAGTTCATATGTAGGGTCTTTTAAGTTGTCAGTATCTACTTCAGGCCATGTCACATCTATAAGATTTTCTTTAAAATATTCTTCGAAAACCTCAGATGCAATATGTGGTGCCATTGGAAAAAGTAATATGCATATATTTTTCATAATCATATCTTTTGACTTTTTAGATACTCCTTTAGAATTTTTCAAGAATTCTGATAATTCATTATTTAATTTCATTAAATCTGAAACAGCTGTATTAAATTCAAATTTATCAAGATGCTTAGACACTGAATTTATACTTTGATTTACTTTTCTTACAATATTTTCATCATTTTTTGAACTATCTAATTCTTCTAATTTTGATAATTTTTCTACATTTTCCCAAAATTTATTTAAAAATCTCTTTGTTCCTTCAATACCCCCATCATTCCACTCTACTCCGTCACTTGGCGGTGCCATAAATAGAATGTACAGTCTTAAAGCATCAGCTCCATGGGTTGCAAAATAAGATTCTGGATCAACAGTATTACCTTTTGATTTTGACATTTTAGAACCACCAAAGTTTATCATTCCCTGAGAAAATAAATTTTGAAAAGGTTCATCAAAATTTAAATAATTCATATCTCTTAATGCTTTTACAAAAAATCTTGAATATAACAAATGTAAAATTGCGTGTTCAACACCTCCAATATATTGATCAACAGGAAGCCAATTATTGACTTTATTAGCATCAAATGGCATTTCTTCGTTACTTGGATCTACAAATCTTAAAAAATACCATGATGAATCAACAAAAGTATCCATTGTGTCTGTTTCTCTTTTTGCTTCAATTCCGCATTCAGGACAATTTGTATTAATAAATTCTTCACTTTTAGCAAGTGGTGATTCATTTGTGTTTTTGTAATCATCTATTTCTGGTAACAAGACCGGTAAGTTCTCTTCTCTCTCAGGCACCATTCCACACTTATCACAATTAATTAATGGAATAGGACATCCCCAGTATCTTTGACGACTTATCAACCAGTCTCTTAATCGAAATGTAGTTTTACTATTTCCAATTTGTTTTTCTTTAAGGAGTTGAATAATTTTCTTAGAACCCTCTGTATGAGATTCTAAATTATCAAATTCCCCTGAGTTAATAAGTACACCTCCACCAACATAGGCTTCTCTTTCAATTGATGATTCACTTTTCTTATCAGTTATAACTTGAATAATCTCAATGTTATATTTTTTTGCAAAATCATAGTCTCTCTGATCATGACCAGGTACAGCCATAATTGCGCCAGTGCCATAATTAATTAATACATAGTCTGCAATCCATAAAGAAACTCTTTTACCATTAACGGGATTTATTACAAAAAGACCTGTATCTACGCCCGTCTTTTCTTTTGTGAGCGACATACGCTCAAATTCAGACTTCTTTTTTGCATCATCTATATATTTTTGTAAATCATGACTGTTTGGTGATAAGGACAGAATTTCATTCATAATATGATGCTCCGGAGACACAACAGCAAATGTCATTCCAAACAATGTATCTGGTCTTGTAGTGAATACATCAAAACTTATATCTGTCTCGTCAATTTTTAATGAAAATTCTGCACCTTCGGACTTACCTATCCAGTTTTTCTGCATTGCTTTTACGTTCTCAGGCCATTCTCCTATTTGATTTAATCCATCTAGAAGCTCATCTGAGTATTCAGATATCTTTAAAAACCACTGATTAAGGTTTTTTTGATCAACTACAGCATCACATCTGTCACAATTACCCTCAATTACCTGTTCATTTGCTAATACTGTTTTACATGAATCACACCAGTTGACTGGAGCATCTTTTTTATAAGCTAGTTTATTTTTAAAAAGTTTTATAAAAATAAATTGAGTCCACTTATAGTAATCTTTACTATGTGCTGCAACCTCTCTGTCCCATTCATAAAGTGATCCAAGTCGAATTATTTGATCTTTCATATTATTTATTCGCTCTTCTGTAAAGGTTTTTGGATGGATACCAGTCTTAATTGCTGCATTCTCCGCAGGAAGTCCAAATGAGTCCCATCCCATTGGTGATAAAACATTAAACCCATTCATGATTTTATACCTAGTAATCACATCTCCAATTGTGTAATTTCTTATATGTCCCATATGCAAATCTCCCGAAGGGTATGGATACATACACAAATTGTAAAAATTGTTATCTACTGAATTTATATCACTTTTTATTGAATTGTTATCTGACCAATACTTCTGCCATTTAGATTCAATTTTTTGAAACTCGTAATCACTCATAAATTATATACTTCCAATATTTTAGGAAAAACATTACTAATGTCATATAATTCTATTACTTTTTTAGTATTTTCAATTTTTTTTGTATAAATCTCTTTATTTTTTAAATCCTCAGATGCCTGAATTATACAATTTTTTAATTCATCATTGTTATTAAATAAATAGCCATTTTCATCATTAATGAACTGATTCATTGGTTCAACATTTCTTGTTATACAAATCTTTTGATAGCTCATAGCTTCTAGTAAAACTAATCCTAGGCCTTCTGAGTAAGATGGAAATACAAATAAATCAATGGTTTCAAAAAATTTTGATTGATCTTCAACATATCCCAGAAATGATGTATTTTTTGATAATTTTATATCTATTTTCTCTTTCAGAAAATTTATATAATTATCTGAACCAAAACCACCTATTATTAAATTTAAATCTAAATTAAGTCCGTTTAAAGATTCTATTAGATCTTCAATACCTTTATTCTTATTTAACCTTCCTAAAAAGCCAATATTTATAGAAGAGTTCAGATCAATAGGTTTGTAATCTTTTGAAGAAATCCAGTAATTTATAACATGTGGTCTGATTTCTTTTGTGTGATTTTCCAACCAAGCTTCTACCTCGTTTGAAATTACAATTACTGAATCAGCAAGATTCCAAGAGTTTACTAACTTTTTAAAAAAATATAATTTAAATATTTTTTTATAATTGTTATCAAGATAGGAGTCGTACTTTCCATGTATAGAAACTATCCACTTAAAATTATTTTTAGGAAATATTAACTTCTTAATTAAATAAATCATGTAATCGCTTCTTGGTTGATGTGAATGAATAACATCATACGAATTTTTTTTAATTATTTTTTGAAGTTTTATATATGAAAATAGATTAAACATTCGAGGACCTTTTAATCTATAAATTTCCCCAGAAACCTTTGATAACTCACTATTAATTGAAAAAATATTAGGACTATCATGCCCAATGACAATTACATCTACAATTATTCCTGAATTAGCTTGTGCGGTTACCAATTCAAGGAGGTGGCTTTCTGCACCACCCCTATTTAATGAGTTTATAACATGAGCTATCTTCATTTAAATCCTTGGAGTTATCCATGTTGATTTAGGAGGTAACAAATGGTCAATTAAAATTAAATTATCTGGCTTAAGTGATGTGAACTTTACAAGAGTAGTTGAATCATTAACTTCTTTAAGAAGTGGGGTGATAATGTTCTCATCTTGCATTAATTTTTTGAATCTATATAGGTCAAAAATATTTGATATATTATTATTTACGTACATATCATTCTCAAAAAAAATCCCAATACTTCCTTCTTTTGAAATAATATATCCAGCCGCGGATAAATAGTGTAAAAATTCATCTCTTCCTAAGTTAATATTAAAAAGATAAGATTTGACCTTAACATCTTTAAAATTAATTAGTATACACTTTAATTTCTTTACCAGATTTACTTCGTTCGCATACTTCCACCTATGATGACCGTCTAGAAGTATTAGTTGACTAGTTTCAAATTTTTCTACTTTATTATTTAAATCTATATCTGGATATAAAGATAAAACAATTGGTTCAAAGTTGTTTACATCTACTCCCTGTGATATTTCGTTTTTAGAGATAGTTTCTTCGTGCAGCTTAATAAAGTCTTTTTCACTATTGTAATCTGATAAATCTGATAAATATCCGGTAACTTTGTCCGAATTAAAATGATATTCATTAATATTTATAAATTTCAATTATTTTCTTTCAGTAACAAAATTTTTGAAAAAATCCATAAAATATTGAAACATATTTTCATCAACACTGTTAAATAAACTTACCCTGATACCGCCAACACTCCTATGTCCATTTATCCCTATAATTCCGTTATCTTTTGCTAAATCAACAAATTCTGTATCGTATTTGTCATTTAAGAAGTTGAAAACAATATTTGATTTACTTCTGTACTTAGTTTCAACATTACAAACCATAATGTCAGAATTTTCGTCAATAAAATCATAAATCATTTTTGATTGCCCATCAGATTTGGATTGAAAATAATCAACTCCTCCCATTTCAACCATCCAATGAGTTACAAGATTAAGTACATATATTGACAATGTCGGTGGGGTGTTTAGAACAGAATTAGATTCTGCAAGTAGCTTTAAATTTAGATATTTAGGATTATCAACCTCAACTAGAAAATCTTCTTTTGCAAGGCAAATCGTAACTCCTGGAATTCCCATATTTTTCTGTGCTCCTGCATAAACATAGCTTAAATTCTCAAAATTAAAATTATATGAGCCTAGATCTGAAGACATATCAATAATTAAATTTTTATGATTGAGACTATTAAAATCTTGAATCTGTACCCCTTCAATTGTTTCGTTAGATGTCATATGTAAATAATCTATATTTTGAAATCCAGAATATTGTTGATCTAAATATTCATTTAGTTTTTTATTTCGAGCATCAATAATGTCTAAGTTCTTAAAAGTTTTTAAAAAATCTTCTGATGTTTTCTTACCCCAAGTGCCGGTTACAAAACAACCAAGAGTTTTTTCTTTTTTTATATTCATTGGTATCAAAGAGTTTTGATATGTTGCACCTCCTTGCAGCAATAAAATATTTAGATCTTTAGGTAAATTAAATAATTCATAAAAGTTGTCATTTATTTCATCTAAAATTTTTTCAAACTCAATACTTCTATGAGAAATTTCTAGAATTGATTTACCAGAATTGTTGTAATTATTCACTGATTTTTCAACTTTATCTATAACACTCTGCGGCAGTTTAGATGGTCCTGGTGAGAAATTAAAAATTTTTTTCAAATGACTACTCCCTAGTTAATATTTTAAACTTCTAATCAAATGATAACTAAGCTACCTAGAAAAATGTTAGATATTTAATTTTGCTTAGTGTGCTTATTAAAAGCGTAAAACTCATACATTTTCTGTGCAATCATGCTCAGAGATGTTGCAATCGCAATACCTACTGCTCCAAATTGAACTACAAAGAGGGAGGAACCCACAACAAATACAGCTAATGAAATTAATCTACTAAAAGCATGGAATTGTATCAAATTTGAAAATAAAAGCATTTGTCGTATCCAAAAGGTATTTAAATAAACTATATAACCAATAATTAGGACAAGCATTGGTTCATAAGCATCCAGAAACTCCGATCCCGAAATGAGGTTTATCAAGCTTTCACCAAATAAAACGTATGTAATAACAGTAATTGTTGAAAGTGGTAACAATAAATTTTTAATTAGTTTGGAGAAGTTTACTTTTATACTCTCCTTTGAAAGTTGATTTTGAACCAATGGTGTTAAAACTGTAATAATATATGTAATTGGTTCGATAAGTCTTTTTCCAATTCTAAAAATACCAACTGTTGAAAGATCTGTAAAATAGCCAAGAATAACTAAATCTAAATGCTGCGGGATAATACCGACTAGTTGATCAAGACGTTGTTTTAAAAAATCTGATTTAAATTTTATAAAGTAATCTATTAAATTTTTAATTGATATTTCTGAAATTCTAAAATAATTTCTGCATATGAAAAAACCAAAAAAACCATAAACTACGGAGAAGACTGCTTGGCCAAAAAGGTAACTATCAACACTCGCGTTTTCCCTAAACAGAATAACAATTGTAATAAATCTCATAAAATTTGAAACTGAATCAACCAAAGCGAATTTTTTGAATTGACCATTAAAAGTTAATACTGCTTTTGAACTCTCTGATAGGGTTTGAAAAATTCTACAAATCAATAATATGTTAAGTGAGTTAGTCATATTGTAGTTGCCAAATAAAGAGTTAAGTTCAGATTGGAAGAGTGCTAAACAAATCAAATAGCAAAATAGACCAATTAGCAAGTCATATACCAGAGAAAGCGTAAACATCTTTTCGCCATATTTTTTCAACATCAATAAAGTCACATCACTGTTTCTGGCATGAAGTGTCCTAAAAATAATTGCAATTAATGCTAGAACTAATACTGCTTGACCATAACCAGTAGTTCCCAAACCTCTAGTAACAATACCAACCTGGATAAAAAGAATAATAACAATCAGTAACTGAGAAGAAGCAAGTTCTTTTATTTCATAAAATAAAGTTTTTAAATAATGAAAATTCATTTACTAAGTGGAGCTGAGGGGATTTGAACCCCTGACCCCCTGCATGCCATGCAGGTGCTCTGCCAGCTGAGCTACAGCCCCTATAATTTTTCTAACCATATTGATAAAGAGTCTCACTATCAAAATATATATCTTCAATATTGTAATACTCTCGGGCTTCTTCAGTAAATATTTGAAGTAAAATGCCTTTTATACTTATTAATAGCCAATTTGAGTTTTCCCCCTCATAGGTAAATTTTTGTACATGTAAATTTTTTCTAATATTTTTAATTACTGCACTCATCTGTACAAGGGAATTTGCAGTGCAGATAATTACACTGTCATGAAATTGATCAGAATCTAGTTTTAAAACTTTTATATTGGTTATTTTTTGAGTTAACAGAAGGTCAACCACAGAATCAATAAAAAATGTATTTTCTTCTGATACAGTACTAATTTGATTCACTTATAAATATGTTAACATGAAAAAATAAACACACTATTCTTAAATATAAGGGTTAATTTGAATAGAATAAAAAACTTTTTTAATTTAATAGAGCGAGTTTTTAACAGTCGAAGACTCAGAACAATAATTGCTGTTTTAACACTAGCTATTGTTGCTTTTGGCTATATTTTTTATATCGCCGAACCTGACATTAAAACTTTTGGTGATGGAATTTGGTGGGCATTAGTTACTGTAACCACTGTAGGTTATGGTGACATAACTCCAGGAACAACATTAGGAAGATTCGTAGCAGGTACTTTAATGTTTTTTGGACTTGGTTTGATTGCGACTGTAACAGCTATTGTTTCAGCAAAATTTGTTCAAAATTATGTAGATCACCATACCAACGATGATGTTTTAGAAAAACTTGAAGAATTAGAATCTGAAATTGAAAAACTTAAATCATTAGAGGAAGATGAGTTAGAAAAACTGGATGAATTAGATTCCGAAATTCAAGATATTAAGAAAAAATTTCAATAAAGACTATTTTCTTTTGCATAAGTCAAAATTTCAGAAGGTAAGTCACTCACTTTAATAGTCTTTTCTTTTAACTTATTTCGAAAAGTTGAAGAACTTAAATCTAATTTTTCACCCGAAATTATTTCATATTTAAAAGGAAAAGTTTTATCGAGTATATCTATATTGTCCTCACTTCTTAATGCAATCAAAAAATTAGCAAAGTTTGGTAGTAGTTCATAATTTTTCCAAGTTTTAATGTTAATTGCAGCATCTGAACCAAGAATAAAATATAACTTTTCTTTTGGGTGATTTAATTTATTTAAAGTCTCATAAGTATATGAGGGATTTTGCTCTGAATTTTCAATATCACTTATTTCGAAATAATTAGAATCTTCAATAAGGATTTTTGTCATTTCATATCTATGCCGATATGAAGTAGCATCTTTCTTTTGCCAAGGATTTCCTGACGGAATAAATATTACTTTATCTAAGGTAAATTGCTTGATAGATCTATTAGCAATTTCAAGGTGGGCCTGATGGGGAGGATCAAAAGTTCCACCAAGAATTCCAATCTTCATTATTTAATTACCTTTTTAAAGTTAATACTATTTATAAAAGTTTTTAATTGTTCAAAATTTCTCACTTCCGAATATTTCTTAGAAATTGACTGATAATGATGGAACTGGCTATCACCCGTATTCCAATATTGGCTTCTTTCAGGATTCATCCAATATATATTTTGAAATTTTTTAGATAGTTTATCAACAGTTTCATTATTTATTGGCCTGTAATTATTTCTCGCATCTCCAATTACAATTAAAGTATTAAAGCTAGAGTTATTTATTATTTTTTCTTCTAATAAATCATTAAAAGACTTTTCATAATCAGAATGCCCATCAACTTGGACATAGTCATTCCAATTTGTAAGTATTTTATTTATATTATTAAATTTTAAATTTTTTAACTCTTTTGATATTTCTGTAATTCCATCAATAAATACATAGGTATGTACAGATCTAAATCTTTGGACAACACCAAACAACAAAGTGAGGCCAAACAAAGAATAAAGAGCCATTGAGCCACTGATATCACATAAAAGAATAAGCCGAGGTTTCTTTTTTACTTTTGGTCTTAAAACTATATCAAAAAAACTTCCCCCGTTTTTTAGTGACTTACGAATTGTTTTTCTAAATAATAACTTGCCCTTAGATGCTGATTTCGTGTATTTTACAAACTTATTTGCCAAGACAAGACCTAGATTTCTGGTCTCCTTTAATAACTTCCTTCTTTCTTCAGCATCCGTAAATAGAAAATCTTTTTCTTCTAAATTCTCTTTTGGATTCAATTCTGATGGAATATAAGCATCTTTAAATTGATTTCGCAATTCAGTTATCCTTTCCAACAAAGATCGGTTTAATTTACTTATAAAATAATTTTTATTTTCTCCATTGATTATTTCATCTAATTCATTGTTAAAGTCAATATCAAAAAAACTAACTGAATCAAGAAATGCTAGTGAATTCTGTAGTTGATTTAACCAATAATTATTGGATACTGGTCTACTAAAATCTATATCACCAAATTGATTTATAATTTCATCAGCAAGTTTTTGAAATTTTGATTCGGAATCATCATTAAAAAAATTTTCGATATTTTCACTTTCATAATCAGGCAAAAAACTATATTCATCTCTAGAGTCATTAAAAGATAAATTAAAATATGCTTTTATAAGTTCACGTAACTTTTCTTTTTCTTCTTTATTAGTTGGTAGCAATGAATAAATGAAACTGACATCTCTTTCTAGACTTTCATGCTCAGTAGATTGTAAGAATGTGATTAGATTACTTACTCTTTCAGATGGAAATTTTAATGAATTTTCAGAACAAAAATGAGAAAATTCAATTAACTCATTGGTTTTTATTTGCATTATCTTCTTTAATTTTTTCTAGATAAACTTTTTGATCCTCAATATCTTTAATAAGAATTCCTATATTTGAATCTAATGAATCTTCATTCTTTACATGATTATATTTTACCCACTCAACCGATTCAATTAGAGAAGGGGGCTTATTAAGGCCAAGAGATCTGACAAAATTACTAAAAATAGAAAATTTTCTTGCCTTTTCTTCATCAATATTTTCTACATTACTTAGTATTACTTTTGTTTCGATATCAACAGATGGGTAATCAAGATAAAAATATAAACACCTTCTTCTTAGTGCCTCCGAAAGCTCTCTCGTAGCATTGGAAGTCAATACTGTAAGATTTTCATTTTTTGAATTGATAGTTCCCAGCTCAGGGATGCTTACTTGGTTTTCAGCAAGAACCTCTAATAACAATGCTTCGAACTCTTCATCTGATCTATCAATTTCATCTACAAGAAAAATGGATTTATTTTCAGTTCTAAGAGCTTGTAAGATAGGTCTTTCAATTAAAAACTCTTCAGTAAAAAGATTTTTAGAATCTTTTTCAGTTTGTATTGATATCAACTGTTTTTTATAATTCCACTCGTAAAGTGCCTTGTCTTCATCAATGCCTTCATGACATTGAAGTCTGATTAATTGTGTCTCAAATATTTTAGATAGAGTTTTAGCAAGGTAAGTTTTACCAGTACCGGCAGGGCCTTCTATAAGTATTGGTTTATTTAAAAACAGAGAAGCATTGACAATATCTACTAATTCTTGGTCAGCAAAATATCCATTATCTTCAAAATCTTTAACTGTTAAATTACTGTTTTTCATTCTCTAACTGTACCCTCTCCTGTTACTACATACCTTTCATTCGTTAAGGCTTCTAGGCCCATTGGCCCTCTAACATGAAGTTTTTGAGTGCTTATTCCAATTTCAGAACCAAATCCAAACATTTCACCATCAGTAAATCTTGTAGATGAATTAATGAATATAACAGACGAATCAATAGATTTTGCAAAAGTTTCTGATATCTCATTTGACTCTGTCAAAATTGCTTCCGTGTGTCCAGATGAATACTTTCTGATATGTTCTATTGCATCATCAACATTACTTACTAATTTAATTGCTAATTTCAAATCTAAAAATTCGGTCTCATAATGTGATTCGTTAGCAAGATTTAAATTAGGAAAATCTTCTTTTATTTTTTCATCTACGAATAACTCAACTTCATTTTCCAATAGTGCTTCGATAACATTTGCACCTATGTCTTGATATATATCATTATTTATCAGTAACGTTTCAAGAGCATTGCAAACCCCAGGTCTCTGAACTTTAGAATTTATAACAATATCGATAATATTTTCTTTTTTTGCGTCTTCATGTATATATAAATGAACATTGCCATCCCCATCTAAAATAAAAGGTACCTTTGAATTATCTACCAGAGTTTGAATCAGCCCTTTACCGCCCCTTGGAACAATTAGATCAACAAATTCTGTTAAATTCATGAATTCGAGAGTATCTTGGCGATCTTTGCTCTCAATAATTTGAAAAATATTTTTATTGCAATTATTTGAAATTAAAGCTTCTTGCAAAACTTCAAGGATTGCAATATTTGAATCAAGACAATAGCTAGATCCTCTCAATATAACTGCATTGCCTGACTTTAAACAAAGACCTGAGACATCACTAGTAACATTGGGTCTAGCTTCATATATAACTCCAATAACTCCAAAAGGTGATCGAATTTTTTTAATATCTAATCCTTCATCGGTATTCCAATTGTCCGTAATGTTCCCTACAGGATCTTCTAGGGGAATTATCTTAAGCAAACCATTTGCCATACCATTTATGCGTTCTTCACTTAAAGTTAATCTATCAATTAAAGCCGGTGTTAAACCAAGATCTTTAGAATTATCAAGATCAACTTTATTAGCATCAAGTATTTTTTTTGAGTTTTTGACCAATTCATCAGCCATACTCTGTAAAATTTGATTTTTCTTATCAGTACTTAAAACTGCAACTTGCGCTGCAGCTTTTTTTGCTTCTATTCCAATTTGCGTAAGCATATTTAAAGATTAATTAAGTATTTCTATTAGTAAAATAATTTATAGAATAATTAAATCATCTTTATGTACTACTAAATTACTTTCCTTAATTGAATTACTATCGATTTTTGCAATACCTTTAGCTATAATTTTTTGATCAAAGGTAACTGATAAACCATCTCCCATATTGAAAGAACTATCTATATTGATAACACCTTTTGATAAAAGTGATGCATTTTTTTCCAATGCTGATTTTGCTCCTTCATCTATCTCAATATTGGAAACAGGAGCCATTCCATAAGCAATCCATAGCTTTCTTAGTCTAATTTTTTTGCTTGAAGCAGTAATATAAGTACCTACTTTTTCATTTGATATTGCTTTTTTTAGATTGTCTTTAGACCATGAAATAATTTGTGTTGGTATGCCGGAGAAGCCGGAAATTTGAGCTGCCATGATCTTTGTAGAGAAGCCTCCTATCCCTTGACCCTTTTGTGAAATAGGTATTAAATCATTTAGCTGTTCTGAATCATATTCAATATAATCAATTTTTTTTGCATCTTTATTATTGTCTGGATTGAAATTATATAAACCTTCTTTATTTGTAACAATTATTAGTCTCTCAGCATCGACAATTATTGACACAATTGCAGATAGTCTGTCATTATCACCAAATTTTAATTCTTCAGTAGCTACAACATCATTTTCATTTATGACTGGAATGATTCCCTGAGACAACAATTCATTTAGTGCCTGTGTAGTATTCACAAATTGCTCCCTATCGTCTATTAAGTTCTTTGTAATTAATACTTGTGCAATATTCATTTCGCTTTTTTTAAATACTTTTTCATATTCATTAATTAACTCAATTTGACCAACAGCAGATGCAACTTGTAATTTTTTCAAAGATTTTGGCCTACTTTCATAATTCAACTTAGAAGCACCAAGACCTACCGCTCCAGATGTTACAATTACAAAATTATATTTATTATTGTATTCATTAACTAATTCAACAAGATTTTTTAATAATGTAGAGTCCACTTTATTATTTTTAATAATTGAAGTTGTTCCAATTTTAATGACTATATTTTGTTTATTTTTTATATTCAAATTCTAAATTTCCTAGTACAACTATATCACCATCAACTGCACCCATTTCATCAATTTCTGTAGAGAGGACAGATTTTTCAAATCTAAAAAATATTTCATCAAGAACACTATCGTTATTTCCAGAAATATTAACCATATTCGACACCATTTCTCCAGAACAAATGAACTGATTATCTGTTTTTTCTATATTGTAATCTTCTTTTTTTAAAAATATTTTGTGATATTCTGAATAAATTCTTGGAAGATCTTCTTTGAATTCTTCATGTAGTAATTTTACTAATTTATCTATTCCTTCATCTTTTAAACACGATATATATAAATAATCATTGCCAAGTTTTGTAAGTGTATCTGATTTATTTATAACCTTAACATTTTTAATTAACCTATAATTTTCGTCATACTTGTTTAACTCACTGCTAAGCATAGAAATTTGATTGTCAATGCTAAAATTTTCGTTTGATGGATCAATCAAATATACTATAAATTTTGTATTTCTTAAATGCTTTAGTACTTTTCTCCCCATACCTACTCCATCTGAAGCACCTTGTATGAGTCCTGGTAAATCACATATTGTAATTAGAGAATCTAAATTATTTAATACACCAATATTTGGGCTTGTAGTTGTGAATTCATAATCACCTATTTTTGCTTTAGAGTTTGTTAATTTTTGTATTAATGTACTTTTACCTGCATTGGGCAAACCTACAATAGAAATATCAGAGTAAATGCTAAAAATGAGTTTAATATCTAATAAATTTCTTTTTTCTCCTTGTTCACAAATTTGCGGATTGGGATTACGCTTAGATAAAAGTTCGTAATTTCCTCTCCCTCCCCTTGACCCTTGGATTAACTCGTAAGATGAATCATCATTATGCAAGTCAGCATACATTTCATTATCAACAAATACTTGAGTTCCTTTTGGCACTTCTATAATTAAGTTTTGACCATGAGTTCCATTTTGAAAGTTTTTATTTCCAGGACCACCATTTTCTGCTTTCAGCGAGCTGTTTGACATAACATGTGACAAATCATTTAATTCTTGATTCACTGAGATTATTACGCCCCCACCGTGGCCTCCGGAACCACCTGAAGGTTTTGTTTTAGAATTTAAGTTATTAAAACTAACAGAGCCTGGCCCTCCAGCTCCGGATGATACTGAAAGATTGATTTCATCGACGAACATTGGCTCATTGTGGAATTACATTGGCTAATTTTCTACCATTTCTTGTAGAAAATTTTACAACACCATCTATTTTTGCAAAAAGAGTGTCATCTCCGCCTTTTGATACATTCTCTCCGGGATGTATTTTGGTACCTCTTTGCCTTACAACAATTGAACCAGCTGATATATTTTCACCATCGAAGACTTTTGTACCTAGGCGTTTGGACTCAGAATCTCTACCGTTCCTGGTTGAACCACCAGCTTTTGTTTTAGACATTACTCCTCCTCAGCACTCTCAAGACCTTGAATACTAACAACTTTTACTATTTTAGCATTTTCTCTATATCCAACTCTTCTTCTGTTGCCAGTTTTATTTTTATATTGAAAAATATTTATTTTTTTAGATTTAGAGTCTGATACAAATTCCAATCCAACTTTATACTTCTTTAAGTCTTTATCATCAACTACTATTTGCCCTTTTCTTGGACTAACTAAAACTGGCACTAAACTATCTAAATTAAAACTAGATGATACTGAGAATTCATCGCCAACACTAACTTTTTCTTGCGATGATCCAACTTTAATTACTGCATATTTACTCATAACTCAACTACTCTACTACACCTTCTGACTCAATCAAGCCCTCTTGTACACTTTTGTTTGAGAAAATATCATCGATAATGAGTCCTCTTCCATTGCAAACCTCACATTCTTCAGAGAAACTCTCAACAAGTCCTGCCGCAACATTTTTTCTTGTCATTTCAACTAAGCCAAGTCTTGAGATTTCAAAAACTTGTGTTCTTGTTTTATCTTTAGCTAACTCTTGTTTAAATCTATTTAAAAGACTCTGCTGTTTTTTAATTGATTCCATGTCAATAAAATCTATTACAATTATTCCACCAATATCACGGAGTCTAAGTTGTCGTGCTATTTCTTCTGAAGCTTCTAAATTATTTTCATATACAGTTTCCTCTAAACTGTTTTTTCCAACAAATTTTCCTGTATTTACATCTATTACGGTTAAAGCCTCAGTTCTATCAATAATTAAATGCCCTCCAGAGGGAAGCCATACTTTTCTGTCTAATGCTTTTTTTATTTGGTCTTCGATATGATATCTTTCGAAAAGCATTAATTCATCTTGATAGAAGTCGATTATATCGCTTATCTCTGGAGAAGTTGCAGATACGTAATCCTTAATCTGTTCAAATTGATCTTCTCTATCGATTAATAATTTTTTAAATGTTGAATTCAAATGCTCTCTAATTACCTTGATTGATACATCGGGTTCTTGGTGTATAAGTTTAGGTGCATCTCCACTTTTGTAATTACTAATAACTTCCCATTCTTCTACAAGCTTTTCAATATCTACTTTTAATGCTTCTTCACTAACACCTTCAGCGGCAGTTCTCACAATTACTCCAAAGTTTTCAGGTTTTAATTTTCTAATTATTCTGTCTAATCTATTTCTTTCATTATCTGCAAGCCTTCTAGATATTCCTTTTGTTCTTGAATTTGGAATTAAAACTAAATATCTTCCAGGAAGTGAAAGCTGTCCTGTTAATCGTGCACCTTTTTCGCCCATTGCATCTTTAACCACTTGAACTAAAATTTCTTGATCAGGTTTTAATAAATTTTCAATTTTTGAATTTTTGTGAGATCCTTCAATATCAGCAACATAAAGAACTCCATTTTTTTCCTCTCCAAAAGAAACAAAAGCAGCTTCCATTCCAGGGAGTACATTCTTTACCTTTCCTAGATAAATATTACCAACTTTTGATTTAGCATTATTCTCAGATGTGTAGTACTGCACTAATGTAGGGCCTTCCAATATTGCAACATTTGAGACACCATTTTTTGAACTTATAAGCATCTGTTTTTTTTCAACTTCTGGAACTGGTAATGGTTGCTCTCTAAACCAAGTAGGATTTTTATCTTTAAATTGTTTATTTCTTTGATTTCCAGAACCTGATGTTCCAGACTTTATTTTTACTTTTTGGCCGTTAAACCATTTAGTTTTTGTATTGTCTAAATTATCACTTTTGCGAACAATCTTTGACTTTTTGAATATACCAAACATTAAAACCTCCGAGATGACGATTATATAAATTCAACATAGGTCAAGAATAGTATGTATATAAATTAAACAACTATGTTGTTTTCAATGAAGACTCTATTTATTAATCCGAATATAATTGCAGTCGAAAATATAGATGAACCACCTAGGCTCAAAAGTGGGTAAGGGATACCTGTTAAA
>CACJJR010000009.1 GCA_902593795.1 uncultured Candidatus Actinomarina sp.
TTCGTTGGTTGTTTTATCTTTTGGTGGCACTTGAACAATATCTGTTCTGTCTAAATACTCTAAACCAAGCGCTCTAAAGACATAATCAACTATTGAATTGCTCATCTTGATATTTTCATGTCCCTCAACCATACCTCTTGGTTCAAAAGTCTGGAAAGTAAATGTATCAACAAACTCTTCTAGAGGAACACCATATTGCAGGCCTTTAGAAACTGCTATAGCAAAGCATCCCAAGACACCCTTAAGTGTTGCTCCTTCTTTGGCAATATCTATAAAGATTTCACCAAGTGTACCATCAGGATATTCGCCTGTTCTTAAATACACTTTGTGTCCGGCAACTCTTGCTTCTTGAGTCCATCCATCTCTTCTTTCTGGTAATAAAAACCTTGGTCTGTTGATTCCAGCATAGGCTCTTGTAGGACTTGTCCCAGGAGCAAAGTTTCCTTGAATAAGCATTGATTCTTCTTCAAGGATTTTACTTACTTCCGGATCAGTCTCTTCTGAATCACCTTCATCTGAAGATGAAGAAAGAGGTTGGGATGCCTTAGAACCATCTCTGTATATTGCTATAGCTTTTACTCCAATTTTTGCTGCTTCAAAATAGCAATCCTCAATATCTTCAATGCTAGCTTCATTAGGCATATTTACGGTTTTAGATATTGCACCAGATATAAATGGTTGAGCAGCAGCCATCATCTTTACATGACCCATATAATGTATAAAGCGTTCTCCATCTTTTCCACACTTGTTTGCACAGTCAAAAACATCTAGATGCTCTTTTTTTAAGTATGGAGCACCTTCAATTTTTTGTGTTCCACATATATGTAGATTTGCTTGGGCAATTTCATTACGAGAGTATCCTAAAGTTTCAAGTAAGTTGAAATCAAAGGAGGTATAGGCTTCTTCGTCTATGCCTAAACCTTGTAGCGTCTCCTCACCTAAAACAAAAACATTAAAAGCATGTTGAATTTCAAAAGCTCCTGGAAGTGCAGATTCTATCTTTGCAACATCATCTTCACTCAAGCCTTTTTCTATCAATGATTTTTTATTTACATAAGGTGAATCCTCTAACGACATAGATCCAATAACATAATTAATTATTTCAGTTACTTCATTGGACTTATAGCCAAGTGCATCTAATGCTGGTCCGATAGACTGATTAGCTATCTTCATATAACCACCGCCAGCAAGTTTTTTGAATTTCATTAATGCAAAGTCAGGCTCTACACCAGTTGTGTCACAGTCCATTAAAAGTCCAATGGTTCCTGTTGGAGCTAACACAGTAGCTTGTGCATTTCTATATCCATTTTTAGTTCCAAGCTCAACAGCATCATCCCAGGAAAGTTGTGCAGCTTCTAACAAATATTCAGGACACAGCTCTTGATCAATTGCGATCAAATCATGACTTAAGCCCTCGTAGTCATTCGAATCATATGCTGCTTTTCTATGGTTGTTCATAACCCTCAACATATTTTCAGAGTTCTCTTTGTATTTAGGAAATGGCCCAACTATACCTGCCATTTCAGCAGAGGCTTTGTATGCTTCTCCCGTAAGCATTGCAGTTAAAGCACCAGCAATAGCTCTCCCTAGTTTTGAATCATATGCAATACCTTTTCTCATTAATAGAGAGCCTAAGTTTGCATAGCCAAGGCCTAATGTTCTATAGTCATAAGAACCTTGAGCAATTTCTTTGGATGGGAATTGTGCCATCTCAACAGAGATCTCAAGAACGATAGTCCATATTCTGAGTGCATGTTTATAAGAAACAACATCAAAAACTTGAGTGTCATCATCATAAAACTTAACAAGATTAAGACTGGCTAAGTTACAAGCTGTGTTGTCTAAGAATAGGTATTCTGAACATGGATTAGAAGCTCTTATTCTTCCACCCATAGGGGATGTGTGCCATTCATTTATAGTTGTGTCGTATTGGACACCAGGATCTGCACACCTCCATGCAGCATCAGCAATTTTATTCCAGAGCTCTCTTGCTTTTACAGTTTTCATTACCGAACCATCTGTTCTTGCAATAAGATCCCAATCACCATCTTCTTCAATTGCTTTCAAGAATTCGGTTGGAACTTTTACTGAGTTATTTGAATTTTGGCCAGAGACAGTTGCATAAGCTTCTCCATTGAAGTCAGCAGGATATCCCGCTGCAATTAATGCTCTTGCCTTATCTTCTTCAATAGCTTTCCATTCAATAAAGTCTTCAATATCTGGATGATCTAAGTCTAATATGACCATTTTTGCCGCTCTTCTGGTTGTACCGCCAGATTTAATAGCACCAGCTGCTCTATCACCAATTTTAAGAAATGACATAACTCCTGAAGAAACACCACCACCTGAAAGCTGCTCGCCTTCACCTCTTAAGTTTGAGAAGTTTGTGCCTGTACCAGATCCAAACTTGAATAAACGAGCCTCTTTGACCCAGAGATCCATAATTCCACCCTCATTTACCAAGTCATCGTCAATAGATTGTATAAAGCATGCATGTGGTTGTGGGCGTGAATATGAATCTTCACCAGGTGTTAAGTTACCTGTTTTTGGATCTACGTACCAAAACCCTTGTTGTGGACCAGTTAAATCATATTTATAATTCAATCCTGTATTAAACCATTGAGGACTGTTTGGAGCTGCCATTTGTGTTGCAAGCATATATTTAAGTTCATCTTCAAATGCTTGCGCATCATCAGAAGAAGCAAAATATCCAGTTTTCTCACCCCAGTGTCTCCAGGTCTCTGCTAAACGATCAAAAACTTGTCTAGAAGAAGTTTCAGGGCCAAGCACACGCTCGCCATTTTCATCTTTTAATTCTTTTCCTTCAGCATCAACTTGAGGAACGCCAGCTTTTCTGAAATATTTTGAAACCATTATGTCTGTTGCAACTTGAGACCATGTTGAAGGAATCTCAACGTCATTCATTTCGAATACAACTGAACCGTCAGGGTTTGCTATTTTAGAACTTCGTTTTTCCCATGTTATATTGTTGTACGGGTTGCCTGGTGTAGTATATTTTCTCTCTATTTTGAGCCCTGATTTTTTTGCCACTTCTTCTCCTTTTATAACTAAATATTGTATGAGGTATACAAAACAATACTAAATATAGTGTTTTACAACTATATAATAAATTGCTTTAATTATCAAGCTTATCCAAGTAAAATTTTCGCGAGGATGTTTCAAATTCAATTACGTTATTTTCAATATGTTTTATCTTTAGCTATTTTTATTGGCATTTTAATTTCTAGCAAACCATTAATTACTGCATGTTTTGTGGGACTTTCTCTTGTTTGGCTTACTGAAATGTTAATAGGACAGTTCGATTTAAAATCTGAACAATATTATGTAATTCTCACTGTTCTTCTTATATCATTTTCTACAATTGCATTTCAAAGTATCTTTTCTGAAATAAACACAAGTATATTGTTAATTACATGTATTTTAATTTCAGTTCTGTACTTCATGTTTCAACAGGATATAAATATTTTTAAAATCGGAACAGTTTTTATGAATCTCATAATCACATTTCTTGTAAATGGTTTTATTGTTTTGGATAATTTTCAAGAAAATATTTTTTATGTATCTTATTTGTTTCTGCTTTTACTTTTTTTGAAAACCCTTGCTACATATTTCAATATTCAATTTAGCAATTTTCAATTCTTTTTTAATTTCTTTGTTGTGTCAGTAGTTTTTATAGGTGTAAGTAGTTTTTACTCCTATAACATCATTAACGTGTTTCTTGCTGGACTTACAACAGCTTTATCCACAACCCTCCTTACTTTCCTATTTGTAAAAATACGTTTTGAATATGAATTCACAACACAGCTTTCAAATCAGATTTATATATTTGATTTCCTTTTTGCTTTTATAGCATCTCTCTATTTTGTAGATTCACTAAACGTTGTAAATGGTTTATTCTAAGTTTTGTGAAAAAACAAGTTTTAGAATCACCATTTACTAAAAAAGAGTTTTTAGACCTAGTAGATCAAGTTAGTGAATCACATGACATAAAGCATGATGATTTTGCAATCTCTAAAACATCAATTGTAAATATTGGTAGTAGGGAATTTGTAGACTACAGGCCAAGCTTTGTTTTAAAAAAAGAGATTTTAGAAAACAGCAAAATCAACAGTATTAATTTTGATTCTTTACACTTTTTTCAAATTCAAGATATAGCAAAAAGCACTAGATTTAAATCATTAAAAGTAAAAAAGACAGACATTTCAGTGAATTTAACCTTGCCAGAAACATACAAAGATTATTTACAAAATCTAACAAAAAAGAAAAGACATGAACTAAACAGAAAAAAAAGAAAGTTTGTAGATCAGATTGAATCTTTTGAGCTAAAAGAATCAAAAGACCAAGATATTTTTGACATTTTTATTTTGCAGCACAGAGATTCTAAAGGTGAAAAAGGTAAATTTATGACTCAAGAAGTAGAATCTTATTTTAAAAACCTTTTAAGTATGGATGGATGGAAAATTTACTATATAGATACTAATAAAGGAGTACTGTCTACTGCATTTTGTTATGAAAATAAAATAGGATGTTATCTTTACAATTCGAGCAGAAATAATGAATTTAATTCAGTAAATCCAGGAATTGTTTTAAATGATCTAATAATTCAACTATTAATAGAAAAAAAGTATTCTTTTTTTGATTTTTTAAAAGGTACAGAAAGATATAAATATGATTTAGGTGGAAAATCTGTTCAGCTTTATGATTTGATAATGAATATATGAATATTCTTCAATTAAGTTTTCATACAGCTCCGTTTGGTAGTTTTGGAAAATTTGATTCGGGCGGATTAAATGTTTATGTTGAGAAAGTTTCACAACATTTATCTGAAGATAATAATGTAACTGTTGTCACTGCAGAAAAAGCTGAAAGTTTTACAAAAGGGAACCTTGATTTCATCTCTCTAAACTTATTTGAAAAAGAATTATCTACAGAGAAGAAAGAAAAGTACCTTGTAGATTTTAGAAAAAAGCTAGATGAAACATTCGATCTAAAAAGTTTTGATGTTATACACGCTCATTATTGGCTTTCAGGACTTGTCGCAAAACAGATTGCAAATGATTTAAATTTACCACTTATTTTTACATCTCACAGCCTTGGAATTTTTCTTGATGGTTACAACAAAGAACGTGTGGACTGCGAAAAACTGGTTATGAGTGCATCTAATATTGTCACTACATCTTCAATATTTGAAGAATTTATGATTTCTGAAAATTATACAATTAATAAAAACAAGATTAAGAAAATAACACCTGGTGTTGATAAAGAAATATTTGTACCTGAATTAAATATTGAAAGAGAAAATATATTTTTGTCGATAGGAAGAATACAAGAACAAAAAGGCCAAATGGAAACAATTAATTTTTTGGATAACTTTAGGAAGGTTGAGAATAATTTTAAATGTTATTTTGTAGGGGGACCTAGTGGAAAGTCTGGTGAGGAATATTTACAGATTTTAAAAGATACAGTCAAGAATTTGAGTTTAGAATCACACGTAGAATTTTTGGACAATTTACCGCAGATAAAGATAAAAGAACTATTAAATAAATCAAAATTATTAATTCATACTTCAAAATTTGAAACTTTTGGACTTGTTGCAGCTGAAGCTAATGCGATGGGAGTTCCTGTATTAACAACTAATAATGGATCATTGTTGGAGATTATTGAAGACAACTTAAACGGTTACTGTTCAGAAAGTTTAATTGACGCTAGAGTAAATAAATTTGTTCAAGACATGTTAAACGATAATAAAAAATTTGATGAAATAATGCTTAAATGTATAGAAAAATCAAAAAAATATAATTGGATTAGTACAGCTAAAGAGATTGAAAATCTTTACAAACTTTTTTGATTAATCTAGTGCAGATAAAAACAAATCTAATTGATAAACATAATTGTCAGGATCTGCGTTCCAAGATGTTACATGGCCAACGTTTTCATAACGAATATAAGTTAATTTAGTATCTCTAGATTCTGCAATTAAATCTGACATTTCTACAGGAACCCATTCATCATCATCACCATGAAATAATAAGACAGGAATGTCTGAATTTATTACCGCATCAGTAAAGTTCATGTTATCAAAGTCAATACTGTATCTGATTTCTGTAACTAATTTAAAATAGCTAAATAATTGCTGAGGAACCCATGGATATCTTGCTGCTCCATTTACTTTGACACTTTCCCAAAAATTAATAACTGGTGCCTCATAGATTATTCCTTTTACCTTACTTTTATCTCCGACGTTTCCTAACCACGAAGAGATTGGTCCACCTCCACCACTTGTTCCCCAAAGCACTACGTTATCTGTATATTCCAAAGCCTTATCAATTGCCCCATCAATATCTTCCCACTCGGTTGTACCATATTGAAAAATACCAGAAGGATCCTTAGGAAGACCTTTGTCGTTTCTATAGGAAATAATCATAGATCTATACCCCATGTCAACGATTTCACCAGCTCTCATTTTTGCAAAAACTTCTCTTGAGTAGTCTCCGCGAAAACCATGAACAAAAATTACAATACCAATATCACCTTCATTTGTTAAGTAAGCAGGAAATTCACCGAGGTCAGATTGATAGTAAATAGTTTCATAGTCAAGATTAGAGACTGATTTTGGTGTGTAAACACCTTCGGCGGCCTGACCTGACCAACTTGAAGTTCCAAGAATTTTATACTCACCTTTGTTGTCTCGCACAACAAGGCTTGTTCCTCTAATTCTGTCTCCTTCTACAATTGTACCATTTAGGTTTATGAGCTCTCTTTCAACAACAACTCCCTCAGTAGAAATTATGTTACCAACTACAGCATCTCCATTTTGTCCAATAATTCCGTATATTCCTCTTTCTAGCAGTGGTCCCCACATTTCTTCCTCTACATTAAGAACAATCGAGTTGTTGTTAACTTCTGTTACAGAAACCCTATCTTCAGCAGTACCTATGCTTGCTGTATCATTAAAATCTGGGTTTAAGCCACCTTCATAAATAACACCTGAAAAAAACCAGCCCGCTCCACCGAGGGCAAGAAAAATTAAAATAATTAATACATATCCAAGTTTTCTAATCATTTAATGTACCCTTATAAAACTCTGTCAAAATTTGAGAATATTCTTCAGTATAAAAATAAAGAATTTGTGTATGTCCCATATCATCATATTTTCTTATGTCGTATTTTATATTGTTCTGCTCAGCGATATTAACCAAGTCGTCAGAATGATGAGGTAATACTCTGTCGCTTTGCATACCAGTAAATATAAGAATTGGCTGCTTGTTACTTTTAGCTAAAGCCTCTTCAGGAATATCTTTTAGCATATTTACTCTTTTGAAAATTAATGCATAATGATAGATTGGTTCCCATAAAAAAGTTGGAAGCCCCTGATAAGTCATCTCTTCTCTTGCAAGCGTTTCAAAACTTACAGGTGAGTCTATTACAGATATCGAACCGAATTCATTTGTCTTTGCTGGTGTCATGAGAGCAATCATTGAACCAAATGAGTTTCCATAGATACCTATATTTGATGGTTTAACACCTTTTTCTTTAAGCCAATCAATTGCTGCAACCACATCATCTGTCTCATTTTGGCCTGCTTCATGAAACCCATCTTCACATGTACTTTCTCCATGATCTCTAAAATCAATTGCTAATAAATTAAATTCACTTTTGTTTAGCATCCCCATTGGAAGAAGAATGTCAGGAGAAAATTTACTACTTGTAAGTCCGTGTAGCAAAATTATTGTTGGGTTTGATAAATCATTTTCTACCCACCAAGATGCTAATTCTATTTCACCACTATCAGCATAAATAGTTACTTCTTCATAATTATCTATAAAATAATCTGTAGGATTCCAATCTGCTTTTTCTCCAAGAGTCCAGCTACTAGGTGTATTTTTAGATTCTTCAATCCAAACTTCACAGGGAACTGCTGCTGCTTGACCGTAAGCAAACCAGCCAACTCCAAAATATAAGACGACAAGTAAAATTAAAAAAAACTTTAAAAACTTTCTCAAACATCCCCCTTGTATTTATAAGATTACACCATTAATACTCTGAAGTGAATTTATAATCATCTCTATGAGTAAAGTAATATCTTTTGCCTCTGACTTTGGCCTTAATGATGGTTCTGTTGGGGTTGTAAAGGGTGTGATCAGCAGAATAGATGAATCAATTAAAGTAAACGATATTTCTCATGGAATTCCACCTCAAGACATAAAATATGGAAGCCTTTTATTAATGAGGGCAATTCAATATATACCACAAGGCGTATTGCTTGCTGTGGTAGACCCAGGTGTTGGGACTGATAGAAAAGCAATTGCAATAACAACTGACTGGGGAGTAATGATAGGTCCAGATAACGGCTTATTAAATTTAGCTTGTGCAACTGTTGGCGGAGCAAAACAAGCTTTTGAATTAGAAAACGAAAATTGGATTATTCCTCACGAAGGCAATACTTTTCATGCTAGAGATATATTTGCTCCATTTGCAGCTGGATATGCTTCTGAACAATTAAAACTCAAAGAATTCGGAAAAGAATTAAACCTTGAAGATTTAAATCAGTATTTAATTCCACTTACAGACATTTCTGAGACAGAAATAAAAGGTGAGGTCTTATATATTGATGAGTTTGGAAATTGCCAAACTAATATTTCACCAAAAGAACTTAATGATAAAAATTATGATATAGGGGATTCAATATCTTTAAAGATTGACAATCAAGAGTTAACAGCTAAATGGTGTGGTAACTATAAAAATGAAAAAATTGGTGCAATTGGAATTGTTGTTGACTCATGGGGAATGGTTTCTTTATTTTTAAGTAATGGAAATGCTCAAAAATTACTTAACTGCAAAGACAATTCAAAAGTTACTATTAAAGTCTAAAATTAGAAATGGCTATTGAACCAGATATAAAGATAATCAGCACTAGTAAAATTATGAATACTAAAGTCCACGGCCTCATGATTACATAATACATGTCTGAATTAATTTTTGTTACAACAGATAATTGTGAGCTTTGTAGTAAAGCTGAAAAAAAAATTAGATTTTTAAAAATATTTTTTTCGATAAAAAAAGTTGATGTACAGAGTGAGTACAAAGAATACTTATTAAGAGTTCCTGTACTAATTAAAAATGAGAAAGTTTTAGCTGAGGGATTATTCTCTAGATTATCTATTGTAAAAAATTTATTTTTTTAAATATCGATTGGTTTTGATTTATCTCTTTTAGAATGTTGATTTTCCAAATATTCTATAATCTTGCCAGCTACATCTATACCACTTGCTTTTTCTATTCCTTCAAGCCCCGGTGATGAGTTAACCTCTAGCACCAAAGGTCCTCTATTAGATTGAATCAAATCAACTCCTGCAACAGATAAGCCAAGAACTTTTGCTGCCTTAATTGCACTTTCTTCTTCTTGTTCTGTAAGGTCGTATTTTTCTACACTCCCACCTAGGTGTACATTAGATCTAAATTCACCGGGTTTTGCTTTTCGTTTCATTGAAGCTACCACCTTGTCTCCAACAACAATTGCTCTTATATCTTCGCCTCTTGACTCACTAATGAATTCTTGAATCAATATGTTGGCATCAATTTTTTTCATAGTTTCAATTGCACTAATTGCAGCATCCATAGTTTCTGTTAAAACAACACCTCTACCTTGTGTACCTTCAAGCAGTTTTATTACATATGGAGGCTGGCCTACAGTTTTTAATACAGACTCAATATCCCTTGATAAATGAACATAGCCGGTTACGGGCATTTCTACACCACTATTACCAATAAGCTGTAAAGCTCTTAATTTATCACGAGACCTACTAATCGAAGCTGAAGAATTAGCTGACAGTGAGCCCATTAATTCAAACTGTCTTACAACTGCACCTCCATAAAATGTCCATGTGGCAGCTATGCGAGGTATTACAACATCAAAATTAACCTCTCTGCCTTGGAAGAATATCCTAGGTTTAGCTTTAGCAATATTCATATAGCATCTTAGGTAGCTAATAACTTCTGTTTCATGTCCTCGATTTTTTGCTGATTCGAAAAGACGGCTCGTAGAGTACAGCCTTATATCTTGTGATAGAATTCCAAGTTTCATTTTAATTTTCCGTTTGAATTTGTAAGAAAACTAATTGAAGGGTTAACATCCCATCTTTTTCCCAATGCTTTTCTACCTATTAACATTGTGTAGTCCATCGGACCCCTATCAGTTAAGGTCAGTTCTATTTTTTTACTAATACCATCCATCAATAGCGTAGTTTTAATATATGGTCTTTTTTCAACATCTCCGTTTGAGCTCTTAATTCTTTTATAACCTTCTAAAGGTGCAGAAGTCTTTCTAACCGTATTGTTTCTCTTCATAACTTTAAACTTTACGAACTTTACTTCATCTCTAGTTACAATTTTTATATCAGCAGCATCAATGGAAGCTAGATTTGCACCAGTATCTATCTTGGCAATAACATTTTTAACATTGAGGTCAGGTAGAGCTGCATTTTCTTTCCATCCCACAACTCTTTTTTCACGCTTTTTTTTGACCATCTTTAAAGTACAACGTAAAACAAAAATGCACTGATTGCGACAAGTGCTATATGAAAGTAGATTACTGGTAGCATAAAAAAATAATAATTCAGATTTAGAAAGAAACAAACAGGTTTTTATTAGAAATTAAATTGTATTGATTTCTTCAGAAATATCCTTATCTTCTTTTCTAAAAAACAAAACAAAAGTCGCAGTAACCACAAGCACATGGTGGATAATAATTAGATTTAGAAGAGACCTTATTATTACAGCATCACCCCACATGAAAAAATAACTAATAGTGGTGAAAACCCTGAGACAGTTAGATAGTAATATTCCTGGTCTATTTTTTGTTATAGCAAAAAACATTAGAAGAATATTTATTGCTACTCCAGGAAGTAATACAAATTTCAACCAGATTAAATCATCTCCCTGAAAGTTAGCACCAAAAATATCAGAAAATAATTTTGGAAAGAAAAATCCAAATAATGAACTACTTGCTACTGATAAACCATCTAGAAAAACAAATATATATAGCAATGAAAATTTTTTCATTAAGGATTTGAGCTCACAGCTTCTGTAGTAACTTCTTCTTCGTCCGTTTCAAGCAATCCACAATCTCTCAAGACTTCTTCTGTATTGCCTCCACCAAAAACAACTCTTTCAAAAACTACAACTGCATATAGTTCGTCTTCTGTTAACTTACCTTGGAATCCTGGCATGCCTCCAATGGATACAGTTTCTTCAGCACCATACGTTGGTCCAACTTCTGCTTGCCATCCAGCAGAACCTAATTGAATCCATTTTGTATGATCTGCACATGTAGGAAAAGTTGTATACAATGCTCCACCAATAAAAGCAGGACCAACTCCACCTCCGCCTCCACCACCATGGCATCCAGCACAAGCGGCGGCACCGGCATAAACTTCTTGTCCAATTGCAATATAATTTATTGTGTTTGTAGCAGCAACACCTTTACCTTCATAAGGTGAACCGTCACAATTTACAGCCTCTTGGGATTTCCTATCTATATTTAACATTCCTCTTTCACCACAATCTTGCGTATTTGAAGAGCTAATAAGACCTACAAGAATGAATAAAGGGATAATAATAAAACTAAAGTTGAGCCATTTTGGAAGAAGATTTTCTGAATTTATCTTTATACCCATAGTTTCATTTGCAAAAGATAAAGATTTGGTAACTTGTCTAGTAACTGCTGATGAAACAGAAACCTCTTTTATTTCTTCAACAGGAGCTTCCTCAATGACTTCTTCTACAGGAGTTTCCTCAACAACTTCCTCTGCTGCAGTCTCTTCAACTACTGGTGCTTCTTCTTTGGGTGCTGACGAAGCAACACTTTCTCCACCAGCCCAAGAACTCAATACATCATCAACTGAAATCCCAGATGCAGCAGCCCGAGCTTCTGCTGAACGCTGAACTAGATCAACAGGTGCATTTAAAATCTCTGCTACTTTATTTACTAATTCACTCATTTACTTCTCCTAATGATAGTAAATAAGTTATGAGGTATTCCAAATCTTCCTCATCAAGAAAGTCATAATTTGGATGTGGAATATCTCTATTTACAGAGGTAGAGTCAGAAAGATACCTTTTAAGCCACTGACTATTGTTAGTTGGCTCACGAGTTGCAGCTGTTGATAAATCTGGGCCAAGTCTTATATTTCCAACATTATTAATTAATGTTGCATTTGCATATTTGTTTTGCAGCACTTTCCCATTTTGAGTATCAGGAATTAATGTTCTTACATTTTGTGTATGACAAGATTGACAGTTCAGAGAACTGTATATTTCAGCTCCTTCAATAACTTCGCTTGTAGAATTTACAGAGTTGTTTAATGAATCACTAACGAGGTTTGTTGCTTGATTTTTTGGAATTGCAAAAGCAAAGAGATATGTGAAAATACTTACTAGAAGCACT
>CACJJR010000010.1 GCA_902593795.1 uncultured Candidatus Actinomarina sp.
TGAGTATTTAAATACTTTGTTAACTAATTCCTTATTTAACCCGATGATTTCATATAGTTCTGAACCTCTGTATGAAGAAATAGTACAAATACCCATCTTAGACATGATTTTTAGAAGCCCTTTATTTAATGAACTTCGATAATTTTCTTGAGCTTGCTCAACAGTAATGTCTAAATTTTCATTTTCTAATGCAATTTGTCTGACTTTTTCTAGTGCCAAGTATGGCCATACTGCAGAAGCGCCATATGCAATGTGGCACGAAACATCATGTGAGTCTCTAATTTCTCCAGAGATAGATATCAATGAAGCTTTTAGTCTTATACCTGAATCAATTAAGAAATGATGAACCCTTCCTACGACCATTAATGATGGAATTATAGATTCACCTTCTTGAATATTTCTATCAGATAAAATTATTACTGATTTTTTATTTTCTAAAATTTCTAATTTAACTTTTTCACATACATTTTCTAATGCCTCTTCAAGAGTATTTTCTTTCTTATTAAATGAAGTAGATACTAACGCTGTTTTATTCTTTAATAATTTTCCTTTAGTTAGAGCATCATAAGAAGCTGCACTCAAAATAGGGGAATCTAAAGTTATTAAATTAGCTTGTTGTGCAGTTTCTTTTAATATTGAACCTCTTTTCCCTAAATAAGTTTTAGTTGACATTACAAACCTCTCCCGAATTGGGTCAATTGGCGGATTTGTAACTTGTGCAAATAGTTGATGGAAATATCTTGATAGTCTTGGATTATTTGCACTCATTACTGCAAGAGACGTGTCATTTCCCATTGAGCCTGTCGGAATATCTCCTCTTAACATGGGTAGTAAAATTAATCTTTCCTCTTCAGGTGTAAAGTCGTAAAAAGATGATAATTGATCAACATTGATTCCAGAATCTTTTTCTTCACTGAACGTTTCATCAACTAATAATGGTTTCGAATTAACCCAATCGATATATGGATTTTTATCACTTAATTTGGTTATTACTTGACCTTCGTCCAACAGTTCATCATTTGCAATACGGTACCTAATAGTCTGTCCAGGTTCAAGTTGAGCTGTTTTATATGCTCCAGCCTCAACAGATGGACAAATACCTACCTCTGAAGCTGCTAAAACGTACCTATCAGAAACCATCCAACGCATTGGCCTCAAACCACTTCGATCTAACCCCGCAATGATATCTTTACCATCTGATGCAACAATTGCCGCTGGTCCATCCCAAGGCTCAGTCAAATAAGAGTGATACTGATAGAAAGCTTTCTGCTTGCTGGAAAATCTTGGATTATTTTCCCAAGCAGATGGAATAAGCATTTCCTGAGAGTGAGCTAGCGTTCTTCCTGAACGTACTAATAATTCGATAGCATTATCAAGTTGTCCAGAATCAGAAATTGATTCATCAATAAATGGTTTTATATCTTCTATCTCTTCTTTCCAATAAGTTGATGTAGCATCAACTTCACGAGCCTTCATCCATGAAAAATTTGATTGAATAGTATTTATTTCTCCATTATGTGCCAACATTCTAAAGGGCTGTGCCTTATCCCAGGTTGAGGATGTATTAGTTGAGAACCTTTGATGAAAAATACCAAATCTTGTTTTATACAATGGATTCCTTAAATCCCAGTAAAAATCTGCGGTTTGCTTGGCAGTAAACAGGCCCTTGTAAACAACCGTTTTTGACGAACAAGAGTTTATATGAATATTTAAAAAGTCTATTTCAGCAATTTTTCTTTCCAAAGTCTTTCTAAATAGGTAAAGTTTTTTTTCAAAATCTTTTGCTGATTCATTCTCTGCACTAACAATTCCTTGATATATAGATGGCTTAGATTCTCTTGCTAATGTGCCTAATATTTGTTTATCAGTAGGTACTTTTCTCCAATATAAATGCTTTATTTCAAATATTTGTAACTCTTTGTTGATTAACTCAATCGATTCATCGACATTCTTAGGATCAAAAAAACATGAAATTATTCCAATCTTTTTATTTGAATCGTGATGAATATCTAATTCTTCTAATTCTGCTCTTATAAGCTCAAAAGGAATTTCAGTTAATACTCCTGCCCCATCACCTGTGCCATCAGCAAATTTTGCACCTCTGTGATCTAAGTTAGCAAGACACTCTAAAACTTTGAGTGTCATTCCATGTGTTGGAGGTATGTTTCTTGATGCAATAAAACCTACTCCACATGAGTCTTTTTCTGAGAAATCGAACATAGTTCCTCAATATTAGTTGAAAAAAGCATTTTTTCAAAGATGAAAACCAGCCAAATCAGTCAAAAAGGGGGAAACCTAAGTGATAGAGTAAAGGCTGATTTTCAAATTTATTTATTTTTTGAGAATAAAATCTCCGTATGCTGAGACCCCATGTTCAGAAGCATCTAAACCTGCAATCTCTTCTTCCGGTGTTACTCTCAAACCTACAAAACTATCAATGGCTTTTAAAACTCCATAGGAAGTTAAGAATGCCCACGCACCTATTGCAGCAATACCAATTAGCTGAGGAACAAAAAGTGATGATCCACCAAAAAATAATCCATCTGTTGTATCAAAAATTGCAACTGCAAGCACTCCCCATGCACCACATATTCCGTGAACAGAAATGGCACCAACAGCATCATCAATACCTTTTTTCTCCAAGAAATTAATTGAATATACAACTAAAACTCCAGAGATTAAGCCAATTAAAACTGCACCTAAATTATTTACATTCGCACATCCAGCAGTTATACCAACCAGTCCAGCTAAAGCACCATTTAAAGTCATACTTACATCTGGTTTTCCTGAAATCATAGAAGTATACATAGCAGCTATAGAAGCGGCACCAGCAGATAAAGTTGTTGTTACAGCAATTGCAGCTAAATCAACATCTACTGCAGCTAGGGCTGAACCTACATTAAATCCATACCATCCAAACCACAATATAAATACACCTAATGCTCCAGCGACCATAGAACTGCCTGGAAGTGGAAGAGGAGATCCGTTATCATCATATTTACCGATTCTTGGACCAACAACCAATACTCCAGCGAGTGCAGCAAAACCACCGACCATATGTACAACTCCTGAACCAGCAAAATCAATAAATCCTAGGTCACCTAGCCATCCCTGACCACTCCAGACCCAATGAGTCACAATCGGATAAATTACTCCACATATAAAAGGTTGAAATAAAAGATACGCACTAAATTTAGTTCGCTCAGCTACAGCACCTGAAACAATAGTTGCAGCTGTAGCAGCAAAAACTACTTGAAAGAAATATGTACTAGCTTGGCCTTCTAGAAAAAAGTCGCCATATGCGACAAAGCCACCTAAAGTTGATCCTCCATATGCTAAGGCAAAACCAAATGCCCAATATGTTATCGCACCAACTGAAAAGTCCATAAAGTTTTTCATAACTATATTTACTGAGTTCTTTGATCTTGTAAATCCTGTTTCAACCAACATAAAGCCTGGTTGCATAAACATAACTAAGATTCCAGCTATGAGAACCCATAAACTGTCTACCGAATTAATTATCATTGATTCCATATTTCTCCTTCTATCAAAACTTAAATTTACTAGGACCAATTAGTTAATTGTTAAATGAAAAGTTAAATGATTATTACTGAAATGTTTCACTTTTGTTTCCTAAATTGAGGCTTTTTTTAAATTTATCAAGCTAAAAATCGCTATTCTTATTGCATGCCAAAAAATATTTTAGTTTCTGTAGCTTGGCCTTATGCTAGTGGTTCAAGACATCTAGGACATATTGGTGGAGCATATTTACCTGCTGATATTTTTGCGAGATATAACAGAATGATTGGCAATAATGTAATCATGGTATCTGGTAGTGATGTCCATGGAACGCCCATAACGGTAAGAGCTGACGATGAAGGTGTCGAACCAATTGAAATAGTAAATCGATACCATGCTGAATTTCTTGGCTA
>CACJJR010000011.1 GCA_902593795.1 uncultured Candidatus Actinomarina sp.
TTTCCATGCTCTCATATCTGTCATGTATTGGTGGTTTGCAGCATCATAAGAAACATTTCCTGTTCCCTCTTCTTTCTCAAGGCCACCAACTCTGTATTCAAGACCTGGAGTTCCTGGTAGTGCCCATGGTCTAGCAAAAGTATCAACATTTCTTAAGAATGGTAAAAATCCATCCTCTGTATTGAGTTTTGTAATAATATTTGTATCTAATTTATTTAGTGTTTCAATATCTGGAAGGTTCCATGGTTCAGAACCAGTTGCTACATAGTTATCAGATAATAAAATTACCGGCGTCATGTACTTTAACGCAATTCTGGAAGCTTCATAAGCAGCATAAAAAGCATGAGAAGGGGACTTTGCAGCTACAACAGGCAAAGGAGATTCCCCATGTCTTCCATACAAAGCAAACATAAGGTCTGATTGTTCAGGTTTTGTAGGAAGTCCAGTAGAGGGCCCACCTCTTTGTACATTTACAATGACCAATGGAAGTTCTGCTGACAATGCTAATGATATTGTCTCACTTTTGAGTGCTAATCCTGGACCACTCGTACCAGTAACGGCAAGCTTTCCTGTAAATGAAGCACCAACAGAGGCAGCAGCAGCTGCGATTTCATCTTCTGCTTGAAAAGTAATGACATTAAAGTTTTTATGTTTTGAGAGTTCATGCAGGATATCTGATGCTGGTGTAATGGGATAACTACCATAAAATAAATCGAGATCGGCTTTCTTAGCAGCAGCAATTAATCCCCAGCTCAAACCAATATTTCCATTGATGTTTGTGTACTCACCTGGTGGGAGAGAGGCTTTCTCAACAACATATGTATGATGAAATGCCTCAACAGTTATGCCAAAGTTATAACCAGTTTTTAAAGCTTTGATGTTTGCTTTTGCGATATCTGGAAGTTTACTAAATTTATCATTTATCCAATTTTCCGTATCTTCTAGAGGTCTGTTAAATGTCCATGATATCAAGCCAAGAGCAATCATGTTTTTTGATCTTAAAACTGCTCTACCAGGTAAATCAAACTCCTCTAAAGCTTCTTTTGTTAGCTTTTCCATTGGTACTCCAAATACTCTATATCCATCTAGTTCACCAGATTCTCTTGGATCTACTTTGTAACCTGCTTTTGTAATATTTTTTTCTTCAAATGCGTCTTCATTTAAAATTAACATTCCGTTTGGAGCTAGATCGTGCAGGTGAGCTTTTAGAGCAGCTGGGTTCATAGCGACCAAAACATCTGGATTATCACCAGGAGTTAAGATATCAAAATCTGCAATCTGTACTTGAAATGAGGATACTCCTGCAATTGTTCCTTGAGGCGCTCTAATTTCAGCAGGGAAAGCAGGTAATGTAGCAAGGTCGTTTCCAAATAAAGCAGAAGTATCGGTAAATCGTGTACCTACTAACTGCATACCATCACCAGAGTCACCAGCAAATCTAATAGTTATTGCCGGAATAGACTCAACAGTTTTATTTTCTATTTCCATAAATATTCCCTATAAATTTATTGTAATCTTTGCGGGGATAATGCAATTTCATTTTGCTGAGTTCCTGAGCAAAATTCGGCGCTTTCACCAGAACAACACTCTGCTTGATTTAATCCAAACATTGCACATCCACTACTTATACATGCAGCATGGCCATGAATATAGGCCATCTCATTTTCACACCAACTACAATACAGAGAGTTACTCATATGATTTAAACCTTTGATAAGGCCAGTATCTATATTTTATTTTCAAACAATCTTTTGTTGAAACTGGACCCAATGTTCTTGAGTCACTTGATGATAGCCTTCTTTGATCACCAAGAACAAATACTTCATCTTCTCCAAGTGATTGTTGAATAAAGTCATCAGTGACAGTTTTAGCCCAGATGTCATCTATCTCAGAATTATTTATAAGAACTTTACCATTTTCGGAACTCACGGTTTCACCAGGTAAGCCAATTACTCTTTTTACAACATCTATATTTTTTTCATTATTTTTAAAAATAACAATATCACCACGACTTAATGTATCTTTATTTTTAATAGCAACTACATAGTCCTCTGGGAGTAATGCTGGACTCATACTCTCTTCTTTAATTTCATAGGTGGTTATATTTTTATTGTCACTTTTGAAAAATATATACAAAGCGACAAGAAATAAGGTTTTAAAATTAATTAATCTTCCAGCTGTTTTAAACATAAGGTTCTTATCAAATTATAATATATAAAAAAGGAGATTAATGAATTTATTTAAACCGAAAAATATAGCTTATGCACATTGTGATCTACCTTGTGGAGTTTACGATCCAGCACAAGCAAGAATTAATGCTGAATCAGTAGTTAATGCATCTAAAAAGTATCAAGAATCTGATGATGCAGCATTTAAACAAAGATGTATAACCATAAAAGAAGATATGGCAGAAGAAGTTAAAAAAGACCTTTGGGTTCTTTGGACAGACTATTTCAAGCCAGAACATTTAGAAAAATTTCCAAATGTTCACGATCTTTTCTGGAATGCAACTAAAAAAGCTGGTGAGGCTAAAAAAACAGAAGATCCTGCAGTTGGTGAGGAACTTTTAGGTTTGATTAATGAAATAGATGAGGTATTTCAAGCTACAAAAAGCTAATCAAATTTTTTGAAAAGGTGTCCTATGTTTTCTAAAGGGGCACCTTTTTTAATTTCATTTATTCCCCAAGTGTTTCGATCTTCTTTTTGAATAGCATCACTTACTATTTTCGAAGTTGTAGGCATAAAAGGTGTGAACATAGTTGCACAAGCATCAATAGAAGTTATTGCACAATGCAGTATTCCACTAGCTCTTTTTTTATCTTCTTTTATTACCTTCCATGGTTCTGTCTCATTTAAATAAGCATTAATAGTATTTACATAAGCCATAACATTTTGAAGTGAAGATTTAAGTTCTACTTTTTCAATCATTTCTCCTGTTTTTATAAAACAGTTTTTTGCACCTTCAAGTAGTTCCTCATCAATTTTTTCATATACAAAATTTGTATCTATATCATCAAAGTTGTTTATGTACTGTGAAAAAACTCTTTGAACGAGGTTCCCCCATGCTGCTACAAGTTCTTCATTATTTCTTCTTATCATTTCATCCTCAGAAATCTCTGAATCATTTTGCTCTGGGAGAATACTTGCAAGAGAGTACCTTAATGAATCAGGATTCCATTCATCTAGATAATCATTTAAAGTTTTTCCTATACCTCTACTAGCAGATGCCTTTTCTCCTTTGATTAATATGTATTGGTTTGCTGGAACATTAGTTGGTAAATTTAAATCCCCATACGCCAGGAGCATTGCTGGCCAGATTATTGCGTGAAAAGGTACGTTATCTTTACCAACAAAATAGTAAGACTCAGAATTTTTATCTAGCCAGAAATCTTTCCAAGCTTCAGGGGTCCCGTTGTTAATTGCCCACTCTTTTGAAGCAGATAAGTAACCAATTACTGCCTCAAACCATACATAAATCTTTTTTCCATCCCCAAGTTCATTATCTGGTATCTCTATACCCCAATCTAGATCTCTAGTTATGGCTCTATCCTGCAATCCTTCGTTAACAAAAGATTTTGAAAAGTTAATAACATGCGGCCTCCAGTCTTTTTTGGTATTCAACCAATCGGAGAGTTTGTCGTTTAAGGCACTCAACTTTAAAAAATAATGTTCTGTTTCCTTAAACTCTGCTGGATTTCCACTTATT